>JBDSLU010000536.1:0-6090 GCA_039916225.1 Vicinamibacteraceae bacterium
CGGCGGTGACCAGCGCGATGCTCGGCACGTTCCGCGACGACCCGCGCACCCGCTCCGAGTTCCTCACGCTGATCCGCCGGACCTAGCCGCCGCTGACGGCCGGTCCGTCCGGCGGCGGCGCGTCGGCCGGGTCTTCCTTGTCCGCTGGCCGCGGCGACGCGCCGATGACTTGGCGAACCCGCGCCACCAGCACGTCCAGCGCGAACGGCTTCTGCAGGAACGCGTCGCCGAGGCCGCCGGGCCCATCCGGCCCGAAGGTGCGATCGGCGTAACCGGACATGAACAGCACCGGCAGGCCCGGCTGGAACTCCAGCGCGTCGCGGGCCAGCTCGCGGCCGTTGCGTCCCGGCATGATCACGTCGGTCAACAGCAGGGCGATCGGCGCGCCGTGGCCTTTGAGGCGGCCCATCGCCGACGTCGCGTCCTCGGCCGAGAGGACGGTGTAGCCGGCCCGCTGCAGCGTGCTGGTGACCAGGTGCCGCACCGGCACTTCGTCCTCGACGACGAGGATCGTCTGGGCGCCGCGCTCGGCATCCGCGCCGAAGAAGAAGAACGGATGCGGGTCGACGCCGATGGCGTACTCGGGCGGGACGGCGAGCGGCAGGGCGATCGCGAACGTGGTGCCGACGCCACGATGGCTCTCGACGGTGATGCGGCCGCCGCTCTCCGAGACGATCGCGTAGACGGTCGACAGGCCGAGGCCGGTGCCCTTGCCGCGGGCCTTGGTCGTGAAGTACGGCTCGAACAGGCGGGCCAGCACGTCCGGCGACATGCCTTGCCCGGTGTCGGAGAGGCGCAGCACCACTTCCGGCGCCGACAGCACGTCGTGGCCGATCTCGTAGGCCCGCAGCTCGATGTTGGCGTTGATGCGCAGCTGGCCGCCTTCGGGCATCGCGTCGCGGGCGTTGGCGGCGAGATTCAGCAGCACCTGCTCGATCTGGCCGCGGTCCGCGACGATCCATTTCGGTTCGGGCGACGGCTCGACGGCCAGGGCGATGTCGGCGCCGAGCAGGCGGCACAGCATCGGCTGCATGGTGCCGATGGCTTCGTCGAGATCGAAGGTCGTCGGCAGCAGCACCCGCTTGCGGCTGAAGGCGAGCAGCTGCGCGGTGAGGCCGGCGGCGCGGCGTCCGGCGGCGAGGATCTCCTCGAGGTCTTCGCGCACCGGGCTGGTCGACTCGAGGATCGACAGCACCGTCTCGCTGAGGCCGTTGATGACCATCAGCACGTTGTTGAAATCGTGCGCGACGCCGCCGGCCAGCCGGCCGAGGGCTTCCATCTTCTGCGACTGGCGCATCTGCGCCTCGAGGTCCTTGCGCGGCGAGTCGTCGAAGATGTAGCCGTTGATCGAGGTCAGCTCGCCGTCGGCGTCGAAGCGCCCGACCAGGCTCTCGATGACGGGCATGGCGCGGCCGTCGACGCGGGCCATGGTGCTCTCGTGCTGGCGCACCGCGCCGTCGCGGCGGACCCGCTCGACGGTCGTGACCAGGCCGCCGTCTGGATAGAGCGCGCCGAGGTTGGCGCCGAGTGCGTCGGCGAGCGAGGGGAAGCCGCAGATCTGCACGAAAGCGGGATTGCAGCTGCGAATCTGGCCGTTGGGGGACGCCACGAAAATGCCGGCGAGGTTCTCGTCGAAGGCCTGCCGATAGCGCTCGTCGCTCTGTTGCAGGGCGTCCTCGACGCGGCGGCGATCGGTGACGTCGCGGGCCGCGCCTTCGAGCCGTTGGGCTCGACCGTCGGTGACGATCAGCCGCAAGTGCAAGCCGACCCAGACGGTGGCGTGGCCACGGGTCAGCAGGGGCAGCTCGAAATAGGTATCCGAGAGACCACGCTCGAGCTGGCGGCAGAAGAACGATCGCGCCTCCTCGCGCGCGTCCTCGCGAACCAGCGACAGCGCATCGCGCCCGACCAGCTCGGCGGCGGCGTAGTGCAGCGTCCGCGTGGCTGCGTCGCTGATGTAGGTCAGGCGGCCGTCGAGGTCGCAGACGAAAAGGAAATCGCTCGACAGATCGACCAGCCGCCGATGCAGGTCGGCGTCGTCGAGCGGGTGGGGGGCATCGTCGGTCATCGGTGTGTCAGAACCCGCGGCGCGCGCGCCGCCACCGGCCGGCGAGGCGGTATGCTTGCTCGGTGCCCCGGACCCTGGTGCGTCGCACGGTCGTCATCATCCTACTCGGGCTCGCGGCGGTGGCGTCAGCCGATGCGCAGACGTCCCGCACGCGTGCGAAAAAGCCCGCCGCCCGACCGTCGACGAGCCGCGCCGCGGCGTCGGCGGCGAAGGTCGCTGCCCCCGTCCGCGAGGCGCCCCTGATGCAGTGTCCCTCGATCCTGGGCAACGGCATCACCACCCAGCGTCTCTACTGTGACGTGCTCGGCGGTGCCGACCCTGCCGCCGGCCTGCGCATCACCTTGCCGCCGCACACCGGCCCCTTGACACTGGCCTTCGCGCTCCACAACCGGCAGACCTACTCCGAGAGCGAGGTCAAGGCCGGCCGGGCGTTCGCCCGGTATACCGCGATGCTGAAGGTGGCGTCGGGCACGGGCGAGATGCTCGGCGAGGCCGTCGTCCGCAACGAATTCCGGACCGAGAAGGATCTGGTCGAGCGCATCGGCGGCGGCGCCGGCCCCGGCGGCGTCAAGGCCGTCGCGCCGACCGGCGTCGAGCAGGTTGTCCTGACCGTGCCGGACACGGTCGGCGAGGTGGTCATCACCGGCGCGCGCCTGACCATCGAGCGGATCGGCGGGACGGAAGTCGTGACGGCGCCGGGACGTCCCTACGCCGTCATCAGCGGCGTCGAGATCGAGTACCGGCCGGCGCCGCCGCCACCTCCACCCAAACCGCGCCGCCAACGTCGCTGATTCCGGTCGCAGGCCCCCCCGTGCACATCCTCATTGCCGACGACGATTCGGTCTCGCGCACCCTGCTGGTACGCACGCTGGAACTGTGGGGCCACGAGGTGCAGTTCGTCGTCGACGGACTGGAAGCGTGCGCCCAGCTGATCGTGCCCGGCGCGCCGTCGCTGGCCATCCTCGACTGGAGCATGCCCGGTCTCGAAGGCCCCGAGGTCTGCCGGCAGGTGCGCGCCTCGAAGATCCGCCTGCAGCCCTACCTGGTGATGCTCACGGCACGGCATTCGCCGGAAGACCTCGCCGAGGCGCTCGAAGCCGGCGCCGACGACTTCCTGTCGAAGCCGTTCAACCGCGTCGAGCTGATGGCCCGGCTGCATGCCGGCATGCGCATCCTCAACCTGCACCGCGCGCTGACCGATCGCATCCAGGAGCTGGAAGAGAGCCGGCAGCGCGAGCACCACCTGCGGACGCTGATGCCGATCTGCTCCTACTGCAAGAAGATCCGCGGCGACAAGGACGAGTGGGAGCCGATCGACCAGTACCTGGCCGAGCACGGCTACCGCTTCACGCATGCCGTGTGCCCGTCGTGCCTCGACACTGTCGGCAAGCTGCCGCCGATGCCGCGCGTCTAAGCCGCGCGCGTGATCCGCCGCGCATTCAGCCGACGCCGGCGCCGACACCACCGAAATCAGGCGGCGGGCGGCAACACGTTCGTGAAGATCGTGCGACCGTCGCGGTCGTGCAGCGTCACCGTTGCCGCGCGCGTCGCCGGATCGATGGCCACCTGACCGAAGAACTGCAGTCCGTCGCTCGGCGGGCGATTGGGCTTCGGCGCTCCTGAGGTGAAGACGGCCTCGGGGCCGAACGTCGCGTCGAGCACGCCGGGAGCGAACGTGCCGGCGTGCAGGGGGCCGGCGACGAACTCCCAGAAGGGATCGAAGTCGGTGTAGGTCGCGCGGCCCGGGTCGTAGTGGTGCGCAGCGGAGTAGTGGACGTCGGCGGTCACGAACAGCACGTTGCGGATGCGCCGGCGCTTCAGCGCCGAGAGAAGAGCGGCTACTTCGTGCTCGCGACCCAGCGTGCGTGGATCGTTGTTGGCGAAGCCTTCCTGCAACTTGCCGTCCGGCACGACGACGCCGAGGGGTTGATCGCAGGCGATGATCTTCCACGTCGCGGTCGAGCGGGCCAGCGCCTCCTCGAGCCACGCCCGTTGCGTCGCCGCCAGCATCGCCGTCTCGGGGCCCGGCTGGGCCTGGAGGTTGTCGGTGTTGGGGCCACGGTAGGTGCGGCAGTCGAGCACGAAGACGTCGGCGAGCGGTCCGCGGCGCACGACGCGATACACCTGTCGCGCATCGCGGCGCCCCCCGCGCTGCTCCCGAATCGGCGTGTAGTCGAAGAACGCCTGCTTGGCGCGCGCCGCCAGGATCGCCACACGCTTCTCGGTGTAGCGGGCGTCGTTGCCGGCGTCCCCGAGCACCTCGGTCGGATACCAGTTGTTCAGCACCTCGTGGTCGTCCCACTGCGCGACCATCGGGACCTCGGCGTTGAAGGCGCGCAGGTGCGCGTCGCGCAGGTTGTAGCGATAGCGGCCGCGGAACTGGTCGAGCGTCTGGGCGACCTCGCCGACACCGTCCTCGACCAGGTTGCGCCAGGTCGAGCCGTCGTCGAGGCGCACCGTTTCGGAGATCGGCCCGTCGGCGTAGATGAGGTCGCCGGAGTGGATGAACAGGTCCGGCTCGACGGCCTGCATCGAGGCGAAGGTCTTCATGCCGCCATGCGCCTCGTCGAGGCCCCACCCCTGGCCGCAGACGTCGCCGCCCCACACGATGCGCACCGGGGCGGACGTCCGGGCCGGCGTCCGGAACGCGCCCCGGACCGGCTCGCTCAGCGCGCCGCCGGCGCTTTCGAACCGGGCCTCGTAGACGATGCGCTGGCCCGGCGGCAGACCCGTCAGGTCGAGCCTGGCGGTGAAGTCGGCGTCGGCGGACGTCGGCGCCGAGACGCGCTCGCGGGCATTGACCAGCTTGTCGGTCGTGCCGAAACGCACGCGCAGGCGCGCCGGCCGATCCGTGCGGCACCAGACGACGGCGCGATCCGCCTCGACGTCGCCGCTCTGGACGCCCGAGGTGATCAGCGGCCGCGCCGAGGCGTCACGCTGCACCGCCGGCGCCGCCTGGGTCAACAACGGAGCGGCCGCGGACAGTTGCAGGAAGCGGCGCCGGGTGAGTGATGAGCGGGCGGAATCGTCGTCGTGCATCGGCGTGGGGATTCCTGGGAGAAGCGGCGACGCGGCATCGCCGCGTCCAGCCTGTTAGGATCGGGTGGATGTCAGTCTACGATGTCGTCATCGTCGGTGCCGGTCCGGCCGGTCTCGCCGCCTCGATCGCCGCCAAGGGCCACGGTCTCAGCCACGTCGTCCTCGAGAAGGGTGTCGTCGTCAACACCATCCTGCATTTTCCCTTGCAGATGGCGTTCTTCACGACCCCCGAGCTGCTCGAGATCGGCAACATCCCGTTCACCACGCCGTACGAGAAGCCGACCCGCGCCGAGGCGCTCCGCTACTACCGGCGCATCGTCGACACCTTCGAGCTGCCCATCGAGCTGGGGCAGACGGTGTCGTCGGTGGCGCGCGAGGGCGGGCACCTGGTCGTGGCGACGACGACCGACGACGGGCCGAAGACGTGGACGGCGCGTACCGTCGTCATCGCCACCGGCGCCTACGATCTGCCGAACCGGATGGACATCCCCGGCGAAGACCTGCCGCACGTCTCGCACTACTACACCGAGGCGCACGCCTACTTCCGCAAGAACGTGGTCGTCGTCGGCGGCGCCAATTCGACCGCTGACGCGGCCCTCGAGATGTACCGCGCCGGCGTCAAGGTGACCATCGTCCACCGCCGCGAGGACTGGGGAAAGGGACTCAAGTACTGGGTGCGGCCCGATCTCGAGAACCGCGTCAAGGAAGGCTCGATCGCCGCCCGCATGAGCGCCCGGGTGACCCGTGTCACGCCCAAGACGGTCGAGATCCTGCGTGCCGACGGCACCCCCGAGTCGCTGCCAGCGGACGCGGTGTTCCTCCTCACCGGCTATCACTCGGACACGACGCTGCTGGCGCACGCCGGCGTCTCGTTCGACCCGGTGGAACTGGCGCCAGCGTTCGACTCCGCGACGTTCGAGAGCAACGTGCCCGGCGTCTACGTGATCGGCAACGTCACGACGGGGCGGCAGACCGGCAAGATC
>JBDSLU010000537.1:0-3381 GCA_039916225.1 Vicinamibacteraceae bacterium
CGCGAGTGGACGTCATGATCGACTCGATTTTATCGTTGGCGGAGTTCGGTCGAGGCGGTTCTGGCATCCGCCGTGCATCGAAAGAGCCAGCGAATCTCATTCGCAGGAGTGAAGCATGCCCAAGAAGAGCACCGTCGAGCGAGCCCGCGCGGCCAAACGTCAAGGCAAGGCACCAACGACGCAGGCGGGCGAGTTCGTCCACGAAGAGATCGAGCACATTCGCGAAGGCAAGCACGGCGCCCGGTCGGCCAAGCAGGCAATCGCCATCGGCCTCTCGAAAGCCCGCCGCGCCGGCGTGAAGCTGCCACCGCCGCCCAAGACGGCCAGCGAGCGGACCAAGCGCAGCGCCAAGAGCGACAGCGCGCGAGCCGGCAAGACGACCAAGCCGTCCGCGGCGCGGTCGCGCGCCGCGAAGAAGGCACTCGCCGATGAGCCGAAGGTTGCCGCGTCGCATGCCGCCTTGTCGCGGCACGCCATAGCGGCCGCCCGGAGTCGCCCGGCCAGTGCCCGCAAGGCGGCTGCGAAGAAGGCGGCCAGGACGCGCGCCCGTCGCGAGTCGTGACGCGAACGAACCCGAGGAGGAGCACGACGATGGCCAGACCCGACACTCGGACTGCCGGCCGACGCCGGACGAAGACCGCGAAGAAGGCGGCGACGAAGAAGGCGGCGACGAAAACCGCGGCGACGAAGGCCGTGGCGACGAAGACCGTGGCCCGGCGCAAGACGGCGGCGCGGGCCGCTGGTACGCGCAAGGCCAAGGCGCAGCGGGTGCCGCCACCGACGGCCCTGGCGACTGCCACGGCCATGGTGTCGGGCGCGGTGGCGGCGGCGATCAGGCTGCTGCCGTGGGCCCGGGACGAGTACGATCCCATCGCCCTCCTCGAGGCCGACCATCGACGGTTCGAGGCGCTCTTCGAGCAGGGCGCCGCGACGACCACCCGCGGCGTCAAGAGCCGGACCAAGCTCCTGGCCGATCTGACCGCCGAACTGAACGTCCACGAACTGCTCGAGGAGAAGCTGCTCTACCCCGCCCTTACCTCCTCCAAGGCGGCGCGTCAGGTCGTGCTCGAAGGCTCGCAGGAGCACCACGTCGCCGACGTGCTCCTGCGCGAACTGCAGCGCATGCCGAAGAGTGACGAGCGCTGGGGCGCCAAGCTCAAGGTGCTGCAGGAGGGCATCGAGCACCACATAGAGGAAGAGGAACGGAAGATGTTCCCCATCGCCAGGGGCGTGCTCGACCGCGAGGCGCTGCACGCGCTCGGCGTGAAGATGCGGCAGCTGCGCAAGGCCAACGGCGGCTGACGGGGCGGCGCTAGTCGGCGCGGAGCGCGATCGTCGGTTCGGCGCGGGCCGCTCGCCACGCCGGATGCGCGATCGCTCACCCGCGGAACGCGACTGTCGTCCGGCGGTCAGGTTCACCGCGAGCTCGACCGTCGCCGACGGTCAGGAGCTTGCAGGTTCCTCGTCATAGCACTGGGCGCGTCTGCCCGCCATTGACGAGGAGTCCTACATGTTGCTGATCCGTGACCTGATGTTCTGCAAGCCGGGCAAAGTTCGACCCATGGTCGAGAAGTACAAGGCAATGAAGAAGCTCAGCGAAGGCAAGGGGATGGGCAAGATGCGCATCATGACCGACCTCAGCGCCGAGCGTTACTGGACCATTGTCAGCGAGATCGAAGTCGAGAGCCTCGAGGCGTTCATGAAGATGGGCCAGGAGGGCGGCGCGGAGACCAAGGAGATGGAGAAGATCATGGCCGACTATCACGACCTGGTGGTGAGCGGCCGGCGCGAGATCTACACCATCGAAGGCTGAACCGGCACACTCAGCGTGCCGCCGGCGGCGCATCCAGCACGAGCACCCAGTCGCGCTCCTTCGCCGCGTTGCGGCCGGGGAGGCGGAAGGTGTGCGGCGCGGCGTTGGGCAGCGCGTCCGCGATGGCGCGCCAGCTGCCGTCCGTCGGATCGAACCAGCGGGCGCGGGCGAGGCCCCGCATCGCGCGCAGATCGACATCGAACGAGCCGGCGCCTTCTGGTGGCACGTAGGCCACCAGCAGGCTGCCGTCCCGCGCCGCCGCCGCGGCGATGTAGTCGGGCGCTCGCACGCATGATCCGGCTCGCGTGATCAGCTCGCGCATGCCGTCGAGGCCGGACGGCACCAGCGTGTGCCAGTCGAGACCCGTGATGAACGTGTTCAGGTGAGAGAGGTCGCGCGATCCCGGCGTGTCCAAGTGGGCGCGCCAGGTCTCGCCGGCAAACGGCCAGACGTAGCCGTTGCCGGCCATGTAGCCGCCGATCGCTCCGAGCCAGCCCCACCACTGGAAGCGGCGCACCGGCTGTGTCGCGTGGCGGTTGACATTGGTGCCGTCGGCGGCTTCTTCGTCGTACGGGCCCTGCGCCGGCTCCGGACCAGCCCGGGCTTCACACTCACTGCGATCGTGACGCTGGCGCTGGCGATCGGCGCCACCGCCGCGATGTTCGGCGTCCTCGACGCGGTGCTACGGCGACGCCTGCCGTTTCCAGCAGTCGACCGCCTGGCGGTGGTGTGGACGGAAGTCTCGAGCCGCAACGTCCGCGAAGGACGCTCGGCGTTCGGCACCGTCGAGGCGTGGCGGCAGCAGAGCCGCAGCGTCGAAGACGTCGCCGTGCTCGATCCGGTGTCGCTCACGCTCGGCCATGCCGGCGAGCTCGAGCAGGTGAGCGGCGCCCGCGTCTCGCCCAACCTGTTCGCGCTGCTCGGCGTGACGCCGGTGCGCGGCCGTCTCTTCACCGAGCGCGACGCCACCGAGCGACAGCGGGTCGCCCTGCTCGGCCATCGCGTCTGGCAGGACCGTTTCGGATCGTCGCCCGAGGCGATCGGCGCGACCGTGCTGGTCGACGGACAACCCTCGCAGATCATCGGCGTGCTGCCGGCCTCGATCGGCGACGCCGGCTTCGACGCCGACGTGTGGGAGCCGCACACCATGTTCGCCGACTGGGAAGCGCGACGCGTCGCATCGGGCAGCGGACCGTGGTTCGTGTTCGTCCGTCTCGCCACGGGCGCCGCCATCGAGCCGGCGGAGCGCGAGCTGGAGGCCATCGCGCAGCGGCTGGCTGCCACCATGCCGGGCGACGACGTCCGACGCGGCGTGCGCGTCGTGCCGCTTCGCGAGCAGTTGAGCGGCGCGCGCCCCCGCGCCATTGCCTGGATGCTGACCGGCGCCATGCTGCTGCTCTGGCTGGTCGCGGCCGTCAACGTTGCCGGTCTGTCGATCGCCCGCGGCCTGGCCCGGATGCCGCAGCTGGCGATCCAGGCGGCGCTCGGCGCCAGCCGGGCCCGGCTCCTGCGATCGCTGGTGATCGAGAGCGCCCTGCTGGCGATCGGTGCCGGCGTCGCCGGACTGA
>JBDSLU010000538.1:0-5673 GCA_039916225.1 Vicinamibacteraceae bacterium
ATGGCCCGGTTCCTCCAGCGCGGCGCGATCCTGGATCGCAGCGGCCTGCCGATTGCCATGGACTCGACGCTCGACGTCACCACGCACGCCAAGGAGTACGCCGCGCTCGGCGTCGGTCCGTGCGGCACGGCGGACGGCGGTGCCACGGCGGTCCGGAGACGGCTCGATGCCCCCGGAAAGAACGGCTCCGCGGCCCGCGCCCAGTCCGCGGCAGGCGCCCCGCCTCGCGTTCCCGCCGAGCGCTGCTATCCCCTCGGCGGCGGCGCCTTCCATCTGCTCGGCGACTCGGTCTCGAAGGCCAACTGGGCGGCGACCAATTCCTCGTTCGTGGAACGCGACTTCGACGCCCGCCTGCGCGGCTACCAGGACTACTCCGAGCTGCTGGCGCTCTGGGACCATCGGGACGATCCGCTCCACCTGGGTGCGCGCGCCATCCGCGACCGGCCGCGCGACGTGAAGCTGACCATCGACGCCCGCCTGCAGGCCCGCGCCTCGTCGATCCTCGGCCGGCGTCTCGGCGACCTCGGCCTCTCCAAGGGAGCGGTCGTCGTGCTCGACGTCGCGACCGGTGACGTCCTGGCGTCGGTCAGCGCGCCGTGGCCGCGCCTCGATCGCGGGCGCGTCGGCCTCGAGGAGGATGCTCAGCGTCCGGAGCTGCCGCTGCTCGATCGGGCGCGCTACGGCCAGTATCCGCCCGGGTCGACCTTCAAGCTGGTGACCGCGGCGGCGGCGCTGCGAGCGTCCTCGGACGTCGCGGAGCGGCACTTCGATTGCCGGCCGCTGCCGGACGGGCGCGTCGGCATCCAGCTCCCCGGCTGGCGGCGTCCGGTCCGCGACGACGTCACGGATCATGCGGCGCACGGCGACGTGACGCTGGACGAGGGCCTGCGCGTCTCGTGCAACGCCTACTTCGCGCAGCTCGGCATGGCGGTCGGCCCGCGCACGCTGAAGGGCACCGCCGACGCGTTCGAGCTCGCGACCTCGACCCAGGACACCGTCGACGACTTGAAGGCGCAGTTGCCCTGGGCCTCGTACGGGCAGGCCGAAGTGCTCGCCTCGCCGTTCCGCATGGCGCGCGTCGCGGCGACGATGGCGGCCCATGGCGAGATGGCGCCCGGTCGCTGGGTGCTCGACCCGCAGCAGGTCGCAGTCCCGACACGGCGGATCCTCGAGCCGGCGGCCGCGGATCGCATCGCGCGGGCGATGCGCCGGGTCGTGACCGGGGGCACCGCGTCGTCGCTGGCCGGCCACGAAGCCGAGATCTCCGGCAAGACCGGCACCGCGGAGATCGCCGGCGCGCCGTCGCACTCGTGGTTCATCGGCTTCGCGCCCGCGGCGGGGCCAAAGCGGATCGCCATCGCCGTGATCGTCGAGAATGGGGGCTACGGCGCCCGGGCGGCCGTCCCGCTCGCCGGCGACGTGGTGTCGGCGGCCCGCAGTCTCGGGATCATTCCGTAGCCCCTGAGTCAGAAATGCCCATCCAGTTTCGCGACCGCCTGGTCCGGCTCGAAGGCACGCTCGAGCGCCTGGTCGGCGGGCGCCCGCCGCGCGAGCCGTTGGAAATCCGCCGCGCCGTCGTCGAGAGCCTGACTGGCGACGTCCGCCCGGTCGGCGGCGGCCGCCGGGTGCTGCCGGTCGGCCGGGTCACGGTCGCCATCGTGGCCACGGACGCCACCGAGAAGCGGCTCTTCAAGGAAGCCCTGGTCGGCCCCGACGGAGTCGAGGCCGATCTCCGCCGGGCGCTGGACGCGGCCGGCGCCGAGTGGCCGCGCGGTTTCTCGCTGACGGTGAAGTTCGTCAAGGCGGCCGGCGACGACTGGCGCAGCGGCGCCCGCTTCCACGTCACCGCCGGCGATGCGGGGGCGCCGGCGCCGGCCGCCGAACCAGAGACCGGCTCCATCGCAGCGCCGGCGCCGGCCGTCGCACCGACGCTGGTGCTGCGCGTCACGCACGGCCAGGCCAAGCCGCGCACGGTCACCTGCGACGGCGAGCGCGTGAACATCGGGCGCCAGCCCACCGTCGCCGACGCCGGCGGACGCGTCGTGCGCCGCAACGACATCGCCTTCATCGGCGAGGACGAGGTCAGTCGATCGGTGTCGCGGGCACACGCCCACGTCGCGTGGATCCCGACTGCCGGCACCTACCGCGTCTTCGACGAGCAGAGCTCGCACGGCACCGTAGTCACCCGCGCCGGCCGCCTGATCCAGGTGCCGCCGGGCCGCGATGGCTTGAAGCTCGCCGCCGGCGACGAGGTGCACGTGGGCCGGGCAGTCGTCGTAGTCGAGATCACACCTCGCTCATGACCCCTTCACCTCTTCGCCTCGCGCTGCTCGCGCTCGTCCTCTCCGTGTTCAGCGCCGGCCGCGCCGGCGCCCAGCCCAAGCCGCTCGCCGAGGGCGCCACGGTCGAGCCCAACGTCGTCTACGGCATGTACTCCGGGCTGGCGCTGGTGCTCGACGTGCACACGCCGGCGACGCCGAACGGCTACGGTGTGATCTTCATCTCCGGCAGCGGCTGGCAGGCACCGACGACCTACGACGCGACACCGCTCAAGCAGAACCAGATACCGATCTGGGGACCGTCTCTGTTGAAGGCCGGCTACACGGTCTTCGCCCTCAACCATCGCGCCGTGCCGCGCTTCCACTACCCTGGCGCCGTCGAGGACGTGCAGCGCGCCGTCCGGTTCGTCAGGCACCACGCCAAGGACTACCGCATCGATCCGACGCGCATCGGCGGGATGGGCGGATCGTCCGGTGGTCACCTCATCGCCTTGACCGCGATGCTCGCCGCAACCGGCATCGCCGACGACCCCGACCCGGTCAACCGCGAGCCGGCCACGCTGCAGGCGATCGTGCTGCGAGCCACCCCGACCGACCTCGTCGCGCAGGCCAAGGCCGACACCGGCGGGGGCGTCACCGGGTTCCTCGAGTTCCCCTGGCCGTCCGACCCGGCCAACCTCAAGCAGTATCCAAAGACCGAACGCACCTACCGTGAGGCCTCTCCGTCGTCGCACGTCTCGCCGACGTCGCCGCCGACCCTGCTGATCCACGGAGACGCCGACGAGTCGGTGCCCTTCGACGAGTCGGTCGCAATGGAGGCCGCCCTGAAGAAGGCCGGAGTCCCTGCCGGACTGGTCCGGGTGCCTGGCGGCGCCCATGGGGCCGATTTCGGCGCCGGTACCAAGCCGCGGCCCGACTGGCCGGACTTCCTGGGCTCGGCGGTGCGCTGGTACGACACCCACCTCCGGCGGTCGTGAGCCCACGCTCCCAGGACCCTGGCGGGACCGAATCCTGACAAACCCGACCCTTTCAGTCCGTGATGCTTTCTGCTACGATCACGAAACTTGAGAACGTTCGCAGTTTGAACGACTGACCGAATGTCCGCCAACTTTTCCCTGGCCCAACCCATCCCCCTCTCGCAGTTGCGCGCCGGCAGCACGGCGCGCCTCCATTCCGCCGAGCTGGCGAAGGACGACTGCGCCCTGCTGAAGGCCCTGGGCCTGACCGACCGCTGCCTGCTCCGGGTCTGCAAGGCCGGCGAGCCCTGCATCGTGGAGGTCAAGGCGACGCGGATCGGGCTGTCCCGTTCGCTCGCCCGCGGCGTGTTCGTGGTGCCCGAAGCGCTGGCCTGAGCGGCGCCGGCGTGGCCTACCGGATCGCCCTCGTCGGCAACCCGAACACGGGCAAGACCACCCTCTTCAATCGCCTGAGCGGCGCTCGGGCCAAGACCTCGAATTTCCCCGGCACCACGACCGCGGCCCGCATCGGGCACGCGACGCTGCTCAACGGCGCCGCCCCGGTCGAGGCCGAGATCGTCGACCTGCCCGGCCTCTACCGCCTGGGCCTGTCGACGCCCGAATCGACCATCTGCCGCGAAGTCCTCGCCGGCGAAGGGCTGTACCACAAACCCGACGCGGTGGTCGTCGTCGTCGACGCCTGCAACCTGACCCGCAACCTGGTGCTCGTCGGCGAGCTGCTGGCCTACGACGAGCCGGTCGTCGTCGCCCTGAACATGGTCGACCTCGCCCAGCGGCGCGGCCTGACCCTCGACGCCGCGGCGCTGTCGCGAGAGATCGGCTGTCCGGTGGTGGCGATCGTCGCCCGGCGCGGCGAGGCCATCGACCGCCTGACGTCGATCGTCGCTGGCGTCCTCACCCGCGGCGAATCGCACACGCCGCTGAGTCTCGACGGAGACGGCGCCCTCGAGGCATGGGCGGACAAGGCGGTCGAGGCCAGCGTCACCGGCATCGGTTCGGGCGGCGACAGCCTGACGCAGCGGCTCGACGTAGCCTTCACCCATCCGGTGCTGGGCATCCTGGTGTTCGTCGCGGTGATGGGCGGGATGTTCTGGACGCTGTTCGCGCTGGCCCAGCTCCCGATGGACCTGATCGAAGCGGTGTTCGCCCAGCTCGGCTCGTGGGTCAACACGACGCTGCCCGACGGCGCCATCCGCGATCTCACCGCCGACGGCATCATCGGCGGCATCGCCGGCACGGCGGTGTTCCTGCCGCAGATCTGCCTGCTCTTCTTCCTGATCAGCCTGCTCGAGGACACCGGCTACCTCGCGCGCGCGGCGTTCGTGATGGATCGGCTGCTCTGTCGCTTCGGGCTGCCCGGCCATGCCTTCGTGCCGCTGCTCTCGAGCCACGCCTGCGCCCTGCCGGGCATCATGTCGGCTCGCCTGATCCCGGATCGCCGCGATCGGCTGGCGACGATCCTGGTCGCTCCGCTCATGAGCTGCTCGGCGCGGCTGCCGGTCTACGTGTTCCTGACCAGCATGTTGTTCGTCGGTCAGCCGCTCTACGCCGCGGTCGCGTTCGCCGGCTGCTACCTGCTCGGCGCGATCTCGGCCCTGGTCAGCTCCGCGGTGCTGCGACGCACGCTGGTCAAGGGCACGGCGCGGCCGATGGTGCTGGAGCTCCCGAGCTACAAGGTGCCGTCGTTCACCAACGCGCTGATCTCGGCTCGTGACCAGGGCTTCGCGTTCCTCAAGACCGCCGGCACGATCATCATGGCCATCAGCGTGGTGATGTGGTGGCTCAGCGCGTATCCGAAGGCCGGCGAGTCGCCCCAGGCGATGGCGCTGCAGCAGCGCGCGGCTGCCACGGCGGACCAGGCCGCCGCCCAGGATCTGCTCACCGAGGCCGACACGCTCCAGGCGCGCGCGCAGCAGCAGCAAAGTTTCGCCGGACGTCTCGGGCGGATCGCCCAGCCGGCCTTCGCGCCGCTCGGCTACGACTGGCAGCTCACCGTCGGCGTCCTCACCAGCTTTCTCGCCCGCGAGGTGTTCGTGTCGACGATGTCGGTGCTGCTCGGCGGCACCGACGATCCCGACCTCGCCGACACCGGCGTGATCGCGCGCATCCGCGGCGCCCGGCGCGACGACGGCTCGCTGCTGTTCACGCCGGCGACCTCGGCCAGCGCCCTGGTCTTCTTCGTGCTGGCGATGCAGTGCACGTCGACGCTGGCGGTCACGCGGCAGGAGACCGGCTCGATGAAGTGGGCCGGGCTCCAGCTCGCCTACATGTCGGCACTCGCCTACGTCGCCGCGCTCGTGACCTATCAGGGCCTGCGCGCCGCCGGCATCAGCTAGGAGCCGTGGTGGAAGTGCCGCTGCATTCGACGTGCGATGCATCCCGCCTCCACCCCAGCGCGCAGGCGTGCGCGCCGGGGG
>JBDSLU010000539.1:0-3740 GCA_039916225.1 Vicinamibacteraceae bacterium
AGAAGACGACCGTGTCCTGGATGTTCTGCGCCTTGAAGCGGCGCAGCGGTTCGAGGTACTCGGCCATGATGCGGATCGGCCGGGCTTCATCGCTCTCGAGAAACGCGGCGTCGAGAAACGCCAGCTCCTGGTCCGACATGGCGGGAAGAATGTATCATCGGGCGATGAACCGATTCGTGGTTGGGTCAATAGGACTCGCGCTCGGGCTGGTGGCCGCGATCGCAACGGCACAGGAAGGCGGGGACGGCGCCGGTCGCCGCGGCTGGACGATCCCGCCAGGGGCGGCCCAGGAGGCCAACCCCATCGCGGAGTCGCCTGAGGTCTTGGCCAAGGGCAAGAAGCTGTACGAAGACAATTGCCAGAAGTGTCACGGCAAGTCCGGCAAGGGTGACGGCCCGGACGCGGATGCGGATCACATGCCGGACGACTTCACCGATCCGGCCCGCGCGGCCCGCAACCCCGACGGCGTGATGTTCCACAAGATCTGGAACGGGCGGAAGTCGCCCAAGATGCCGGGTGTGAAAACCGAGGGCTTCTCGAAGGACGACGTGTGGACGGTCATCCACTTCGTCAAGACGTTCCGGCCGAAAGCCTAGGCGCTTTGCCTTTTTTGGCGATGTCGACGGCGGGTTCCTACCGGGCCCGCCGTTTTCATGTACGGCGGCCGGCCGCGGCGCGGGATTCAGGCGCGGAGTTGCCGCGCCAGCGCGACGTAGTCGGTGACGGCGCGCTCGAGGTGGGCGATCTCGATGTATTCGTCGTCGGTGTGGGCGACGAGAATCGAGCCAGGCCCATAGAGGAGCGGCTTGCCCCAGCGCGGCAGCAGCGCGATGTCGGTCATGTACGGGAAGGCGGCGGTGTCGAAGCCGGGCACCGTATGCATGCGTATCGGAGCGCTTTCGAGCACTTCCTCGATGGTCACGACCGGCGCCAGCGCCGCCAGCACGTCGCGCACCGCCTGGGTCTCGGCGACGGTGCGGAACAGGATTTCGGCCATCGCGTGCGGCGGCGTCACGTTGGGCGCCACGCCGCCAGCGAGCAGGCCGACGTTGTAGTGCGTCGTCCCCATGTCCGGATCGACCGGCCACGGCAGCGTCCGCAGGCGCACCAGCGCGTCGATCAGCTTCTCGGTCGCCGATTCACCCAGCTCGGGATAGGACGAATGCGCAGCCCGCCCGTGCGCGTGCAGCCGCACGCGGTAGACGCCGCGGGTCGCCAGCCCGAGCCGGTTGTCGGTCGGCTCGCCGTTGATCAGGAAGCGGGAGGACGGCGGCGCCTGGACGTTGGCCACTTCGGCCCCGTCGCTGCCACGCTCCTCGCCGACCACGAACAGCATCCCGACGTCGCGGATGCCGCCGGCGCGCAGCTGCTCGACCGCCTCGACCTGCGACGCGAGGATGCCCTTGGCGTCGCACGATCCGCGGCCGTAGATTCGCCCCCCTTCGAGCCGGCTCGGAAAGAACGGTGGCACGCAGTCGAAGTGCGTGGACAGCGTGACGCAGGGCGCGTCGAGCGTGGCCAGGACGTTGAAGCGCGTTGCGTCGACTGGCTGCTCGGTCACCGTGAAGCCGCGCCCGCGCAGGTAGTCGGCCAGGACGCGCCCGCAGGCGCCCTCCAGACCCGTCGTCGAATCGAGGTCGACCAGACGCCGCGTCAGGCCGACCGGTCCGAGCGATGCTACCGGATCCACTGCTCGAGCTCCGTGCGGGTGTCGGTGCGGGCGTCGCGATACTTGACGATCACCGGCGTGGCGAGCGACAGGCCCCACTCCTTGCCGGCACCGACCGTGACCGAGCGGGCGCCGGGCACGACCACCGCGCCTTCCGGCACGACCAGCGGCTGACCGGCATCCGGCTTGATGATGCGGCCGTTGGGCAGGTCGTAGATCGGCGTCGAGCCGGTGAGCACGGTGCCGGCGGCGATGACCGCGCGCGCCTTGACCACCGCGCCCTCGTACACGCCGGTGTTACCGCCGACCAGCACGTCGTCCTCGATGACGACCGGCAGCGCGCCGACCGGTTCGATGACGCCGCCGATCTGTGCCGCGGCGCTGATGTGCACGTGCTTGCCGATCTGCGCGCACGATCCGACCAGCGCGTGCGAGTCGATCAGCGTGCCTTCACCGACGTAGGCGCCGATGTTGATGTACATCGGCGGCATGCAGATGACGCCGGCGGCGACGAAGGCGCCGTCGCGGATCGTCGAGCCGCCAGGAACGACCCGGACGTTGTCGGCGACGGTGAACGCGTGCAGCGGCAGCGTGTCCTTGTCGAAGAACGGCCAGCGGCCGTGATCGGCGGACGCATCGACCAGGCCGCCGGCGCGGAACCCGAGCAGGATGCCCTGCTTCACCCAGGTGTTGACGCGCCAGCCCGTCGGCGTCGACGGGTCGGGCTCGGCGGCGCGGACGGTGCCGTCGGACAGCGCCCGGCGGAGGTCGGCGAACGTCTCGCGCGCTTCGTCCTTGCGGGCCGTCAGATCCGTCTCGGCGACGAGCGACTCGATGCGGGCCTGGAGGCTCATGCCCGGGCCGCTCCTGCGCCAGCGGGCACGAGATCCAGGTCGGCGAGCACGCGCTCGATGCGGCGGCGCGACGCCTCGGACGGCGACACCATCGGCAACCGGAACACTTCGGGCAGCAGGCCCATCTTCGCCATCGCGGTCTTGACCGGGATGGGATTCGACTCGACGAAGTTGATCATCATCAAGGGCAGGAACGTGTGGTGCAGGGCCCGGGCCGCGGCCCAGTCGTTGCGCTCGATCGCCTCGACGAGGCGCGCCATCTCGCCGGGAATCTCGTTGCCGGCGACGGAGATGACCCCTTGGCCGCCGATCGACATCACCGGCAGCGTGATGGCGTCGTCGCCCGACACGACCAGGAACTCGGGCGGCAGATTGCGACGGACGTCGCAGATCTGGGCGATGTTGCCCGACGCTTCCTTGACGCCGATGATGTTCGGGATCTCGGCCAGCCTCACCAGCGTCGCGGTCTCGACGTTCGAGCCGGTGCGGCCGGCGACGTTGTAGACCATCACCGGGAGCGAGGTGCTCTCCGCGATCGCGCGGTAGTGCTGGTAGAGACCTTCCTGGGTGGGCCTGTTGTAGTAGGGCGACACCGAAAGGATGCCGGTGGCACCGGCCTTGGCCATCTCGCCGACGGCGTGGATGACCTCGCGGGTGTCGTAGCCGCCGGCGCCGGCCATCACCGGCACGCGGCCGGCCGCCGCCTCGACGACCAGCTCGACGACGCGTCGCCGTTCGCGCGCGTCGAGGGTCGGGCTCTCGCCGGTGGTGCCGCAGGGCACGAGGAAGTGCATCCCCGCGTCCACCTGGCGCCGGGCGAGGCGGGTAATCGCGGGCTCGTCGAGGGCGCCGTCGGTCGTGAACGGAGTGACGAGCGCGGTGCCGCACCCCGTGAAAGGCGTTCGGGTGGCCATGGTCAAACCTCCAGGACGTCGCGCATCGTAAACCAGCCGCGGCGGCCGCGCACCCAGCGCGCGGCGACGAGCGCGCCGTGGGCGAAGGTGGCGCGATCGCGGACGGTGTGGGTCAGGGTGATGGTCTCGGCCGGCCCGTCGAAGCCGACCGTGTGGATGCCCGGCACGAAGCCGACCCGCGTCGAGGCGACGTCGACCGGACGCGGGAAGCCGCCCCGTTCGAGCGCGCCCTTGAGCAGCAGCGCGGTGCCGGACGGCGCGTCCTTCTTGGCGGCGTGGTGCGTCTCGTGGACGAACGCGCCG
>JBDSLU010000540.1:0-16647 GCA_039916225.1 Vicinamibacteraceae bacterium
GAGCCTCGCGATGCTCGTCGAGCTCGAGGTGAAAGCGATGCAAGAGATGCTGGGCGAGCGGGGCCAGCAGCACGGCCACCATACTCAGGAAGAACACGCCGCCGAACAGCGCGTAGACGATCGCGAAGACCTTCGCCTCGGGTGTCACCAGGCGATCGACCGGGCCCATTCCGGTCAGGATCATCGCCGCGTTGAGGGCAGCGTCGAGCCACGGCAGTCCATCGAGATGATGGTAGCCGACCGCGCCGATCGCCAACGCGCCGGCGAGCAGGCCGGCGACGACCAGCGCGTTCTTGGCGAGACGGCGGGCGAGGTGTCCGGTCGTCGGCTTGCGGGGCAGCATCGCCACGGCTTCACGGTAGCGCAGATCGTGGCTGGGGCGGTGTCGATGGCGCGTCCACGACCGGCCGCTGCAGTGTGTCGTCTGCCAGCACGACACCTTCTACCGGCGGCGCTCGCAGCTGCCCGGCCGCACGGCGACCATCCTCAATATGGAGTGGACGGCCCCGGTGTGCGACTGCGTCGTCTGCAGCCAGTGCGGCTACGTCCATTGGTTCTTTCCGATGAAGGAGTGACGGCCGGCGTCAGCCTCCACGTATCCGCGCTTGACGGCACCGTCCGCAGTTGCGGACGATGCCGCATGGACTACGTGAAACTGGGACGGACGGGCGTGGAAGTGTCGCGGCTGTGCCTGGGCTGCATGACCTTCGGCGTGCCCGAGCGCGGCACGCACCCGTGGACGCTCGACGAGGACAGGAGCCGGCCGATCATCCGGCAGGCCGTCGAGTCCGGCATCACGTTCTTCGACACGGCCAACAGCTACTCCGACGGCACCAGCGAGGAGATCACCGGTCGCCTGCTGCGCGAGATGACGCGGCGCGACGACATCGTCGTCGCGACCAAGGTGTTCTTTCCGACCGGCAAGCCCGGTCCGAACGCGATGGGCCTGTCGCGCAAGGCCATCTTCCAGGGCATCGACGCCAGCCTGCGGCGCCTCGGCATGGACTACGTCGACCTCTACCAGATTCATCGCTGGGACGACCGGGTGCCGATCGAGGAGACGCTCGAGGCGCTGCACGACGTGGTCAAGGCGGGGAAGGCGCGCTACATCGGGGCGTCGTCGATGTACGCCTGGCAATTCGCGACCGCCCTGCAGGTGGCGACGCGGCACGGCTGGACGCGATTCGTGACGATGCAGAACCACGTCAACCTGCTCTATCGCGAGGAGGAGCGCGAGATGCTGCCGCTCTGCCGCGCCGAAGGCATCGGCGTGATCCCGTGGAGCCCGGTGGCTCGGGGCCGGCTGACCCGTGACTGGCGCGAGACGTCGGCCCGCGAGGAGTCCGACGAAGTCGGCAAGCGCCTCTACACCGCCGCGGTCGAGGCCGATCGCGCCGTCATCGACGCGGTCGCCACGGTGGCCGCCGCGCGCGGCGTGCCGCGGGCTCAGGTCGCCTTGGCCTGGGTGATACAGAAGGCCGGCATCACCGCGCCGATCATCGGCGCGTCACGGGCCGGCCACCTCGAGGACGCGATCGCCGCGCTCGCGCTGAAACTGACGCCGGATGAAATCGCCGCGGTCGAAGCGCCGTACGTCCCGCACCCGGTCTCTGGGATCTGACCGGGACAGGTGGTAGCGCGAGGCTCCTGGTGGTGATGATGACCTCCGGGCGCGGGGCGTCCACGCTCGCCCTCGCCGCGGTTCCGCCTCTGGTGGCCAGCGGCCTCGTTCTTACCATCGCCGCGGTCGACAGCCGCCTGTGGCTGATCCAGTTGTCGGCGATCGCGTTGGCCGCTCTGCTGGCGTCGCTGGGACACCAGGTGCTGCGTCTGAGCCGCGGCGCCACCGCCGCCCCCGCGATCGTCCTGCTGACGCTGGCTGGCGTCGCAGCGCCGCTCGTGCGCGCAGGTCCGGGCCCCCATCGGTGGGCGGCGATCGGACCGCTGAGCCTCTATCTGGCGCCGGTGCTGCTGCCGTCGTTCTTTGCGGGGTTTGCGCGGTGTGCCGCCCGGTGCGGACGCATGAACTCGATCGCCTTTGCCGCCGCCGTCGGGGTGGCGCTGCTGCTGGCGACCCAGCCCGACGCATCCCAGGTGCTGGCGTTGCTGGCCGGCATGGCCATCGTGTGCGTGCGATACCGGCTGGATCCCCTCAGGTCGGGCGTGACGCTGGCCGCGATCGGGCTGATTGCGGCGTGGGCCTTCTCGAGGCCCGATCCCCTCGAGCCGGTGCCTTACGTCGAGGGCGTGTTCGCCCTGACGCTGGCTCATTCGCTGGCTGCGGGCCTTGCCGCGGTCGCCGGTGCCGTCGCCCTGATCGTGGGGTTGGCGCTGTGGTCGTCGCCAGCCGCTCGGTGGCTGTCCGCGGTGGCGGCCTACTACGCCGTGCTGTTCGCGTGCTCAGTGGCCGGGCTGACTCCGGCGCCGCTCATTGGGTATGGCGCCGGTCCGGTGTTGGGCTTCGGCCTGATGGTGGCCGTTCATCGATTCGACGTCAGTCCGTTCTCCTCTTCGCTCGCGACAGCGGCACGTGCACCGGGTAGGCCTTCTCGCCGGCCAGCACCTTGATCGGCAGGTTGTTCTCGCGCAGCGGAATCGGGCACGTCGTGAACGGGTTGAACGCGCACGGCGGGTTGTAGGCCTGGTTGAAGTCCAGCACCACCGTGTCGTCGCCGGCCAGGTCGGCGTAGAGGAAGCGCGCCGCTTCGTAGGTCTCCGACCCGCTCGAGGCGTCCTTGAACACGAAGTAGAAGCGCTTCGGGCGCGTCGTGAACGGCCGCAGCCGCAGCGTCCGCCCCTGGAGCGGGAACTCGACGACGCCCTGCGTCGTGTAGGTGTCGATGTCGCCGTAGGTGTTCGCCACCTGGAGCTGCGTCGGCTGCGGATCCGCCCGGAAGCGGCCGACGACGCGGTACGAGGGGTCGATCGGGAACCACGTGAAGCCGCGGAAGTCCTTGGCCAGGGGCCCGTCCGGATCCTTGACGCGCAGCGATCGGGACTCACCGCTGACGTGCACGACCATCCGCACGGTGCCAACCGTCAGTTCGTCGGCGCCCGGCGCACTGTCGTCGCGCAGGTCGATCGCGGCCGTCACCGGCTGATCATTCTTCAGGACGGTCACGCCGCGTGCTGGCGCGAACCGGACCGTCGTGCCACTGAGGGTGAAGGTGCCGATCTGCGGCGGCACCGACCCAGGCAGGACGATCGCATTGCCGGCGGCGCTGCCGGCGGTGTTGGCGCCGGGCCCGAGCGGGAACAGGCCGGCGATGCTGACCCAGTCGCGCCGGTAGTCGACCTCGTGCTTGGCTCGCCAGGCTTCGGTGAGAGCGGTCGGCGACGCGGCGGGGGTGGCCGCGGGTGCCTCGCTCTTCGGCGCGTCGTTTCCACACGCCGCCACCAAAACGGAGGCCACGGCAAGGGCGAAAAGACGTAGCCGGTCTATCGGAGGCATCGTCAAAGCGTACCCGATCGGCCGTCGCCAGCCTCGAGGGGCCGTCCGCTGCTCCGCCTGAGCTATTTGTATCTTGATTAAACAAACGGCCTCGGCTAGGATGCCGCCATTCTCCAGGAGGCGCTCTGAATGGCTGTCAACAGCAGGTTGACCGCGCATGTTTAGTTGCGCCGTTTGACAAATGCGCCGCATCAACCCGTCGAAGTTTCGCATCGCCCATCGCGGCACCAGCCGCGACATCAACAGCCAGATCGTCCTGAGCCTGGTGCGTACCCACCAGCCGATCTCCCGGGCCGATCTGGCCCGGACGATGGGGGTGAGCCGGGCGGCGGTCACGCTGATCGTCAACGATCTGCTGGCGAGAAAGCTGATTTTCGAAGGCGCGACCGGTGAGACCGTGCGCGGCCGCAAGCCGACGTTCCTCTACATCGACTCGCGGAGCCGCGCCGTCGTCGCGGCGGACATCCGTGCCAGCCAGACGTTCCTGATGCTCGCCGACCTCCTCGGCAAGCCGCTGGCCGGGATCGTGTCGCTCCCGACCCGCCGCGAGCCGAAGGCGATGATCGAGGTGCTGGCGGCCGGCATCAAGAAGCTGCTCGCCGAGCATCCCGAGGTCGAGTCCTGCGCCGGAGTCGGGGTGGTGGTGCCGGGGATGGTCGAGCACGCCACGATGCGCGTGCTCCACGCCCCGACCCTGGGGTGGCGGGACGTGCACCTGCGCGACGGCCTGGCCGCGGCGACGGGCCTGCCCGTCCAGATCGAGAACTCCGGCCGGGCCTGCGCGCTGGCGCAGATGTGGTCGCTGCGCGCCGATGCGGTGTCGATCCCCAGCGAGCTGGTCTTCGTGAGCGTCTCGGACGGCGTCGGCGTCGGCGTCATCCTGAACGGCGAGCTGTTGCGCGGCCGGCACAACATCGCCGGCGAGTTCGGCCACCTGCCGCTGTCGCTCGACGGGCCGCGCTGCTCGTGCGGCGCCAACGGCTGCTGGGAAGCCTACATTTCGAACCGGGCGACGCTGGAGCGCTACTTCGGCCGGGCCATCAAGGCCGACGGTCCGGAAGACGCCGCCCACCGCACCTTCACCATCGACGATCTCGTGTCGCGCGCGCGGGGCGGCGACGCCAAGGCGATCGCCGCGCTGGCCGCGACGGCCCGCTACCTCGGGCTCGGCCTCGCCTCGATCGTGAACGCGGTGAATCCGACCTGCATCTACGTCGGCGGTGAAATCACCGCGGCGTGGGATCTGATCGTCGACGCCGCCCGCGCCGCCCTCGTCGAGCGGACGGTGACCGCCGCCGCCGCCGAGACCGAACTGCGCCCGGTGCCGGTGCACGAACACCCGCGACTCCATGGTGCGGCGGCATTGGTGGCGGCGCCGGCCTTCGCCGCGCCCGTGGTCGCCTGATCCGAAGTAGTGGCCTGATCCGAAGGGGAGACGATTCGATGACGAGCGAGACGCTGGCGCCGACGACCTGTGTCGTGCGCAACACCGCAGCCAGCAAGGGCCGGACACAGGCCGTGGCCGCCGGGCCGGTGATGCGACACCTGTACTACGGACGGATCATCCTCGACGCGGGCGACGCTCCGGTCAGCTTCGACACGGGTGAGCGGGAGACCGCGCTCATCTGTCTTCGCGGCGTCGCGACGATCGACGTCGGCGAGACCCGCGTCACATTGGAACGTTACGACGCGATCTACGCGCCGCGCGATGCATCCGTCGAGGTGAGCGCCGGTGCCGGCGGTTGCGACCTGGCCGAGATCTCGGCGGCCGTGAGCGGCCGTCACCCGGTGCAGGTCGTCCGCTTCGCTGCCGTGCAGCGGGATCCGTCGCTGCACGTCGCCGCTGGCGGCCCGACCGCGAAGCGCGATCTGAACGTGCTGATCGGCAAGAACGTCCAGGCCGGCCGGATCATGGCCGGCGTCACCTTCAGCGAGCCGGGCAACTGGACGTCGTGGCCGCCGCACGAACACGCCGTGATGCTCGAAGAGGCCTACCTCTACATCGACATGCCGGCGCCGGCGTTCGGCGTGCAGCTGCTCTACACGGAGGCCCGCGAACCCGAGGTCGCGACCATCGTGCGCGAGGGCGACATCGTCCTGATGCCGAAGGGCTACCACCCGAACGTCGCCGCGCCTGGCGGATCCATCAATTTCCTGTGGATGATGGCGGCCCACACCGAGAACACGGATCGCCAGTACGGCGTCGTCAACGTCCACCCCGACTTCGCCGCCACGCCCTCCGGGCTCGACGCCGCCAAGGCGACGCGATGACCGCAGCGGCGACGGCGCGGGACCCCTTTCGGCTCGATGGCAAGGTCGCGCTGGTGACCGGCGCGTCGCGCGGTCTCGGCGCCGGGATGGCGGCCGGGCTCGCCGCCGCCGGTGCCGACGTCATCCTGCACGCGAGCCGACAGCCGGCTGCCGCGACCGCCGCCGCGATCGCCTCGGCGACCGGCAGGACGCCGGCCACGCTCACCGCCGATCTGGCCGATCGCGCCGCGACCGAGCGGCTGATGGTCGAGGCGATCGCCGTGCACGGCCGCCTCGACATCCTGATCAACAACGCCGGCATGGTCCGCCGCCGGCCGGCCGTCGAACATCCGGACGACGACTGGGACACCGTCCTCGAGGTCAATCTGTCCAGCATCTTCCGCCTGAGCCGGGCGGCGGGCCGCCACATGATCGATCGCGGTCAGGGCGGCAAGATCGTCAACATCGCGTCGCTGCTCTCGTTCCAGGGCGGCATCACGGTGCCCGGCTACGCCGCCGCCAAGGGCGGCGTCATGCAGTTGACCAAGGCGCTCGCCAACGAATGGGCAGCGCACCGCATCAACGTCAACGCCATCGCCCCGGGCTACATGGAAACCGACAACACCGCGCCGCTGCGCGCGGATGCGGTGCGCAATCGCCAGATCACCGAACGCATTCCTGCCGGCCGCTGGGGCACGCCGGAGGATCTGGCCGGCGCCGCGATCTTCCTGGCGTCGTCGGCCTCCGACTACGTCAACGGGCACGTCCTGGTGGTGGACGGCGGCTGGATGGGCCGCTGAGCTGAAAGGGAGCAGGTCATGAGAGTTCTCGCACTGATTGGCATGATCGCCGGTCTCGGGCTGTCGGCCGTGCCGGTGCACGCGCAGGACTATCGCGCGCGCGTTCAGGGCCGGGTCGTCGACACGAGCCAGGCCGCGCTGCCTGGCGTCACCGTCAGGCTGACCAACACCGCCACCGGCGTGGTGGTCGACCGCCAGAGCGACGGCGAAGGCCGTTATCTCTTCGACTTCGTCGACCCCGGTACCTACACCCTCACCGGTGAGCTGCAAGGCTTCAAGAAGGCGGAGCTGACCAACGTCCGCATCCAGCAGCGAGGCGATGTCACCACCGACCTCACCCTGTCGGTCGGCGTCATCGAGGAAACGGTGACGGTCGACGGCGATCTCAAAGCCGGCGTCCGCTTCAATTCCAGCAGCGCCGAACTGACGGTCGATCGGCAGCTGATCGATCAGGCGCCGATCGGCGGCCGCAACCCCTACAACCTGGCAGCCCTCGATCCCACCGTGCTGGTGTCGCCCGCGACCAACGAGAACCGGCCCTACCACCACGCCTACGCCAACGACTACGACGCCGGCGGCGGAACGCGGCGCGCCAACGACGTGCTGCTCGACGGCGTCCCGCTCGGCGCCAGCTACAAGACGTCCTACACGCCCTCCGTCGATGCGGTTGAGGAGATCACGATCTCCAAGAACAGCGTCGACGCCGAGAACGGGAACAGTCTGGGCGGCATCATCAGCCTGAACATGAAGTCGGGCACCAACGCCTACCGCGGATCGGGCTATGCCTACTTCCGCGATCCGGGGCTGAATGCCCGCACCGATCCGACGTTGACGACCGGTCCCGGGGTGACGCCGCTGCGCGGCAGCACGCTGCAGATGATGGGCGCGACGCTGGGCGGTCCGGTGCGCCGCAACAGAGTCTTCTCGTTCACGTCCTACGAGACGTGGAACGACGACCGTCCGCTCTCGATCGTCCGCACCGTGCCGACCGAGCTCGAGCGCCGCGGCGACTTCAGCCAATCGCAGCTGAGCGGCCGGGTTCGCACCATCTACGACCCGTTCACCTCGACGCGCGATGCGGCCGGCCTGATCGTACGGCAGCCGTTCGCTGGCAACGTGATCCCGAGCGCGATGTTCGACCCGGTGGCGCTGCGGATGCTCGAGAACGTGCCGCTGCCGAACCTGCCCGGCAACGTCGACAACCTGCAGACCAGCGTGGCCGAGAAGGTCAAGTACTGGAACTTCTCGCAGCGGGTCGACTTGAACATCAGCGACAACTTCAAGGTGTTCGCGCGCGCCGGCCTCTTCAAGGCCGATCTCTACCAGGACAACCCGCTGGCGACCGGCGGCGGCTTCTTCCCGCTGTCGGGGAGCAACCGTGACGGGCTCAGCATCGCCGGCGACGCCGTGTGGCTGCTGTCGGACCGGACGACGCTCAACGTCCGCGGCAGCTTCTACAACATGACCGACGAGTTCTACAATCCGTCGCTGCTGCTCGGCGAAGAAGGCCTGGCCTCGTACTGGCCGAGCGACTGGTACGGGTCCCTGTACAACAGCGGCTACGTCTACTACCCGGCGCTCGACGTCACCTCCGGCACCGGCACCAACGCCAACAACCGGCTCGGGCGGCAGGGCCGCGAGTGGTATCAGCACCCCGACGCCTGGACGCTGTCGGCCCGCATGAACCGCTACCAGGGCGGCCACAGCCTGAAGTGGGGCGGTGAGACCCGCGCCTACTACGGCGAGGCGGCGCGCTTCGAGCCGATCAATCTCGTCTTCAACTCGACGTTGACCGCCAACAGCTCCGACAGTCCGCAGGTCGCCACCACCGGCAACCAGTGGGCGACGTTCCTGCTCGGCGGGCTCGACAACCAGACCTCGGCGCGGCTGGTGCCGCTCCAGACCACCAACCTGCGTGGCTACTCGGCCTACTTCCAGGACGACTGGAAGGTCGGTGCGCGCGTGACGTTGAACCTCGGGCTGCGGTGGGAGTACGAACCCGGCGCGACCGACCCCGACAACCGCCTGTCGCAGGGCCTCGACCTCGGCGAGCCGATTCCCGAGATGCAATCGACGCCGCCGGCCATGCCGGCGCAGGCCGCGCAGTTGATGGCCGCCAAGGGCTACGGGTGGGTCTACAACGGCGCCTGGCAGTTCGCCAGCGACGACAGCCGCAGCGCCTGGAACACCAGCTGGAAGAACCTGATGCCGCGCGTCGGCGTGAACGTCCGGTTGAGCGACGACGCGGTCGTGCGCTTCGCCTACGCCCGCTTCCTGATGCCGATCAGCAACGTCCGCGACACGCTCGGCGACTTCGTCAACCAGTACACCGGCTACGCCCAGACGACGACCACCCTTGGCCTGGCCAACGGGCGTCCGCAGCAGCTGCTCTCGGATCCGTTCCCGGGCAACAACCCGGTCCAGCAGCCGACCGGGCAGGCGCTCGGGCGCTACACCGGCCTCGGCAGCGCGGTCAGCTTCGACGAGTACCAGCTGCGCCCGCAGATCAACGACCGCTACCAGGTGTCCTTCCAGAAGGACCTGTGGAAGGGCCTGATCTTCGACATCGCCTACTTCTACAACCAGGGCTCGCGGGTGCCCTACACGCTCAACCTCAACATGCGCGACCCGGTCTACACCTACGAGTACGGCGCCCTGCTCAACACGCAGGTGGCGAACCCGTTCCGCAACTATCTGACGGCGGCCCAATTCCCGGGCTCGCTGCGCAACAACGCCACCGTCACCCTCGGCAGCCTGCTGGTGCCCTATCCGCAGTACGGGGCCATCAGCCAGACCAACACCGGCGCCGGCCGCAACCTGAAGACGAACAGCATCGACCTCAAGCTGCAGCGGCCCTTCCGGTCAGGCATCAGCTTCCTCGCGGCGTATGCCTTCCAGCGCGACCGCATCGAGAACTGGCTGGGTGACGATCAGCAGTATCAGGTGCTGCAGAGCGGCGGGGAAGAAGGCTGGGGGTGGCAGCCGAGCAATCCGTCGCTTCCCGAGCATCGGATGACCGCCGCCGTGACCTGGCAGATCCCGATCGGGCACGACCGGATGTTCCTGCAGACCCTGCCCGCTGCGCTCGACTACCTCCTCGGCGGCTGGCAGTACACGACCGCAATCCGCGCCTACTCCGGACGCCCCATCCTGTTCACCAACGCGCTCGCCGTCAGCGGCAACCCGAAGCTCGATTCGCCGACCTTCGATCGCTGGTTCGACACCAGCATGTTCGCTGCCCAGCCGGCGTTTACGCCGCGCACCAACCCGGCGTTCTACGACGGGCTGAACGGGCCCGGCGCCTGGTTCGTGGACATGACGATGACCAAGTCCATCCCGATCGGGCACTATCGGCTGGAAGCGCGCATCGAGGCCTACAATGCCCTCAACCATCTGGTCTGGGATCAGCCGGACACGACGTTCGGCGGCGGCAACTTCGGGAAGGTCACCCGCAAGCGGATCGACAGCTATGGGCGCGAGATCCAGATCGGCCTGCGGTTCGTCTTTTGAGGAGATCCTGACAGGTGCGGTCCTCGCCTGACGGCATCGCGCGGCGGACCGTGCTGCGCACCCTCGCGGCGAGTGCCGGGGCGCTCGTCGCGACGGGGCTGCCGCGGACGGTCGACGCCAGGCACGCGGCCGCCCCGATCGCGGCAACCACCGCCGGCCGGATCCGCGGGCTGTCGGACGGCGACATCAAGGTCTTCAAGGGCGTCAGGTATGGCGCCGACACGGCGGCGCGGCGGTTCCAGCCGCCGCTCCCGCCGGCGCCGTGGACCGGCGTGCGCGACGCCGTCGCGTTCGGGCCGGTGGCCCCGCAGCCGGGACTGCGCGATCGGCCGCAGAGCGAAGACTGTCTGCACCTCAACGTCTGGACGCCGGGCTTGCGTGACGGCGGCAAGCGCCCCGTCCTCGTCTGGTTCCATCCTGGCGGCTACTCCGGTGGCACGAGCAACGAGGTGGAATCCGATGGCGCTCGCCTGAGCCGCCGCGGCAACGTCACGGTGGTCAGCGTCAACCATCGCCTGAACGTGTTCGGCCACCTGTTCCTGGCCGAGCTCGGCGGCGACGTGTTCGCCGATTCGGGCAACGTCGGGATCCTCGACCTGATCCTCGCGCTGCGGTGGGTCCGCGACAACATCGAGGCGTTCGGCGGCGATCCCGGCAACGTCACCATCTTCGGCCAGTCGGGCGGCGGCGCGAAGTGCGCCACCCTGATGGCGATGCCGTCCGCGGCCGGCCTCTTCCACCGCGTGCTGACCATGAGCGGGCAGCAGGTCACGGCCAGCCGCGTCAGCACGGCCACGCGACATGCGGAGCAGCTGCTCGCGGCGCTGTCGCTGCCCCGCGAGCGCGTGCAGTCGCTTCAGTCGCTGCCCATGGCGCAGCTCATCGAGGTGAGCCGCGCCCCGGCCTACATGGGGCCGGTCAAGGACGGGCGGTCGCTCTCGCGCGACCCGTTCGATCCCGATGCGCCGCCCCTGTCCGCCGGCATCCCGATGATCCTCGGCAACACCGCCGGCGAGACGCGGACGCTGATCGGGCGCGGCGATCCGGCCATCTTCGCGCTCACCTGGGACACGCTGCCGGCGAAGCTCCAGGCGCACTCGCCGTTCATGGGCGACCTCGATCGAGGCGAGGTCATCGCCAGCTACCGGCGCTGGTTTCCGGCCTATTCGCCGGCCGATGTGTTCTTCGCGTCGACGACGGCGTCGCGATCGTGGCGCGGCCAGGTCATCGAAGCGGACCGCCGTGCCGCGCAGGCGGCCGCCGCCGCGCACACGTGGGTCTTCCAGTTCGACTGGCGGACGCCGATCGACGGGGGCCGGTGGGGTGCGCACCACGGCCTCGACGTGCCGTTCATCTTCGACAACGTCTCGCTGGTGCCCGAGAAGGTCGGCCCTGGCCGCGACGCCGCGCCGCTGGCCACGCAGATGAGTGCGATGTGCCTGGCCTTCGCCCGCACCGGCCGGCCCGGGACGCCTGGGCTCCCGGCGTGGCCGACCTACGACCTGGCGCGGCGCGCGACGATGGTGTTCGACGCGACGACGCGGGTGGTCGACGATCCACGTGGCCATGAGCGTCGCTTGTTCGCGCCGGTGCCGTATGTCCAGCCTGGCACGTAGCGCCGCTCTCGCCGCCGCCCTGCTGGTTGGCATCGCGTCCGCGACGGCAACGGGCGAGCCGCAGGACGCCGCGCCGCCTGCGACCAAGATTCTCGAGGTGATGAAGCGCGCGACTCGCTTCATGGCCGAGGAGGTCAGCACCGACGGCGGCTACGTCTGGAACTACCTGCCCGATCGTTCGCGGCGCTGGGGCGAGCTGGAGGCGCGGCCGACGCAGATCTGGATCCAGCCGCCGGGCACGCCGACGATGGGCCACCTGTTTCTCGACGCCTATCACGCGACCCGCGACGAGTACTACTACCGCGCCGCCGAAGCGGTGGCCAGGGCGTTGATCCGGGCCCAGCTGGCGTCCGGCGGCTGGAACTATCTCGCCGACTTCGCCGGCGAGCGATCGCTGCGCGAGTGGTACGACACCGTCGGACGGAACGCCTGGCGCATGGAGGAGTTCCAGCATCACTGGGGCAACGCCACGTTCGACGACTCCGCCACCGCGGCGTCGGCCAAGTTCCTGCTGCGCCTCTACGTCGAGAAGCGGGACGCGCGATACAGGGCGGCGCTCGACAAGGCGATCGGCTTCGTCCTCGAGAGCCAGTACCCGAGCGGCGGGTGGCCACAGCGCTTCCCGCGCCGGAACGAGTTTCATCGCCCGGGGCAGGCCGACTACACGTCCTATGTGACCTTCAACGACGGCGTGGCCGGCGAGAACATCGAGTTCCTGGTGATGTGTCACCAGGCGCTCGACGGCGATCGCCGTCTGGCCGACGCCATCACCCGCGGCATGCACGCCTTCCTCGTCACGCAGCTCGCCTTGCCGCAGCCCGGCTGGTCGCTGCAGTACACGACCGACCTCCAGCCGGCCGCCGCCCGCAGCTACGAGCCCAAGGCACTCGCGACCCACACGACGGCCGCCAACATCGACCTGCTGATGCGGTTCTATCGGCTGACCGGGGATGCGACGTTCCTCGTTCGCATTCCCGACGCGCTCGACTGGCTGCAAGGGCTCGCGCTGCCGGCCGGCGTCGGCCGGCGCGGCGACACCCATCCGACCTTCGTCGAAATCGGCACCAACAAGCCGCTCTACGTCCATCGGCAGGGGTCGAACGTCGTCAACGGGAAGTACTACGTCGACTACGATCCGGCGAGGACGCCCGGCCACTACAGCGCCTTCCGCCGGCTCGACGTGACCGGCCTGCGCAGCCGATACGAACAGCTGCGGTCGATGTCGAAGGCCGACGCGACGGCCGGGTCGCCGTTGCTGGCCGCCGCCGGAGCGACGCCGCTCGATCGCCTATTCGTCGCGCCCCGGGGTGCGGAGTTGACCGTCGCGGACGCCGTCAGCGGCCTGAACGAGCAGGGCTACTGGCCAGCCCGGCTCGGGTCGACCAGCCACCGGTTCACGCGTCAGGGATCGACCGCGCCAGCTGCCGGCGACTTCTCGCAGTCGCACGTCGGCGACGAGACCGACACGTCGCCGTTCCCGGACGACACGCAGATGGGCATCTCCACGAGCGCCTACCTCCGGCACATGGCTGTCCTGCTCCGCGCCGTCGAGGTGCGATGATGGCCGCATGCGAGAGGGCCTCGATCGGCGCGCGTTCCTGGCTTGCGCCGGCGGCCTGACCGCTGCGGCACTGGCCGCTGGCTCCGCCCAGACGGCCGAGGCCCAGACGCCCAAAGCAACGACGCCCAAGGCGAAGACGCGCCTGATCCTCCTTGGCACCGGCGGCGGGCCGCGTCCGCGCAAGGCCAACTCGGCGTCGGCGCAGGTCGTCGTCATCGACGGCGCCGCCTACGTGATCGATTGCGGCGATGGTGTCGCCCGTCAACTGGTGTCGGCCGGCGTGCCGCTGGCGACCCTCAGGCACGTCTTCATCACGCACCAGCACTCCGATCACACGGCTGACTACGGCAACCTGCTCTGGCTCGGGTGGACGGCCGGATTGCGGACCCGCGTCGATACCTGGGGCCCGCCGCCGCTCGAGGCGATGACGCGGTTGTTCTTCGAGATGAACGCGGCCGACATCGCGACGCGCATCGCCGACGAGAGCCGGGTGCCCTTGGTGCCGCTGGTCCACGTCCACGAACTGACGGCCGGCGGGCTGGTCTTCCAGGACGAGCACGTCAAGGTGACTGGCGCGATCGTCAAGCATCCGCCGGTGGTGCCGGCCTTCGGCTATCGCTTCGACACGGCAGATCGCTCGATCGTGTTCTCGGGTGACACCGCACCCTCGGACGATGTGATCGCGCTCGCTCGCGGCGCCGACGTCCTCGTCCATGACGCGCTATTCCCGGCCGGTGTCGATCGCCTGGTGGCCAACGTGCCCAACGCCGCCACGCTCAAGCAGAGCATCCTGTCGCATCACACGTCGGCCGAGGATGCCGGCCGCGTGGCGCAGGCGGCCGGCGTCAAGACGCTGGTCCTGTCGCACTTCGTCCCGCCCGACGATCCGGCCATTACCGACCAGATGTGGATCGACGCGGCCCGGACGCACTTCCGCGGCACGATCGTCGTCGGCAAGGATCTGCTCGAGATCGAGCCATAGCCGAGGACGACGTGGTAGGATGCGCGTCCGCCTTGGGTGCCCATGAGGGCATAACGGGGAAGACCGGTGTGAATCCGGCGCGGTCCCGCCACTGTGAGTGAAGGTGTCGCTTCGAGTACCACTCGGCTGAAACGGCCGGGGAAGGTGAAGCGGCTCGCCAATCGGCTTCGGCGATTGGCGACCTTCCGAGCCAGGAGACCTACCCAAGGGTTCTCGATGCCCGAGGAGGCTCCGTCATGCCGACGGCCGATCGCTCACCCGTGGTTCGCGCCTACGAAGACCTATGCGCGGCCGACCCCGTCTGCTACGTCGAAGTGGGACGCCCGGACGGCCCCGGTTGGATTGCTGGCGCCGATCTCCGCGTCGCGCACGACGGCCCCTTTCACGCCCTGCTGCTCCGCATCGGCGAATGCGCCCGCACGACCGACCGCCGGACCATCGCGGCCTCGTTCGCGTTGCGCTTCGGTTGGTCATCGGCGATGGCCATCGCGCCCTACCTGCGGGCCCGCTGCGTCCCCGACATCGCGCTCGGCAACACCTCGTTCCGCTTCCGCGCCTCGACGTTCTTCGAGTTTGCCGCGGTGCACGAGCCACGCGGGTGGCTCGTCACCGGCGACGCTCGTGTCGGGCATTCATCGATGGGCGCGGTCGCCGATGGTAACGCTCTGCGGGACGTGCTGCGCCGGGCGCTCACGGCGCAGGCCGCCCCGGTCGTCGACGCCCTCTATCGCTGGTCCGGCTTCTCGCCGCGCGGCACGTGGGGGATGCTCACCTCGGCGTGGGTGTCGCAGTTCGCGACGCACGCCGAGCCGCACGACGATCAGCGTGCGCTGACCCCCGAGCTCGACGCCTTCTTCGCCGGCGACGACCTGGTCGCGGCGATGCAGCCGCGCCTGCACGCCGTCAGCGTCGGCGGCGCCACACATCTCTTCCAGCGCCGTGGCAGCTGCTGTCGGCTCTACCTGCTGCCTGGCGGAGGGCTGTGCGCGAGTTGCCCGCTCGTCGGCGACACGGAGCGGCTCGCCCGCAATCGCGAGTGGATGGCCAGCGAGTTGGCGCGCCGCGGGCCGCTGCCGGGTCACGGGTGAAGGGCGCCCTCAATCAGGGGCGGCGGCCTCTGACCGCCGGAGCCGGCACCGGCTCCGGTGTCACGGCGGCCTGGGCGATGCCGTCGATCAAGCCGGAGAACACGGGCCCGTGGAACGGCGCGACGCTGTACCAGTAGAGCAGGCCGAGCAGTCCACGCGGCCGGAACCGCGCCGTCTGGATGACCGTCGCGCCGTCCTGCCCGTCGGGGCCACGGGCCGGCGCGATCGTGAACTCGAGGATCGCATCGCCTGGCACGCGCATCTCGGCGCGCAGCGTCAGGCCGGTCGGGGGCTCGATGGCGGCGACCCGCCAGAAACCGACCGCGTCGCCCCAGGCCAGTTGCGTCGGGTGACGGCGCCCGCGCTTCCAGCCGGGGCCGCCGATCAGCCGATCGAGGATGCCGCGCGTCAGCCACAGGCGGTTGTAGCGATACCAGCCGCGCCGCCCGCCGAGCGTGGCGACGGCGGTGAAGACGGCGAGTGGCGTGGCGGCGACGAAGCGCTCGCGCCGATCCTCGAACACCTTGCCGCCGGCCCAGTCGGGATCGCCGGGGATCGGCCCAGCCGCGGTCCACGTGCTCTCGACGTCGGATCGCGCCTCCGCCGACAGCGCCAGCTCGATGGCCTGCTTAACCGGCAGCAGCGGCTGCGGCATCAGCGTGGCGGCGGCCGGATCGGTGACCACGACGGGATTGCGCAGGCCTTCGGCGAGCGGCCGCGCGATCGCCGCGTCGACCGGCGTCACCAGGTGGATCCACAGGCTGCTCAGGCGGGGCGTGAAGAGCGGCACCGGCACGATCCGCCGCCGCGGCAGGCCGCGGGCCACGGCCATCATCTGGATCAGGTCGGCGTAGGACACGACGTCGGGGCCGCCGATTTCCAGCGTGCGCCCGATGGTCTCGGGCACGGTCAGGCAGGCGACCAGGTAGTGCAGCACGTCGCGCACGGCGATCGGCTGGCAGCGCGTGGCGACCCACTTCGGCGTGATCATCACCGGCAGGCGTTCGGTCAGGTAGCGCAGGATTTCGAACGACGCCGATCCCGAGCCGATGATCATCGCGGCGCGGAAGACGGTGACGGGGACGCCGCCTTGCGACAGCATCGCCTCCACTTCGCGGCGCGAGGCGAGATGCTCGCTCAGGGGACCGGTGTGATGCGAGCCGAGGCCGCCGAGATAGATGACGCGGCCGACGCCGGCGGCCTGCGCCGCGGTGGCGACGGTGCGGGCCATCTCGCGATCGCGCTCGGCGTAGTCGCGGCCGGCCGACTGCATCCCGTGCACCAGGTAGAACAGCGCTGTGCAGTCGCGCAAGGCGGCCTCCACGGCCGCGGCGTCGTCGAGATCGACGGTGACGATCTCGACGCGCGGATCCGAGGCCCACGGGCGGC
>JBDSLU010000541.1:0-4167 GCA_039916225.1 Vicinamibacteraceae bacterium
CGCCAAGATGGCCGCCGACGGACGGACCGTGACCCGCGTCGAGCGGCTCGACGAGGCGGCCCGTGAGACCGAGGTCGCCCGTATGATGGGGGGGCAGGCGCTGTCGGCCGGCGTCCGCGCCGGGGCCCGCGATCTGCTGGCCGCCCAGGCGAGGCGAAAGGCGAAGATCGGGCCAAAGGCGAAAGGCGAAAGTCGGCGGATGTAGCCGGTTTCGCCCCGATTCCTGCGGTTTCGAAAGGATCCATGTCCGAGGCCAAGCGTACCTACGTCGTCGAGACGTACGGCTGCCAGATGAACGTCCACGACTCCGAGCGGATCGCCGGCCTGCTCGAGGCCGACGGCTACGTCCCGGCGGCGACGCCGGAGACGGCCGACGTCGTCGTCGTCAACACCTGCAGCGTGCGCGAGCGTGCCGAAGAGAAGCTCTTCACGCGCCTCGGTGAGATTCGCGCCGCGGCGGCTGAAACCGGGCACCGGCCCCTCGTCGCCGTTGCCGGGTGTGTGGCGCAGCAGGAAGGCGCCCAGATCCTGAAGCGCTCCAAACTGGTCGACGTGGTCGTCGGCACGCAGGCCGTCAAGCAGTTGCCGTCGCTCGTGGCCCGTGCCGCGGAAGGGAGCCGGGCGCCTCTCATCGACGTGCACCCGCACGAAGACGTCTCCTTCCCGTTCGGCCTGACCCGGCGTGACGATCCCGTTCGCGCCTACGTCACCGTCATCGAGGGCTGCAACGAGTTCTGTTCGTTCTGCGTCGTGCCGTACACGCGGGGCCACGAGCGGATGCGCCCGGTTGCCGAAATCCTGGCCGAGGCCCGCCACGCCGCCGCCACCGGTCACCGCGAGGTGCAGCTTCTCGGGCAGATCGTCAACCACTACCAGGCGCCCGACCGTCCCGGCGTCGACTTTGCGGCCCTCCTCGAACTGGTCCACGAGATCGAGGGCCTCGATCGGATTCGCTTTGCCAGCCCGCATCCCCGGCACTTCGCGCGGCGGACCATCGACGCGATCCGCGATCTGCCGAAGGTCTGCAAGCACCTCCACATGCCGGTGCAGTCCGGCTCGACGCCGATCCTCACGCAGATGCGACGGCGCTACTCGCGCGAGCAGTATCTCGAGCTGGTGGCCGCGATTCGCGAGACGATCCCCGGCGTCGCCCTCTCGACGGACATGATCGTGGGCTTTCCAGGCGAGACGGACGCCCACTTCGACGACACGATGTCGATGGCCAGCACGGTGCGCTTTCACAGCATGTACACGTTCAAATACTCGCCGCGGCCGCGGACGCTGTCCGGCCAGCGCTACGTCGACGACGTTCCGGAACCCGAGAAGACGCGGCGGATCGTCGCGCTGCAGCAGTTGCAGCGGACCATCCAGGGCGAGATTTTCGACGGGATGGTGGGGCAGTTCTACGACGTGCTCATCGACGGTCCGAGCCGGCGGCGTCCCAACGAATGGGCGGGCCGGACGGACGGCAACACCATCGTCAACATCGCCTGGCCGGAGGACGCCGAGCGGCCGTCCAATCCGCTCGGGCACATGGTCCGAGCCCGAGTCACCGAGGCCGGCCCGAACACACTCAAGGGGGTGCCATGCTGATCGAGCTGGCCATCAAGGGGCTGATGATCGACCAGGTCACCAGCACCCCGATCATCGTCCTGCGCGACAAGGATGCGACCCGAGTCCTGGAGATCTGGGTCGGCGTCTTCGAGGCCAACGCCATTGCCGTCCAGATCGAGAACACGGCCTCGCCGCGGCCGATGACTCACGACCTGCTCCGCAACGTGATCGAGGACCTGCAGGGCCGTGTCGAGCGGGTGGTGATCTCGGACGTCAAGGACGGGACCTACTACGCGATCATCCATCTGAGCGTCCGCGGCGACGCGGTGGCCATCGACGCCAGGCCGAGCGACGCCATCGCGCTGGCCTTGCGCGCCAAGGCTCCCATTTTCGCGGAAGAGCACGTCATCGAGCAGGCCAAGCAGGCGGAGCCGGGGGCGTCCGAAGGGGAGACCGAGCGGCTTCAGAAGTGGCTCGAGAGCCTCGACCCCGACGACATGGGCAAGTACAAGATGTAGCCGGATGAGACGGCCGTGGCTCCCAGCCCGGCCGCAGAACACGCCAGAAATAGGGGATTCCCAAGATCTCCTTGGCGTCAGCGGCGGCGGTGCTTACAATCCGCGTCGCCTATGATCGTCTCGATCGCGAACCAGAAGGGCGGCGTCGGCAAGACGACGACGGCCATCAACTTGGCCGCCGCCCTGGCCCTTCGAGGCAAGCCGACCCTGCTCATCGACCTCGATCCGCAGGGCAACAGCTCCCTCACTTTCATCGATCCGCGGACGCTGACGAAGAACGTCTTCGATGCGTTCGTGGAACCCAACTGCGGCCTCAAGGACATCATCGTCCCGACGGCCCACCCGCACCTGTTCCTGGCACCGGCGCGCATCAACCTGGCCAAGCTCGAAGCCAAACTGGTGGGGGAGCTTGACGCGCATTTCCGGCTCAAGGATCGGCTCGAGGCCATCCAGGGCGAGTTCGAATACGTGGTCATCGACTGCCCGCCGACCCTCGGCCTGCTGACGGTCAATGCCCTCGTGGCGTCGACTCACCTGCTCATTCCGATTCAGTCGTCGTACTTCGCGCTCGAAGGCACCGACGACTTGCTCGAGACCGTCGACAAGGTGCGAGCCCGGGCCAATCCGGCGCTGCAGATCGTCGGGGTCGTCATCACGATGCACGACCGGCGGACGGCGCTGGGCAAGGACATCAAGAAGCAGATTCACCAGGTCTTCGGTCCGAAGGTTTTCAAGACCTTCATCAGCAAGAGCGTCCGGCTCGAAGAGAGCCCGGCCTACAAGGAATCGATCTTCAGCTTTGCCCCCGAATCGTCGGGCGCGACCGAGTACTACAGCTTGTCCGAGGAGGTCATCGAACGTGTCTAGACGAGGCTTGCCAACCACCGTCCGCATGCGCCACGACGAGCACTACGTGGAAGCTCTCGCGGCGTCGGCTTCGTCGCCGATCGGTCGGCTGCTCCCCATCGACCAGCTCGATCCGAACCCGAACCAGCCACGGCAGGTCATGGGCGATCTGTCCGAGCTGGTGGCCTCGATCGCCGAGAAAGGCATCATCGAGCCCATCATCGTCCGCCGGCGTCAGGACCGATTCCAAATCATCGCTGGCGAGCGCCGCTACCAGGCCGCGGTCCAGGCCGGACTGATGGAAGTGCCGGCCATCATTCGGGACATCGACGACGACGAAGTCGTCGAGATCGCGCTGATCGAGAACCTGCAGCGGAAAGATCTGACGCCCTTTGAAGAGGCCGAGGCGCTGTCGCAGCTCAGTGAACGGGCCGGATTGACGCACGACCAGATTGCCAAGCGTCTAGGGAAGTCCCGAACGGCGGTCACGGAGAGCCTGACCCTCAACCAGATGCCCGAGGACGTCAGAAATCTTTGTCGGCTGGCCGACATTCACTCTAAGTCGTTGCTTCTGCAGATAGTTAGGCAATCAGACCACGAGAAAATGGTGGCGCTGATCGAGCGAGCGTCCCGACAGGCGTCTGGCGAGCAGCCCGTCACGCGCGAAGCCCTTCGCGCGAGCAAGAAAAAGGTCGGCCGGCCCAAGGCTTTCGTTTTCCAGTACAAGGCGCCGACCAAGGCCTTCAGCCTGAAGCTGAATTTCCGCAAGGCCGACGTCCCGAAGGACGAGGTCATTTCGGCCCTCGAGGCGATCATCACCGACCTTCGCGCCGAGGCCTGAACCACGGCCCTGGCCGCCTGCGGCGCCTGAAACGGTCCGCCAAGGGCTCCGGATACGGGGTCCAGCGGGGGCCGCGGCGCGGCGTCCGCTGCCGCCCATTGCGAGCAATCACGAGCTTGTCGGCAGCGGCCGAAGCTCGCGCAGCGCAACCGGCCTGGCGCGCGCCGGCGCGTGGACCGGCATCGGCGGCGCCATCCGAGTTGTGGCGAGCCGGTGTCCGGCCGAGTCCCGCCAGACAACCATGCCGGAACGTCATAGCTGAACGCGGCATGGCCTGACCGCGAACGGACGGGCGACGAGAGTGGGCAGCCATTCGAGGCAGCCAGGCGAGCGACAGGCGCGAAACCACAGCCTTCCCGCCCCGGCCCGGCCCCAATAGTTAACATAATATGTCTTATCAGACCCTAG
>JBDSLU010000542.1:0-5909 GCA_039916225.1 Vicinamibacteraceae bacterium
CCGGCCCGGGCCGACGCGGTCGCCGTCCGGCGGATCGACATCGATCTGGCCGCGATCATCTTCACGTCCGGCAGCACCGGGACGCCGCGCGGCGTGATGCTCACGCACCTGAACATCCGCGTCAACACCGAGTCGATCATCGAGTACCTGGAGCTGACGGCCGCCGACCGGGTGATGTGCGTGCTGCCGTTCCACTACGTCTACGGCCTGTCGCTCCTGCACACCCACATGCGGGTGGGGGGCAGCGTGGTCATCGACAACCGCTTCACCTTCCCGAACGTGGTGCTGGCGGCGATGGAAGAGGCCCAGGCGACCGGGTTCGCCGGGGTGCCGTCGACGTTCGCCCTGCTGCTGCATCGTTCGCGATTGCCGCAAATGACGTTCTCTCACCTGAGGTACATCACGCAGGCGGGTGGCGCGATGCCGACGGCGCGGGTCGAGGAGTGGCGCAGGCGCGGCCCGGACGTGCCGTTCTGGGTGATGTACGGCGCCACCGAGGCGTCCGCCCGGCTGACGGCGCTGGCCCCGGCGGACCTGTCGCGCAAGCTCGGGTCGATCGGCCGGGCCATTCCGAACGTGGAGATCGTGATCGTCAAGGAGAACGGGGAACTGGCGGCGCCAGGGGAGATCGGCGAGCTCGTCGCCCGCGGCGCCAATCTGGCGCAGGGCTACTGGGGAGCGCCGGAGGAGACCGCCCAGAAGTTCGACGCCGTCGGCTATCACACCGGCGATCTGGGCTATGCCGACGAGGAAGGCTTCCTGTTCATCCAGGGACGCCTGCACGACATGATCAAGGTCGGCGCGCATCGGGTGGGCGCGCGGGAGATCGAAGACATCCTCGAGGCGTTTCCCGGCATCGCCGAGGTTGCGGTGGTGTCAGGACCGCACGCCATCCTCGGCGAAGTGCCGGTCGCGTTCGTCGCCCTGCGGAGCGGCGTGACCGCGACGGCAGGCGAGATGGGTGCCTACTGTCACGCGCGGCTGGCGCCGCACAAAGTACCGTCGCGCTTCGTGGTGTGCGAGGATCTGCCGAAGCTTGCGATGGGGAAGGTCGATCGACAGGCGCTGCGCAGGGCAGCGTCCAAGGACGCGTCCGTGTGATGCGTACCGGGCGTCGTGCCGGGCGGCTCGAGCCCGGATAGCGCGCCCGGTCGGGTCGGGATCATCGAACGGCCGGCCGGCGGCTGGGGGCGGAATCAGCGGAGATTCATGGGGCTGCGCATCGAGCCGGTATTCGAGCCGGATCAGTTCCGCCTGCTGGGCCAGGAGTGGAATGCTCTGCTCGCCGCCAGTCCCGCCGACACCCTGTTCCTCACCTGGGAGTGGATTTCCACGTGGTGGGACGTCTACGGGACGGATTCCCGTCTCTACGTCCTGGCCGTCCGCGACGACGACGGCACGCTGGTCGGCATCGCGCCGCTGCGCATCCGGACGCGCTCGCGACTCGGCGGGCTCCTTCGGCTCCGCGTCGTCGAGTTCATCGGCACCGGCGGGGACGTCACGCCGGAATACCTGGATCTCATTGCCCTCCCCGGGCGCGAAGCGGCTGTCGCCGACGCCGTCGCCGATGTCCTGCGTCAGGATCGCTCCATCGACGTGATCGACTTCCGGTCGTGTCCCAGCGCCTCGCCGTCCATCGCGCGGATGCGGGAGCGGCTGGAGCAGGAAGGGCACGGCCTGCTGCAGCTCCGCCACGATTCGACCTGCCCGTCGATGCGGCTGCCGGCGACGTGGGAGCTCTATTGGGCGAGCCGCAGCCGCAATCACCGCAAGAAGCTGAAGGAGTACGACAAGCGCTGCGAGCGGGAACTGGCGATCCAGCTGCGCCTCACCAGCAGCGTCGACGAAATCGACGCCGACATGCAGACGCTGATGACGCTGCATCATCGCCGCTGGGATCATGGCTCGCGCGCCTTCCAGTCCGACCGGTATCGACGGTTCCACCTGCGGCTGGCGCGCCTGCTGCTCGATCGGGGTGCGCTACGGCTGTTCTCGCTGGAGACCGGATCGAAGGTGGTGGCCTCGCTCTACTGCTTCTCCTATCACGGCCGCTACTACTACTATCAAGCCGGCCGCGATCCGGACTATTCGCGCTACCGCGTCGGCCTGGTCCTGCTGCACCGCGCCGTCGGCCAGGCCATCGCCGAAGGCGCTCACACCTTCGACTTCCTCAGCGGCGACGAAGACTACAAATACACGTGGGCAGACCAGCAGGCCGTCAACCTCAGGCTCTCCCACTGGAAGAGCGGGCCGGCCCGGGTCGTCGGGCAACTGAGCGCGCTCGCCGCCCGCGTCAAGTCGCGGCAGACGGGACCGCGGGCCCGGGCGCGATCGGGCGGCGCGGCCGCGGACTAGCGCCGGATCCCGTGGCCGGAGCGTGCGCGGGCAGGCCGGGCCGATGAACGTCACGCGAGACATCGGGTGGCTTCGCGAGCGGCGGGACGCGTGGAACGCGCTGGCTCGCCTGGCCGCCAACCCGCTGCTCGAAGCCGACTGGATCCTCAGCACCGTCGACACGCTGCACCGCGAGCGCGACTTCCGCCTCATCGCGATCGAGCGCGACGGGCGTCTCTGCGCCGCCGCGCCGCTGGTCGCCTCGGCACAGGGACGGCTCGGCCCCCTCGAGCTCGCCGGCATGGCGACGCTCTACGAGCCGGGCGATCTGCTCTTCGAGGACGACGCGGCGCTGGGCCTGCTGGTATCCGCGCTCGTGCGGCAAGGACGGCCGCTGCTCCTGGCCCGGCTGCCAGCGGCTTCACCAGCCGTGGCGCGGATCGCGGGCGCCGTGCGTCGGCCCGGCCTCGTGCTGACGCGCCAGACGGCCTCCGCCCTGGCCATTCCGATCGCCGGCGCCTGGGAGGCGTTCGAGCAGACGCTGTCGTCGCGGCTGACGTCGAACGTCAAGCGACTGTCGCGCAAGGCGGCGCGCGCCCATCCCGTCCGCACCGAAGTGCTGTCGCCGACGCCGGCCGACGTTCCGGATCTGTTCCAACGCTTCATGGAGGTCGAGGCGTCGGGCTGGAAGGGCCGCGCCGCGTCGTCGCTGATGGCCCGCGCGCCGCTGCGCGCGTTCTTCACGCGCTATCTGACCTGCGCGGCGGACGCCGGCCGGCTGCGCCTGTCGATGCTGTGGTTCGGGGACCGGCTCGCGGCCGCGGAGATCGCCCTCGTCGCCTACGACCGCTGGTGGCAGCTGAAGATCGGTTATGACGACGCGTGTGCCGACCTCTACCCGGGTCTCCAGCTCACCTACGCCAGTGTGCGTCATGCCTTCGACACGGGACTGGCCGGCTATGAGTTCCTGGGATCGGCGGCCGAGTGGGAGCGGCGGTGGAACCCCGACGAGCGCCAGTTCGTGACGCTCGCCGTCTACCCGCCGACGATCTCGGGGGCGGTCGGTCTCGGCGCCGACGCGACCCGCCACGCCGCACGCCGGATCATCAAAGCGATCCGCCGCAGCTGACTCAGGATTCGCGGACGACGGTCGGGCCGGCGCGCTGGATCACCGTACCGGCCAGTTCCGTCCGGTAGCGTTCGCTGGCGAACGCGGCGGCGATGTCGATCGGCTCCTTCGCGCCCATCGCGTAGCGCTGCACCAGCTTCAGCGGACCCGAGGCGAGTCGCAGGATCCACGAGGGCAGCCAGAACACGCGCAGGTCCGGCCGGCCTGCCTTCAAGCGCGTGACCAGCTCGCGGCGCAGGGGCGCGGGCGACTCCAGGAGGTTGACGACGGGCGGGGCCGCGTCCGGATTCTTCAGGTAGTCGCGAATGACCCGGCCGGCGGTGCGGATGTCGCACACGCTCAGCGCCCGCTTCTTGGGGCCGACGGCGACGAAGATGGGGCCGAGTTCCCGACCGAGGCGCCCGGGCGGGTTGAAGTCCTGGTAGTCGACCAGCGGGCCGAGCCGGATGACTTTGACGCGCATCCCCTTCTCGGCGCCGAGGCGCTGCGCCAGCACCTCGGATTCGGCCTTGCCCCAGACGTACGGGCCGCGTCCGAGGTTGCCGGCGTCGATCGGCGTGGCTTCGTCGATCGGGCCGCCCATCTCGCGGCCCGTCTTGAGCACGGCCACGCTGCTGATGTGGATGAACTCCTTGACGCCCGCGGCCGCGGCCGCCTCGATCAGGTGCCGCGTGGCGCCGATCGAGTTGCGCTCGTGCTCGTCCTTGCCGCCGGCTGTCTCGGCGGCGCAGTGGACGACCGTGCCGATGCCGGCCATCAGCGCCGGATCGAGTGGCCGGGCGAGATCCGCGGCCGCGTAGTCGACGCCAGGCATGCGCGCCGCCCAGGGTGGCACACGGCGGCCGACCGAGCGGACCGGATAGCCGGCGTGGCGCAGCTCGGTGACGACGGGACGCCCGAGGAAGCCCGACCCTCCGGTGACGAGGACGCCGGGGGCCGTCGCCGGCGGGAGCGCGGCGGCCGCGGTGTCGACGATGGTCCGGGCGTTCGCCTCGGTGGTGCGTTCGACCTGCGCCAACTCGGCGCCGATACGCTCGCAGACGTCGACGGTGTCGACGATGGACTGCGGCGAGAGCGGGCAGGGCTTGCCGTCCCGGATGCTGGCGTAGAACCGCTCGGCCAGCGCCGTCAGGCCGGGGTAGGAGCCGTGCTTCCCGAAGATGAGGCCGGCGAACCCGCGCGTCGCGCCGCTCATCGTCTGCATCGCGCGGCGGTACGGGGTGAACAGCACGCCGGGACCGGTGCCGGGGCCGCTCAGGTTGACCACCGAGCCGGTGACGTAGTCGGCCCGGAGCGATCCGTTGGTACCGATCAGGTGCTGGTACTGCTCGATCGGACGGCCGCTCAGCGTGACGATGACGATGCCGGTGCAGTCACCCAGACGCAGCAGCGCGTAGACGTCGCCGCTGGTGCGGACGTCGACGCCCTTGATCTCGATGGGGGCGGTGGCCAGCCGGCTGCCGGCGCGCAGCTGCGCGACCAGCGGATAGACGGCGTGCGGCAGGATGTCGACGGCCTGTTCGACCGCGGTGATGGTGCGGCGGACCTTGCGGAACGAGAACAGGCTCTCGACGTGGACCAGCGAGCCGATGCTGTCGAGCATCTCCAGGGCCCGGAGGGCCGGCGTCTCGAACAGGCACTGGTGGCCGGCGCAGACCATCAGGCCGCGTTCGGCGGCGGTGGCGAGCAGCGCTTCGGCTTCGGCCCGGGTCGGCGTGAACGGCTTCTCGATGTAGACGTGCGAACCGGCGCTGAGCACCAGGTTGCCGAGGGCAGCGTGCGTGCCCGGCGGCGTGACGATGTGGACGACGTCGGGCCGCGCGGTCTCGAGCATCTCGCGGGCGTCGGTGAAGATGCGCGCGTCGGACGGCAGCAGGCCCGTCAGCGCGTCGGCCGACGCCGCCGGATCCGCCACGGCCACCACCGTCGCGCCAGCGATGTGCTGGATCGCCTTGAGGTGATGGACCCCCATCTTGCCCGAACCGATCAGACCGACGCGGATCGTTCGCCCGGTCGCTCCGGAACCCTTCGTGGTGGACATCAGCTGCTATTCGACCCGGTGGCATCCGGCCACCAACTGCGCGGGCCCCGCCCCGGCGCCGCCACAGACGCGGCTGCCGTCGGGCTCGCGAACGTTTCATTATGCCGCAGCCCGCGCGGGCGACCCGATTCCTGCCCGCCGTTACCCGGGCATGCGCAGTTCGATTGCCGCGACCAGGCCGTCGATGGCGGCATCGATGCGGCGATACGAATGGGCGAAGGCGTCGGGGCCTTGATTGAACGGATCGAGCAGGTTGATGCGTTCGCGCGGGCCGTAGCGGCCGGCCGGCTCGTAGAGGGGCAGCAGATGGACACGCGAGACGGCATCCGGGAACCGTCGCCGGATCTCCTCGACGTGGCGCACTTCCATGACGACGATGACGTCGGCCGACGTCATCTGGGCGGC
>JBDSLU010000543.1:0-5345 GCA_039916225.1 Vicinamibacteraceae bacterium
CGGGTTTTTGGCGCTGTTCGGCCCAGGCGAGCGGGGTCAAATCGCGCTCGTCCGACTGGTCGCCATACGCCGCCAGCGGACGGTCGAGCGCCCCGGGATCGGCGTCGAGGATCGCGGCGACGCGTTCGGGCGTGCTGAACGCGACGGCGTCGAACACGTCGATCCCCGCCTCGACGATGCGGTCGCACGTGGCGCGATGCCCGGCGAAGGCGGCCCAGCCGGCCGGCGTGCCGCCGTACTTGCCGTCGCGGACGCGCGGGTTGGCGCCGAGCCGCAGGAGCGCATCGGCGGCGGCGGTGTTGCCGTGCCACGCCGCGGCGTGGAGCGCGCTGTAGCTCGACACCTTGTCGATCGACGTCTCGTCGTCGTCGATGGCATCCACCGACGCGCCGAGACGGACCAGCGTCTCGATGACGGACGCCGGCGCGCGTTCGGCGGCGCGCACGATCAGCGTGCCCCAGCGCGCGCCTGGCGCGAGGCTGCCGGCCTCCGCGGCGACGAGGCGCTCGAGATCGCCGACGCGGCCGAGCGCGATCGCGGCCGGCAGGTCGATGCGGGCGCCGTGGGCGATCAGGTGCTGCGCCATCGCCTCCTCGCCGGCGAGCGCGGCCTGATCGAGCGCGGTCAGCCCGGCCTGATCGCGCTCGTCGGGAGCGGCGCCGAGCGCGAGCAGCGCCTGCAGCGCCTCGGTCTGGCGCTTGACGATCGCCAGATGCAGCGCGGTCCGGCGCCGGTTGGTGCGATCCATGACCCGCGAGAGCGACGCGGGATCCGCGGCGGCGGTCGCACGGATCGCCGCGACGTCGCCGACCGCGACCGCCGAGAAGAGGTGATGCCGGGCGCCACCGGCGAGCAGCGCGGCGAGCACGTCCGGGTGCACGGTCACGTAGTCCCAGCACGTCGCCCAGCCGATCACCTCGAGCTCGTGCCCGTCACCGGTGCCGATCGGATCGGCGCCGTGCGCGAGCAGCAGCGCGATCACCGGCAGATCCTGGTTCTCGGCGGCGAAGTGCAGCGGATACGCGGCGTCGCCTTCGTCGCGGACGTTCGGATCGGCGCCGCGCTCGAGCAGCAGGCGGACGATCGGCTCGTGGGCGACGCCGACGTGCAGCGCGCTTCGCAGCCCGGTGTGGCCAGGCAAGGCGCCGCGCGCGCTCACCAGGTCGGGATGGGCGTCGAGCAGCGTCGACAGCGCGGCGGCGTCGCCGGCGTCCGCGGCGGCGAGGATCGCCTGAAGCGGCGAGGCGGGCGGGACGTCGCTCAGTGCGGCGTTCTCTGGCGCGGCCGTGGTCCCGCTCGTCGCGGGCACGGCCGCCTTCAGGCGCGCCCAACTCGCCAAGCCGAACTCCCGCGCGATGGCCTGCTGCACGTGTCGCAGCCCGGCGTCAGGCGGGGCGCCGGGATGCGCGCGCAGCAGTCGCGCCCGCGCCTCCGCATCGCCGCCGCGCAGGGCCTTCAGCCACAGCTTCGCTTCCCGTTTGAGGTGATCGAGAGATGTTGCGGAGGTGAGCGCACGGCTCATGGACACCTTCCTTCCACGAAGGCCTGATGTCCGCTCGTTCCAGGCTGGAAGAAGGTTCGACGAGAAGGCGAACCGGAAGTGGGTGGGAATCCCTTGCCGCGGACAGGAGGCGCCCCACAGCGCGCTGTACTCAGTATACGATGCCAGCGCTCTGCTCACGCTGACGCCCACCAACCGTGATCGCGAGGGTTCAGGCATGAGAGCCACGTACATTTCCGTGGTTGCTTGGGCGGTGCCCGGCAACACGGCCAGGACTGCGCGGTGAGACAGGCCGGACACGGGCAACGTGCGTGGTGGTGGCTGGCAACGCTGGTGCTGCTGGTGGTGCCCCTCGCTGGCGCGCAGCGGACCGATCCCCTGGCCGACCTGCGGCGCGTGTGGGAACAGCCGTCGGCTGACGCGCGGCCGATGATGCGCTGGTGGTGGTTCGGGCCCGCCGTCACGCCGGCCAGCCTCGATCGCGAGCTGCAGGCGATGGCGGACGCCGGCCTGGGCGGTGTCGAAGTGCAGCCGGTCTATCCGCTGGTGCCCGACGATCGCGGGCGCGGCCTGGTCAATCATCCGTTCCTCTCCGCGCCGTTCCTGGATGCGGTTCGCCACAGCGCCAGCACCGCGACGCGCCTCGGCCTGCGCTTCGACCTCACCCTCGGCAGTGGCTGGCCGTACGGTGGGCCACACATCTCGATCGATCACGCCGCCGGACGCCTGCGGTTCGAGAAGATACCGGTCACAGCGCGTCGGGTGCCGCTGCCGCCGATGACCACCGGCGAGCAGTTGATCGCGGTGATGCTGCCGAACGGCGGCGCCGAACTCACTGATTTGCGCGGCGACATCGTCTGGCTGCCCGAGGGCCCGCTGCCGTCCGAGGTCTGGGTGTTCATCGCCGGGCGCACCGGCATGATGGTGAAGCGCGCCGCGGTGGGAGCCGAAGGCTACGTGCTCGATCACTACGATCGCGCCGCCCTGGAGTCGCATCTCGACGCGGTCGGCACGCCGCTGCTGGACGCCTTGCGCGACACGCCGCCGACGACGATTTTCTGCGACAGTCTCGAGGTATTCGGCTCGGACTGGACGCCCGATTTCCTCACCGAGTTCCGGCGCCGGCGGGCCTATGACCTGCGGCCACACCTGGGCGCGCTCGTCGCCGGCACCGATGCGCAGGCCATCGCGCTGCGCCAGGACTGGGGCCGGACGCTCGGCGAGCTCTACGAGGAGCGCTTCCTGGCGCCGCTCGCCGACTGGGTGCACGCCCGCGGCTCGAAGCTGCGCATCCAGGGCTACGGCATCCCGCCGGCGACGTTGTCGAGCAACCGGCTCGCCGACTTCACTGATGGCGAAGGCGCCCAGTGGAAGACCATCACGCCGGCGCGGTGGGCGTCCTCGGCCAACCACCTCTTCGATCGACCGGTCACCGCATCGGAGACATGGACCTGGCTGCACTCGCCGTCGTTCGCGGCGACGCCGCTCGACCTCAAGGCCGAGGCCGATCGGCACTTCCTCATGGGCGTGAACCAGTTGATCGGCCACGGCTGGCCGTCGACGCCGGACGGAGTCGGCCACGCCGACTGGCGGTACAACTGGCGCTTCTACGCGGCCGGAGCCTTCAACGATCGCAATCCGTGGTGGATCGCGATGCCCGACGTGTCGCGCTACCTGACGCGTGTCAGCGCGCTGCTGCGTCAGGGCCGGCCGATGAATGACGTCGCGCTCTATCTCCCGACGAGCGACGCGCTCGGCGACATCAAGCCCGGCACCGCGCACCTGCTCGACCTGCTGCGCGAGCGCATCGGCACCGCCGTGCCCGGCGCGATCCTCGACGCCGGTTTCGGCTTCGATCTGATCGACGATGCGGCGTTGGCCCCGCCGTCCACGATCGAAGGCGGCGCGCTGGTCGCCGGCGGCCAGCGCCATCGCATCATCGTCCTGCCGGCAGTGCGCACCATGCCTGCCGAGACGCTGGCCCGGTTGCGGGCGTTCGCCGCCGCGGGCGGACATGTCATCGCCACCGATCGGCTCCCCGAGCGGACGCCGGGTCTCCACGGCGAGCCGTTGCCGGCCGACCTGCCCATCACCCCGACGCCCGCCGCGTCACTCGGCACCGCACTGCGCGGCGCGCTGACGCCCGACGTCCAGCTCGAGCCCGCCTCGCCCGACGTCGGCCAGCACCATCGGCGCGTCGGTGACGTCGAGGTCTACTTCCTCGCCAACACCGCGAACACGCTGCGCGCCGGCCGCCTGACCGTGCGAGCGATCGGTCGCGCCGAATGGTGGGATCCGCTGACCGGAGCGACGCGCGCCGCCGATCCGGTGGTGGTTGGCCGCGACACGATGACGTTCGCCCTCGATCTCGCGCCCTACGGATCGACCGTGCTCGTCGTGGCGCCCGGGGGCGCACCGCGCGCCGTGCCGGCGACGACGATGGTGACGCCCCGCCCGCAAGCGATCGACGTGCGCGGGCCGTGGACCATCGCCTTCCCGGACACCGACCTCGCCCCCCGTACCCGCGACGCGCTGGCGTCGTGGGACGCCGATGACGACACGCGCTTCTTCTCCGGCGTGGCGACCTACGAGGCGGCGGTCGAACTCCCGGCGCTGCCGCGCGGCGCCCGCGTCGCCCTCGACTTCGGCCCCGGGCAGGCGCTCGAGGCGACCGATCGCGGGCCGGGGATGCGCACCTGGCTCGACGCTCCGGTACGCGACGCCGCCGTCATCATGGTCAATGGCCAACGAGCGGGGGCGGTGTGGTGCCCGCCGTTCCGGTTGGACGTGACGGGCTTCGTCCGCGCCGGTCGCAACACGCTGTCGATCCGCGTCGGCAACACGGGCCTGAACCACATGGCCGGCCGGCCCCTGCCAGACTATCGGTTGCTCAACCTGCGCTACGGCGAACGCTTCCAGCCGCAGGGCATGGAGCTGATCAAGCCGCTGCCGTCCGGTCTGGTCGGGCCCGTCCGCGTCGAGATTACGCCGCTTCGACCACGATGACCGGACTCGGTCGGGAATAGCCCCGCTGCGTTCGGGTCGGACCATCTGGACGTTGACCGGCATGGAAAGAGGCTACGCTACTGGCCCAGATGAGGTACGCCATGACCAGCCCCCTCCGTTCCGCCGTGATTCTCTCGATGCTGTTCGCCGGGCCAGCCGCGGCCGGCCAGCACCAGCACCCGGCCACTCCATCCCCGCACGAGGCGGGCGCCGGCCACGAGCAACTCGGCACGGTCGACTTCGCGACGTCCTGCTCGGCCGAGGCCAGGCCCCTGTTCAATCGCGCCGTCGCCCTGCTGCACTCGTTCGAGTTCGGCGACGCCATCAAGGGCTTCACTGCCACCCTGGCCAAGGATCCGTCGTGCGCGATAGCCGAGTGGGGCATCGCGATGAGCCGGTGGGGCAACCCGTTCGGCCAGGGCCAGCGCGCCGCCGTGCCGCTGCGGGATGGCGCCGCCGCCGTCGCCCGGGGCAAGGCGCTCGGCCCCAAGACGCCGCGTGAACAGGGTTACCTCGACGCCGTCGGCGTGCTCTTCACCAACGTCGACACCGTCGATCAGCGCACCCGCATCGTCGCCTACCGCGACGCCATGGAGAAGCTGGCTGCGACGAACCCGGCCGACAACGAAGCGCAGATCTTCTACGCTCTCTCGATCGCCGGCTCGAACACGCCGTCGGACAAGACCTACGCCCAACTGCTCAAGGCCGGCGCGCTGCTCGAGAAGCTGATCGCCGACCATCCGCAGCATCCGGGCCTGGCTCACTACATCATCCACAGCTACGACGTGCCGCCGCTGGCCGAGCGCGGCCTGGCCGCAGCGCGCCGCTACGCGACGAT
>JBDSLU010000544.1:0-3536 GCA_039916225.1 Vicinamibacteraceae bacterium
ACGCGCCACAAGTGGCGCGTGACATCGAAGAGGCGATTCGCCGCCAGGTGCAGGCTTTCCGGCGCCGTGGCGCCGTGCTCGGCGTCTCCGGCGGCATCGACAGTGCCGTGACCGCCTCGCTGTGCGCGCGAGCCCTGGGCAAGGAGCGCATGCTGGCGCTGTTCCTGCCCGAGCGCGACAGCTCGGACGACTCCGAACACTTCGGCCGCAAGCTGACGAGCAGCCTCGGCATCGAAGCGCGGACCGAGAACATCGCCGGCATCCTTGCCGCGGCCGGGTGCTACGACCGGCAGACCGAGGCCATCCGCAAGGTGTTCCCGGAATACGGCGAGGGCTACAAGAACAAGATCATCCTGCCCTCGATCCTGAAGAGCGATCGGCTCAACGTGTCGGAGCTGACCATCGAGACGCCGGCCGGCGAGCAGAAGACGGCCCGGTTGCCGCTCGAGTCGTACCTGCAACTGGTCGCCGCGACCAACTTCAAGCAGCGCGTCCGCAAGATGATGGAGTACTACCACGCGGACCGGCTGAACTACGTGGTGCCAGCGACGCCGAACCGCCTCGAATACGACCAGGGCTTTTTCGTGAAGCAGGGCGACGGGTCGGGCGACATCAAGCCGATCGCCCACCTCTACAAGTCGCAGGTCTACGCGCTGGCCGAGTTCCTCGGCGTCCCCGAGGAAATCCGCCGGCGTCAGCCGACGACCGACACGTTCTCGCTGGCGCAGTCGCAGGAGGAGTTCTACTTCGCGCTGCCCTACGACAAGATGGACCTCTGCCTGTACGGCAAGAACCACGGCGTGGCTCCCGCCGAGGTCGCGCCCGCGATCGGGCTGTCGGCCGAACAGGTCGAGCGCGTCTACCGCGACATCGATCAGAAGCGGCGGACGACGAAGTACCTCCACGCCAAGCCGGTGCTGGCCGGCCCGGTGGAGGAGATCGAACTCTAGAATGTGCGGGATCGCCGGCTTCGTCGCCCGTCGTGACGGTCTGCCGCCACCGGAGCGGACCGAGTTGCTCGACATGGCGGGCGCACTCCGCCATCGCGGGCCCGACGAGTTCGGCATCTATCGCGACAGCCGCGCCGGTCTGGCCCATGCGCGGCTGTCGATCATCGACCTGTCGACCGGCCAGCAGCCGATGGCCAACGAGGACGACACCCTGTGGGTCGTCTTCAATGGCGAGATCTTCAACTACGTCGAGCTGCGCGCCGAGCTGATCGCGCTCGGGCATCGGTTCCGGACGAAGAGCGACACCGAGGTCATCGTCCACGCCTACGAAGCCTGGGGCGCGGACGCCTTCCGCCGCTTCAACGGCCAGTGGGCGATCGCGCTCTGGAATACCGCGGATCGTTCGCTGGTGCTGGCGCGGGATCCGTTTGGCGTCCGGCCGCTCTACATCTGCGAGCATGGCGGACGGCTGTACTTCGCCAGCGAGGTCAAGGCGATCTTCGCCGCCGACCCCGGCATCCCGCGCGCCTTCGACCCGCGCGGCCTCGACGAAGTGCTGACGTTCTGGACGCCCGTCCCGCCGCAAACCGTGTTCGAGGGCATCACCGAGCTCGAGCCCGGGGGCGTCCGAACCTACCGGGGCGACAGCGTCACCACAGCAAGCGCCTATGAGCCGGCGTTCCCGTCCGGGGAAGGCGAGGGCTTCCGGGGCAGCCTCGAGGACGCGGTCGTGGCCGTCCGGACGGCGCTCGAGGAGGCGACCAGCCTGCGCATGCTCCGGGCCGACGTGCCGGTGGGCAGCTACCTGTCGGGCGGCCTCGACAGCTCGCTGGTGGCGGCGCTCGGTCTTCGCGCCAAGGGCGCCCAGTTCACGACGTTCTCGCTCCGCTTCGCCGACGCCGAGTACGACGAGACCGAGTTCCAGCACCTGATGGCGACCCACCTGGGGAGCGCCCATCACGAAGTGGTGGTCTCGCGGGGCGACATCGCGCGCGTGTTCCCGCAGGTCATCGGCCACACCGAGCGGCCCGTGCTGCGGACGGCCGCGGCGCCGCTGTTCCTGCTGTCGAAGCTGGTGCACGAGGCGGGCATCAAAGTCGTGTTGACCGGCGAGGGTGCCGACGAGATGTTCGCTGGCTACGACGTCTTCCGCGAGGCCAAGGTCCGGCGCTTCTGGGCGCAGAACCCGGCGTCGACGTGGCGCCCGCGTCTCCTCGATCGCCTCTATCCCTATCTGGCGCGGTCGCCCGTGGCCCAGCAGGCGATGGCCCGGCAGTTCTTCGGCCAGCATCTCGATCGGGCGCTGGCGCCAGGCTTCGGCCACGACCTGCGCTGGCGCTCGGCGACGTCACTGCGGCGGCTGCTGTCGGCCGACATGCAGGCACGTCGCGGCGGCGACGTCGTCGCCGATCTGCTCGCCCAGCTCCCGGAGCGATTCCCGACCTGGTCGCCGCTGGCGCAGGATCAGTATCTCGAGTGCCGCACGTTGCTGTCCGGCTATCTGCTGTCGTCGCAGGGCGACCGCATGCTGATGGCCAACTCGGTCGAGGGCCGGTTCCCGTTCCTGGATCGGAACGTGGTGGCGCTCGCCGAGTCGCTGCCAGCGGCCTACAAGCTGCACGTGCTGGACGAGAAGCACGTGGTCAAGCGGGCCGCGGGGGACCTGCTGCCCGAGGCCGTCCTCGCGCGCAAGAAGCAGCCCTATCGGGCGCCCGACGCGTTGTCGTTCGCCGGCCCCGAGGCCGATTGGATCGAGGAGGTGGCCGGCGAGGCCGCCCTCGAGCAGGCCGGCGTGTTCAACGTCGCCGCGGCGAGGCGGCTGCTGGCCAAGTGCCGGGATCGAGCCGACCAGGGCCAGTTCTCGAACACCGACAACATGGCCGTCGTCGGCATCCTCTCGACGCAACTGGTCTACGATCAGTTCATCCGGCGGCGTCCCGCAGGCGGGGCGCCCCGCCTGACCACGGATATTGACCGTCTGGCGGCGGGGTCGCCGGCCGGCGTCGTCTCCTGATCCCGGCGGCGCCGGGCCGCCGGCGGCAATCGGACGTTCTCGCACCACCCGGGCGCGGGGCGCCGGACGCCGGCGCCGGCCGTGCCGCGATTTCCTGACTCAGTCACACCGCAATGATGTCCAGTCCCGTCGAGGAGCAGATCGAAGCCCCGCTCCTGGTTCACGAGTTCCTGTCCGCGTCGGCTGCCCGCACGCCGGATGCCATCGCCCTCATCGAGCCGGGCGGCCGGATCACCTACGGCGAGCTCGATGCCCTGACCAACCGGGTCGCCCGGCTGCTCATCGACCGCGGCGTCGCCCCCGGTGATCGCGTGCTGCTGGCGTTGGAGAGCAGCATCACCCATGTCGCCTGCTATTTCGGGGCGATGCGCGCCGGGGCGGTCGCCGTGCCGCTACCGGCCGGTCCGCGCAGCGATCGGCTGGCGACCGCGGTGTCCGACGCAACGCCGTCGGCCTGCGTCGTCGACGTCGCGACGCTGGGCGACGCGCTGCAGGCCGAGGCGCTCAAGGCCGTGCCGCACCGCTTCGTGGTCCGGACGGGCAGCGGGGGACCGCCCGAGGGGTTTCAGTTG
>JBDSLU010000545.1:0-4932 GCA_039916225.1 Vicinamibacteraceae bacterium
ATGCGGAACCAGACGCTCGGGCTGCCCGGCCGCTTCGACACGCTCGACGCGCTCGCACGCGCGGCCATCGACATCGTCAGCCTCGGCTACCCCGACGACTACTACGCCAACTACGCGAAGAACGTCCGCGCCCTCGACGAGAAGACACTCGCCGACGCGGCCAAGGCGTTCATCCGGCCGGACGAGATCGTCTGGCTGGTGGTCGGCGATCTCAAGAAGGTCGAGGCCGGCATCCGCGAGCTGAAGCTCGGCGAGGTCATCCGCCTCGACGAGAGCGGCAAGTCGACCAACGAATGAGGCCGACCGAAGCTCCGGCTGGCCCGCCGTCGTAGTTCCGCAAGGCCGACATCACCTTCGAAAAGGAGCACACGATCGATCTGGGCGGCGTCACCGTGCGATTCCTGGCGATGGGCTTCAACCACACCCGCGGTGACACCGCCGCGTTCGTCGAGCCGACCTACGGCACGTCGCCGCGCATGGCCGGCCCGATCCGCGCCGCCTACGCCCAGGCGCCGCAGCCTCAGTAGGCGACCAGCCCGCCGATGTTGCCGAAGAGCGAGCCGGTGACGCACTTCGGCGGGTAGAGATCGCACCCGCTGTCGGCGCCTTTGCAGCCGCTGTAGCCGGCGCAGGACCACGAGCACCACGACCACGACGCGAACGGCACGAAGAAGCAGTCGCTGCAGGCCGGCTTCGGCCCTTCGCTGCCGCCGCACTGGCCGGCCCTCGGCCCCGACCCGTTGTCCAGCATGACGATGCGGGCCGCCGCGGCGTCCAGGTCCTCGGGCATCGGCACCGGGAAGCTCCAATGCAGGGCGAACGCCGGGATGTCCTTGTCCTCGGCTTCAACGGCGAACCCGGTGCCGACGATGGCGCTCTGCAGGCAGGCCAGCGCCCGCTCGGTCTCCACCGGCGCCGCGAGCGTCGACTCACGGATCTTGCTCGCCCGCGGCACGAACTGATCCCCGCTGCGCTGGTAGTCGAACGAGATCGACACCGTCCCGGCGTCGCGGATACCGCGCCAGCAGCTAACCATCCGCGGCACCACCGCGCGGTGGAAATAGCGGTTCATCCGGTTTTGCAGTGCCATCGCCTGCATGCACGACACCGAGGGGATCCCTTCAGGCGGCGGCATCTCCGGGCGCGATTGCGACCCGCCGGCCCTCACCCCGATGACCATCAGTCCCACGAACGCGCCCGCCAGCAATCGCCTCATATCCCCTCCTCATCCGTCGTGCACCACCGCGACATGAGGCAGGATGAACGGCGATGACCCGCCGCGACGCCTTGGCCAGCGTCCTCCTGCCACTCCTGCCGATCAGTGCGCGGGCCGCCCCTTTCGTGTCGGTCCTGATCGGCAGTGGTGCGCCGGGCCACTCCGACACCCAGGTCAACAACCCTTATGGGCTGCTCTTCGGCCCAGACGGCGGCCTCTACTTCTGCGATCTCGACAACCAGCGGATCCGGCGGTTCGACCTGGCGACGCGACGCTCGACCGACGTCGCCGGCAGCGGCCAGCGCGGCTACGCCGGCGATGGCGGTCCGGCGTTGGCCGGCACGTTGAACATGCCGCACGAGATCGCCTTCGACGCGGGCGGCCACCTCTACATCGCCGAGCGCGACAACCACGTCGTGCGCAGGGTCGACGCCCGGACCGGCCGGCTCTCGACGCTCGCCGGCACCGGCGAGGCCGGATTCGCGGGCGACGGCGGACCGGCGTCGGCGGCACGGCTGCGGAGCCCGCACAGCGTGTCGATCGCGCCGGACGGGCGCCTGCTGATCTGCGACGTCGGCAACCATCGGCTGCGCGCCATCGACGTCGCGACCGGCGTGATCGAGACGATCGGCGGCACCGGCGAGCGGCAGCCGACGCCGGATGGCGCCACGCTGAAGGGCGCGCCGCTCAACGGACCGCGCGCGGTCGCTGTCGGGGTCGACGGCACGATCTACCTGGCGCTGCGCGAGGGCAACGCCGTCTATCGCATCCCGCCGAGAAGCGGCACCATCCACCACCTGGCCGGCACCGGCATCCAGGGCCACACGGGTGATGGCGGGCCGGCGCGCCTGGCCACGCTCGGCGGCCCGAAGGGCCTGGCGATCGGCGGACGCGGTCTCTACGTCGCCGACACCGAGAACCACGCCATCCGCCGCGTCGATCTGGACACGGGCACGATCACGACCGTGCTCGGCACCGGCGCGCGCGGCGACGGACCGGACGGCAACCCGCGCCGCTGTGCGCTCGCCCGGCCACATGGCGTCTGCGTCGGAGCGGACGGCGTCCTCTACGTCGGCGACAGCGAAGCGCACCGCATCAGGGTTCTGCGCATCTGACAGGCCGATCGGATGACAATGTGCGGATGGACAGGCCGCACGATCACGACGAAGACGACATCCGCGAGGTCTGGGATCGGCTGGCCGACGATTGGCAGATTCAAGTGGGCGACGACGGCGACGCCAATCGGCGCCTGAACTCGGACCCCGTGCTCTGGGCGTTCCTGGGCGACGTTGCCGGCCGGCGCGTGCTCGACGCCGGCTGCGGCACCAGCTACCTGTCGCGCCAGCTGGCCGAGGGGGGCGCTGTCGTGACCGGCATCGACGCCTCGGAGCGGATGATCGCGCTGGCGCGGACGTCGAGTCCCGGTCTCGACCTCCGGGTCGACTCGTGTACGACGCTGGCCACCATCGAGGACGGCACCTTCGACGCCGTGGTCGCCAACTACGTCGTCATGGACGTACCGGACTTGCCGGCGACCATCGCGGCGTTCCACCGCGTGCTGCGCCCGGACGGGATCGCGGTGCTGGTGTTCTCGCATCCGTGCTTCCCGCAGGCGCGATCGAGCGTGACCGCCGGCAGCCGGACGGTCTCCTACCACTGGCCGTTCTCCTACTTCGAGCCACGCACCTGCGTCGACCCGCCGTGGAAGCACTTCACCTCGCACTTCGTGTATTTCCACCGGCCGCTGTCAACCTACTGGAAGGCCTTCCGGGACGCCGGCTTCGAGGTGGTCGAGTTCGAGGAGCCGCGGATCGAGCCGGACCGCTACGCGCTGGCCCAGAGTGCACGGGAGCTGGCCAACTGCCGGATGCGGCCGTACTCGGTGGCGTTCAAGCTACAGAAGCGGACGCGCTGACAGCGACGCCATCAGGCGGGCGCGAGCTCGGCGATCAGCGGGAGGTGGTCGGACGCGGCGGCGACACCTGGATCGGTCACGACCTCACAGCGCGTGACTCGCCCAGCATCCCCCTCGGGCACGAAGACGTAGTCGAGGCGCAGGTGCGGATCCCAGGTCGGGAACGTCCAGCCGTTGGTCTCGGCCTGGCCGTGCAGTCGTCGCCAGGCATCGGCATAGCCGGCCGCCAACACGGCGGACACGGTCTTCCAGCGAATCGATCCGCCGCTCAGCCACACCAGGGGTCGAAGCCGCGCCGGGAGCCGCTGGACGTCCAGGGGCTCACCGGGTGCGAGCGTGTTGAAGTCGCCGGCCAGCACGTGGAAGCCCGGTTGACGCGCCTTGACCGTGCGCAGCAGGGACGCCAGCTCGATCAACCGGCGGCGCTCTGTCCACGCGGCGTGCACGGCGCTCAAGTGGACGCCGACGACGTGCACGTCCGAGTCGGCAAGCGTCAGCTCGAGGAAGGCGTGGCGGGAGAGCATCGGCCGGCGCCAGACCGCCTTGGCGATGGCCAGTCGCGAGAGGAACCCGAGCGACTGCCCGCGGTGCGATCCGTGCTCGCGCAAGCCGCTCTCGACCGCCAGCGCGCGGACGACGTCGGGCCGCGTCGCCTCCTGCAGCACCACGACATCGGGCGCACAGCGGCGGATTACCGCGGCCAGGGCCTCGATACGGCCGACGCCGCCGTGACGGATGTTGTAGGACAGCAGCCGCATCGTCAGGACACGTCGGCACGATCGAGCAGCGTCAGGGTGTCCGGCTTCTCGATCAGGGTCAGATAGGGCTGATCGAGCAGCCCACCACGGAAGTCGATGACGATCTCGCGCGAGGCCTGGATGTTGACCGGCCGCCCGGTCATCGCCATCAGTTGCTCTCGCAATGGCACGAGCGTGGGCGCGATGTCCGGATCGTCCTTGCTCAACGGCCGCGAGTGGAGGCCGGGCACGAAGAAGCCGGTCAACGCGAAGAGGCCGATGACGTCGGCCCCGACCAGGGTGAGATCGAGATCGCTGGTGCCGGGCCCGTCGGCATCGAAGGCGGCGCCATCCTTCCAGCGGCGGCCGGTGACACTGCTGCCGCGCAGGATCGCGGAGGTGCCGGGGGGCACCGCCTGGCGGACGACGCGACGGAACTCGTCGAACCGCGCCATGTCGCCGCCGAAGGCGAGGCGCACGACGTTGTCGCGCTTCTCGTGCTCGGTCAGGCCGCCTTGGATCTCCGCCGTCGGATCGGTTTCGTGGTCGGCCATCGACGGCACCTGGCGATGGACGGAGAACCGCGCCAACGGCGCCGGCCCTCCGTCTCGGGCTGGGGAGAGACGAGGAATGCGGTCGGGCCTGGTTGCTGCCGGCGGTCTAACGACCCTTGATCGCCATGCCGAGCCCTTCGAGGCCCTTCGGGGTCTCGACCTTGCCGGCCATGAAGTCCTGCGCGGTCGCGGCGCCGTAGAGCTCCTGGTTCTCTTCGTTGTCGAACCGGATCGACGTACCGTTGGCCGACGCCCCGGCGAACAGGCCTTCCTGCACCGCGTAGACGTAGACCTGGTTGGCCGTCGTCTTCGACAGCGTCTCGGCCGTCGCGCTCGCCGGACCGGCGACCGCGTTGATCGAGGTGCCGAATTCGAAGCGGCCCGAGGCGAGGGCGTCCAGTGCGGCCTGGTCCATGAAGAAGAACACGGCGTCGGTCTTCGAGCCACCGATCTGCGCACCGACGCTGGCTCCGGCCAAGTTGACGAAAGCCGGAGCGCCCCAGCCGGCCC
>JBDSLU010000546.1:0-25732 GCA_039916225.1 Vicinamibacteraceae bacterium
CCTTGACGCCGTCCCACTTGGCGACCGGCTGCGGCGCCTTCCAACGGTTCGCGCCGGTCGGCGGGGCTGCATACGGGATGCCGAGGTACTGGCGGACACCGGGTGTGCCGGAGTCGGCGCCGCTCACCTGGCCGGCGTCGGTCCTGATCGGGGATTGGGCGGATGCCAAGGGGGGCATCGTCAGCGCCGCGAGTGCGACGGCGGTCGCCACGCGCGCACGACGCGCATCGGTCCAGGCCATGCGGAACTCCTCATCGGGAAACGGGTGAGGGCCAAGTATGGCTCGGATTTCGGCGACCCGGTCGCCGCCGGCGGCGTTGCGAAAATCCCACTTGCATCGATCGCGTGGCCCGAGGCACACTCGGATTGCCCATTCGGAACGTGTGTCCCCCGCACCCCGGCGGAAGGGCCTGAGCTTCGGCTCAGGCGCACACCTTCCGCGCTTCTGCCTCCATTTGTCGGTCGGTTCACCGTGCGCGCCATGTGGCGATGCCGAGCGCTGGTGTGCACGTACGAAGGAGAAGAAGGCCCCATGGACACCCGTCACTTTGTCGAATCCCCCCTCGCCGCCGCGTCGCTCGCGGAGGCCGAGCCGCTCGGCCCCGCGCTTCCCGCGACCCTCGGCACCCGTCGCGACTTCTGCGTGGCGGCTTGCCAGGCGCTCTCGCTCGGCGCCATCGCCGCCACGCTGCAGGCCTGCGGCGGCGGCGGTAGTCCCAACGAGCCGTCCGGTAGCTTCGGCAACGTGCCGACGCTGCCGTCGCTCAACGCGACGGTGGCCAACGGCGCCGCCTCGCTCACTGTCGACGGCACCGCGCTCTCGGCTGCCGGCGGTGCGGCGATCGTGACCAGCTCGCTGGGGTCGATGCTGGTGGTGCGCAACGACGCGACCACCGTGTCGGCCTACACCTCGACCTGCACGCACCAGCAGTGCACGATCAACGGCTTCGGCGGCAACGTGTTCCAGTGCCCGTGCCACGGCTCGCAGTTCAATCCGGCCAATGGCTCGGTGGTGCGCGGACCGGCGACGCAGTCGCTGCGCCGCTTCACGGCGTCCATCAACAACGGCGTCGTGTCGATCACCGCCTGAAACGACAACGCCCAACGACCAATCGCCAACGTCCACTCCGGCTCCGCGGCCAGGGTTGGACGTTGGCGATTGGAAGTTGGGCGTTCGACGCGCCTGGCGCGGCGTCAGCCGGGCATCACGACGGTGTCGACGACGTGGATGACGCCGTTCGACTGGAACACGTTGGCCTGCGTCACCGTCGACATCCCACCCTTTTCGTCCTTCAGGACGACCTTGCCGTCCTTGACCATCGCCCACAGCTTGCCACCGGCGACGGTGGTGAGTTCGGCGGTGCCCTTGCCGTCCTTGATCTTCTTCATCAGATCATCGGCCGACCACTTGCCGGCGACGACGTGATAGGTCAGCACCTTGGTGAGCGTCGGCTTCATCTCGGGCTTGAGCAGGCTGTCGACGGTGCCGGCCGGCAGCTTGGCGAAGGCCGCGTTGGTCGGCGCGAACACCGTGAACGGGCCGGGGCCCTGCAGCGTCTCGACGAGCCCGGCGGCCTTGACCGCGGCGACGAGCGTCGTGTGATCGGCCGAGTTGACGGCGTTCTCGATGATGTTCTTGGTCGGGAACATCTCCTTGCCGCCGACCATCGGGTTCTTGCCCATCTGGGCGTAGCTGACCGAGGCGGTGGCGGCGATGGCGAAGGCGGCGGCGGTCAGGCGGAAAAGCTTCATGGCGTCGTTGTCCTTTTTCTCTGAGCTGCGAGCCCCACTGGCCCGCGTCTGAAAGGCTCTACGGAGGCCCGGCCGGGATGGATGGGTGGCCGCCGTGTGCAAGGCCGCGCAGGGCCTACGGTGACGTCGGCCCGAAGCCACTGGATACTGGACGCCATGCACCAACGCTTCGGTGGGGTCCTGATGGCAGCGGTCGCCTGCGTGGCCGTCTGTCTGGCGGCGTCGTCCAGCGTCCGGACCCAGGGGGCGGCAGCGCTGTCGCTGCGGATCGTCGCCACGACGCCAACCGGGGCCGTCGACACCCCGATCACGCAGGCCAGCATCCGGTTCTCGGAGCCGATGGTGGCGCTCGTCGACACCGAGGCGGATCGAATCGACTACGTGACCGTCACGCCGGCGGTCGACGTCACGTTCCACTGGCCCGACACCAACGTCCTGGTGGTGACGCCGCGCGCCGGCCGGTTTCCCCTGGCGTCGCGTGTGACGATCACGGTCGCGTCCGGTGCCACGGCGATGTCTGGCCGGCGCCTGGCCGCTGCGCACACCTTCACCTTCGAGACGCCGGCGCCGCGGCTGCGAGGCGCAGCGATTCAGCCGCGCATCGATCCGTCGACCAACACAGTGGTGGGCAGCGACCTCCGGCTGTCGTTCGACACAGCGGTCCGCGTGTCGGACGTACTGTCGCGGCTGCAGGTGGCCTACGTGCCGTCGAAGTCGCCGGTGCCGGCTCTGTCGGCGGCGGCGCGCGCCCGCATGGCCCGCGTCGACCCCGCCGGTCTGAAGCAACGCGATGCCTGGGCGACGCGTATCGCGGCGCAGCTCGTGCGACGGCAGACCCTGCGGGTGGCGCTCGCGCCGGCGGCCGAGGCGACGGCGCAAAGCGTCGTGCTGCAGCTGCCCGAGACGCCGCCGGCGGGCGCGACGATCGCGGTCACCGCGACGGGCGTCGCCTCGGCCGAAGGCCCGCTGCGGCGCCGCACGCCCGATCGCGCGGTTGCGACGAGCCCCGCCCCCTTCATGGTGAGCGGGCCGGACTGTCACGGTGCGTGCGAGCCGGACAGTGTCACCCTCTCCGCCGGCGCGGCCGTGATACCGCCAGCGCTCTGGCCAACGCTGGTGGTGACCGACATCACCAATCCGGCGGCCGAGCAGGTCGTGCAGCGGGCGATCGCGGGGGCAGGAGCCACCGCCGCTCACGCGCGCTATGCGTCCTCCTTCGTGCGGCTCGCCGAGTTCGGCTACCGGTTCGTGCCCGGGCACCGCTACGCGATCCGCGTCGATGCGTCGCTGCAGGACGCCGCCGGCCGGCGCCTCGGCGCGCCGTGGATGGACGTGTTCGACGTCGGGTTGCCGTCGTCGATCCTCGGACTGGCGAGCAACGGACCAGCGGTGTGGGAGTCGGCCAATGGTCCGCGACTGCCGGTGATCAGCCGCAGCCTGTTCGACGTGCGGACGCGGGTGACGCCGGTCTCGCCGGCCGACCTCCTGGACGTTCGGTCGCGCGACGCGTCACACGCGGCGACGCCGCGATCGGTCACCGCGGTGGCCACGCCCGTCGACGGCAGCGAGCAGGAAACGCTCGTCGACGTCGCTGGCGCACTGTCGACGAAGGGCACCGGCATCGTCCAGTTCTCGGCCGACGGGGGACGGGAGGCGACCGTCCAGGCCAGCGACGTCACTACCGTCAGCCCACGCGCGTTCGTGACCTCAGCGTTGATCCAGGTCACCAACATCGGCGTGACCATGCGCGGCAACGCCGACCGCGTCGCCATCCTCGCGACACGGCTGGACACCGGCGCCGTTATCGCCGACGCGTCGGTACGAATCCTCGATCGACAAGGCGGCGACGTCTGGCGCGGCCGGACGAGTGTCGACGGGCTCGCCATCGCGACCGATATCGACCGGCCGGCTCCCCATGCTGGCGCCGTGATTCTGGTCGAGCACGACGGCGACGCCGCCTACGTCGCCGAAGCCGGGGCGTGGAGCCTCCGCGGCAGCGCTAAGCCGGAGCTCGTCGGCGTGGTGTTCACCGACCGCGGCGTCTACCGGCCCGGCGAAACCGCGCAGGTCAAGGCATTCCTGCAGACGGCCACACCGCGCGGCCTCGAGCCGGTACCGGCGGGCGCGTCGATCACGCTGGTGGTCTCGCGTCCTGGCATCGACGACGCCACATACGACGCGACGGCGGGGCCGAGCGGTGGTGTCGAGTGGACCCTGCCCATCCCGGCGGATGCCAAGGTCGACGAGCCGACGTGGTTGAGCGTGCGTCGGACCGAGCACGGCGACGACTCGTCGGCGGTTGTTGGCTCACTACTGGTCAAGGCGGTGAAGCCGGTCGAGTTCCAGACAACGCTTGCCGCGTCGGAGGTCAAGGCGGGCGATCGCCCGGCGCTGTCTGCGCGGGTCGAGGCCCGTGACCTGTCCGACGTCGCGCTGTCGGGCGCCGCGGTGGCGTGGACGGTCACGCGCAGCAGGCTCGAGACAGTGCCGCAGGTGTTGTCCGACGATCCCCACTTCACGTACGCAACCTCCGACGATGCGGTCGAGGGGCAATTCGACCAAGCCGGGGGCACGCCGTTCCGGCTCGAGGATCGCGGCGAGCTCGACGCGCTCGGCACGCGCGCCGCCCGCTTCGAGCTGCCCGCGGGCCTGGCCGGCCGCGGGCGTTTCAGCGTCGCGGCCCAGGTCACCGATACGTCGTCGCACGTGCTCGGACAGCGAAAGGTCGTGGTCGTCGAGCCCGACGCCTACCTGGGCATCGGACGCGACGACGCCGCGCGGGATCCTCGCACGCCGGCGCTCGCGGTGGTCGCGCGCACGCCTGCTGGCGACTACGTGGCAGGCATTCCCGTCCGCGTCCGCATCAAGCGGGCCTTCGGCAGGGACGACGATCCCGACGCCGTTGTCCTCGAGGCGATCACGGGGTCGGGGCCCGTTCGGGTGATCGTGCCGGAAGCGTTTCTACGCGTCGACATCCAAGCGACCGTGCGCGCCGCCGATGCTCGCGCGGCGATGCCGGCGACGATCGTGCTGGATGCTGGTGGCGCACCGTCGCCGCCAGTCCCGGCGTTCACGGAAGACGTGACGGTGGCGCTCGACCGCGAGCGATACACCCCGGGCGACCGCGCCCGCCTGACCATCGCCACCACCAAGGGCTACGCGACCGCGCTCGTGACGATCGAGCGCGGTGCCGTCCTCGAGGCCCGCGTCGTGCGGTTGGCCGGCGGCAGCGCGACGATCGATCTGCCGGTGGGCGACTCCGCAGTGGGGGGGCTCCAGGCGGTCGTGACCGCCATTCGCGGACGGACCTCGCCGTGCTGCGCCCTTGGTCGCGACGACCCCGGCCGCCCGACCACACATGTTGCCGCGGTCGACATTCCGCTCGACCGGGCCGCGTCCGAGCTGAAGGTCACCGTCGACGCGCCGGCGAACCGGCGTCCGGGCGAGCGGGCCGCCATCGCCGTCCGCGTCCGCGATCACCGCGACCGCCCGGCGCCAGCCGAGGTCACGCTGTGGGCCGTCGATGAAGGCGTGCTGGCCCTCACCGGCTACCACGTGCCGAGCCCGTTCGGAGCGATGTACGAACGCCGGCCGGCGTGGGTCGGTTTCACCGACTCGCGGGGCCAGCTGCTTGGGCGGGTGCTTCCGCGGTACTACGGCGAGCTCCTCCAGACAGATACCGGGCGGAGCTATCAAACGATGTCCGGGCAGGAACCGGACGCCGCCGATCCGGAGGCCGGCGATGCAGACGCGCGGCGCGACTTCCGGCCGTTGGCCTTCTGGCACGGCGCGGTGTCGACGGACGCCGAGGGTGTCGCGCGCATCGAGGCCGCGCTGCCCGATACGCTGACGACCTACCGCGTCATCGCCGTCGCGGCCGCATCCGGCGCGCGCTACGGCGCCGCCCGCGCACCGATCACCGTCGCCAAGCCACTGATGGTGCGCCCGGCGCTGCCACGCTTCATGACCCGGCTCGATCGCGCGCAGCTCCGCGTCAGCGTCGCGGCCGGGGCACTGCGCGGCCGGGGCAGCGTCGTCGTCGAAAGCCTGACGCCGAACCTCTTGCGCATCGACGGCGGGCCGCAGCGCGTCGATCTCGCCGGCGGCGGGCGCGCCCTGGTGGCGTTCGCGGCCGAGGCCCGCGGCGAGGGCGTGGCGCGCCTGCGCATCGTGGCCACCCTGGGCGGCGAGCGCGACGTGGTGGAGAAGGACCTGCCCATCGTCGATGCCGTAGTGATGGAAACGACGGCTGCGGCCGGCAATGCCGAGCCTGATGCGGTCGAGACGATCCGCTTGCCGGTCTCGATCGAGCGGGGCGTGGGGCAGCTCGACGTCGATCTGGCGTCGACGATGCTGGTCGGCCTCGCGGCCGCCGGTGACTACATCGCCACCTATCCGTACCCGTGCGCCGAGCAGATGGCGTCCCGCGCGCTGGTGCTGGTCTTCGCGTCGATGCTGGGCCCGAACTTCACGCTCGAGAACGGCCCCAGCACCGACGCCGCGCGCCGCAGCGTGGCGCAGGCCGCGCTCGATCGCCTCGAGGCTTACCACTGCGCGAGTGGCTACAGCTACTGGGCCGGCGACTGCCGCCTGCGATCGCCGTACTTGTCGGCCTACTTGCTCTTCGTGCGCGAGACCGCCAAGCGCCACGGGTTCACGGTGGACCAGGCGACGCTGTCGCGCGATGCGAAGGAGCTCGAAGCCGCGTTGGCCAGGCCTCCCGTTGCCCACGCCGGTCTCGACGACACCGCCTGGCGGGCGTTCGCGGCCAAGGTGCTGGTCGATGCCGGCCGCCGCCCGACGGCGTCGCTCGATCGTCTGTATGCGGCGCGCGAGACGCTGCCGATCTTCGCGCTGGCTCACCTCCTCGACGCCACCGCGGCGATCGACGCGGACAGTCCACGCATCGCCGAGCTGCGACGCCGGATCCGCAACGCGCTGACTGTCGGCGTGACCGCGCATGTGGAAGAGAAGACGCTCGACCCGTACGCCTGGTGCTGGCCGTCGAACCTGAAGTCGACCGCGCTGGTGCTGGATGTGCTGTCGCGGCGCGGCGGCCTGTCGGCCGAGGAGGCGCGGCCGATCGTCAGCTGGCTGCTCGGCGAGCGCGGCACGGCGGGCATCTGGAACGGGACGCAGGCCAACGTCTGGAGCTTGGTCGGGCTCGTCGGCTATCAGTCCGCCTTCGAGCCGCGGCGTCCGCTGGTCACGGCCTCGGCGACGCTCGAATCCACCGAACTGCTCGTGCAGGCGCTCGACGTCCAGCGGCCGTCGGCGTCGCGACGCGTCCCGATGGCGGACGTGCTGGGCATCGTGGCGCCGGGCGGCAGCGGTCGGCTGCGCATCACGGCGACCGGGGCCACACCGGTGTTCTACACCGCGCGCCTCCGCGTTGCCCGGGACGCGCGCGACATCGAACCGCTCGCGCACGGGTTCACACTGGGTCGGCGGTATGTGCCGGTGGTCGGCGGCAAGGACGGCGCCGCGGCGACGACCTTCGCTCCGGGCGACCTGGTGCGCGTGATCCTGACGGTCCGCGTGCCCGAGGATCGGCTCTTCGTCGCGGTCAGCGATCCGCTACCGGCCGGCTTCGAGGTCGCCGACACCAGCCTGGCCACCGCCGCACCGGACACCGAGGACGCGAGTGACGGCGCCAGGACCTTCTGGTGGCGGCCCGGTTTCGATCGCATCGAGCGCCGCGATCAGCGCGTCGACCTGTTCGCGACGACGCTGCCCGACGGCGACTACGAAGTGTCGTACCTGGCCCGGGCCATCACGCCGGGCACGTTCTTCGCGGCACCGACGCGGGCCGAAGCGATGTATCAGCCCGAAGTCGCCGGGCGCGGCGCCGGCGCGACGATCACCGTGACGGCGCCGAAGTGACCGCTGGCTACTTCAGGTCCATCAGGTAAATGCCGTAGCCGACACCGGCCGCGTCCTTGCTGCGCGCCGACTGAAACGCCATGGTCTTGCCGTCGGGGCTGACGACCGGGTTGGAGGCCTTGTAGCCGTCGTACTCGCCCCAGTGCGTCATCCGGACGTACTCGGTCGCGTTGGGCACCAGCGGCATCTTCCAGATGTCGATGTGGTTCGAGTCCTGCGCGCTCTGGTCCCTGCTCGACTCGACCAGCGTGTGCTTGCCGTCCGGGAAGATGCCCTCGACCTCGTTGTACTCGCCGGCGAGCTTGCGGAACGTCGTAATCGCTTTCGTCTTCAGGTTCAGGCCGAAGACGTCGGCATAGGGCGAGCGGTAGCACGTGTAGATCAGCTCGGTGTCGTCGAAGCGGAAGTCCTGCGCCTCGAGCGTGCACTCGGGCCGCTTGGCGCGGATCAGCTCGACCTTGTTGGTCAGCTTCGGCTGGCCGCCCTCCTCGACGATGTCGGCCATATAGAGCACCGACTCGCCATCGGGGATCTGGTCCGGGTACTGGCCATGCGTGTTCGACCACGCGATGCGATTGGTCGTGCGCGAGATGGCCACGCCTTCGGAGATCTTGTGATTCAGCGCGATCGGCGGCCCGCCGGCGGCGCGCAGCAGCCACATCTCCTGATCGCGGTCGCGGGTGGTGCGGATGTCGGTGAAGGTGCGGGCGCCGATCAGGAAGTAGTCGCCGGTCGGCAGGTACTGCACGCGCAGGTAACTGGACGACGGCGCCGGCGTCAGCAGCCGGATCGTCTTCGTCGCCACGTCGACGACGAAGGCGTCGCCGAAGCTCTTGGCCATGAAGGCGATCTTCTTGCCGTCCGGCGACCACGAGGCGCGCTCGCCGAAGCCGGTGAGCTGCCGGGTGTTCGCCGGCAGGTGGTCCTCGGCGTTGCCGCGTTTGGTGCCTTGGGCGAGCGGCAGGGCAGTGGCGGCGGCCGCGAGGAGCACGCCGGCGAACACGGAACGGATTCTCATGGAACCTCCATACGACGAGGGTCAGGACCCTGCTGCGAGCAGTGGATAGACAGCCGCCTCGTCCCGGCCGGCGCCGACGACCAGCGGCGGCCCGAACCCCGGGGTGGCGAGCAGCGCCGCAGTCACCCGGGCGTAGGTGCGGTCGTCGAAATTGCTGCGCCGGACGATCACGTAGTCGACCGACAGCCGGCCGAGCCGTGCGACGGAGCGGGCGTCGGGGAACGTCTCGAGGTCGGCGAGCGTGTTGCCGTAGGCGGTCGGCAGGAAGCCACTGTATCCGTTCAACAAGTGCCGCCAGTGGTGGATCGAGCGCACCTGGTGCCACGGCTCGTAGAACCACAACCGCTGCAGGCGCGGCACCGGCAGCTCGAGGATCACCGTGTCCTCGGGCAGCGCTGCCAGCCAGCGATCGACCGCCATCGGCGCCAGTCGGGCGTCGCGCAGCGGCAGCGGACGCGACCAGAACTCCACGACGCACAGGGCCACGGCCAGTGCGGCGACGCCGGCCCGGGCTCGCGGGTTCCGGACTGCGGCGACGCCGAACGCGGCCAGCCCGGCGAACGCCACCAGGCCGAGCGCGGCGAAGCGGGCCGGCGCGCGCAGGTTGCCCAATGGCGGAGCGACCACCTGCAGCACGCGGAAGGTGAGGCCGTGGACGCCGAGCGAGGCGTCGAACGCGACGAGGGCCAGCGCCGCGTAGACCCACGGCGTCCGGTTCCGCGGGCGCCACAGACCGACGATGGCCAGCCCCAGCGCGGCGAGTCCCGGATAGAGCGCACGCTCCTCGAGGGCCAGCCCGTCGTCGTCCCGGCCGCGCAGGGCGTTGAAGCCCGGCACCCGCAGATAGTCGGCCGGCGTCGCGCTGTAGTCGGCCACTTCCGACGCGCTGCGCGGCCCGTGCGCCGACCGGCTGGCGGCGTACGGTGCCAAGTACGGCACCGCCACCAGCGCCAGCGGAACGGCGGCGGCCGCGGTCGCCGCGAGGAGACCCGGCCTGACGCCGGTCGCCACCACCAGCGCCATCCAGGCGAGCCCGGCGAAGAGCGCCAGGAACACGCCGTAGTAGATGCTGCACAGCAGCTGCGCCGCCAGGCACGCGCCGAGCGCCAGGCCCGCCGCGAGCCGGGGCCGTTCGACCAGCGCGTGGAGTGCCAGCATCGCCAAGGGCATCCACAGCAGCCACTGCAGCTCGAGGTGGGCGATGTGCGCGAAGCGATACGGCGCGAACCCGAAAATGACGCCGGCCAGGATCGCGGCGGCGAGGTCACCGGTGAGGCGGTGGGCGAGGATGGCCATCGCCCAGGCCGAGCTCGCCAGGGCGGCGATCAGCAGTCCGTTGTGGACCACGGCCGGCGGGACACCGGCCCACAGGAACGGTGCGCCGGCCAGCCCGACCAGCAGCATCGCATCCGAATAGGCGAGCGTATGGCGGGCAGGATAGAAGATATTGGCGTCGAACAGGGCCGTCGGCTGATGGACGAGCTGGTGGGCGACCCAGGAGAGACGCCAGATGCTGAAGAAGGCGTCGTCCATGTCGGGCACCACGCGCGCCATCGGTGACCCGAGCGGCCAGGTCATGGCGAGGGCGAGCGCGGTGAAACCGAGGGCCAGGCCCACGTGCCATCGCCACGCGGCGACGGGCCGGGAGCTGGGGTCCTTCGTCACGCGCCCGGGATCTTAGTCGTATTCGCGTCTGGAGGAGAGTGCATGCGTATCACACGAGTGAGTCTGAGTTGGTGTCTGGCGATGGTGATTCCGGCGTTGGCGGCGGCCCAGGCGACCGCGCCCAAGCCGTCCGAGGCCGAGGACAAGGACCGCGCGGTGGCCGGCGGGGGCATCACGGCGGCCGGCTGGACCGGCAAGGTCGACGCCAAGGGGACGGCGGCGGGCCTGACGGTCAAGGATTCGAAGTTCGAGCAGAAGGGCGACACGCTGCACCTGACGATCGGGCCGGCGACGACCTACTGGAACCCGGCCAACTCGGCCAAAGGCGACTACACCGTCAAGGGCACGTTCACCGAGCCGAAGCAGGACTTCAGCCATCCGCACCCGATGGGCCTGTTCATCGGCGGCTCGAAGCTCGGGACGCCCGAGCAGTCGCTGATGTACTGCGTGGCCTACCGCAACGGCACGTTCCTCGTTCGCCGCTTCAACGGCGACACCGTCACCAACGTGGTGCCGCGGACCCCGAACGAGGCCATCAAGAAGGCGGCGACCAAGGAGGAAGGCGTCACCCAGGAAATTTCGTGGGTGGTCAAGGGAGGCCAGGCCGATTGCGTCATCAACGGGGCCACGGTTGCGTCGCTGCCGGCAGCGGACATCGTCGGCCCGGGCAAGCTCGACTCGACCGATGGCATCTGGGGTATTCGCGTCAGCCACAACATGGACCTGACCGTCTCGAAGCTCGCCAAGAACTGATTTTTGGTGGCCATTCGGGGCACAAATGCACGATCCTTTAGGAACCGGGCCACGGACTCTGCCGTGGTCCGTGTCCGGCCCATGTAGCGAATGGTGGTGCAGTAATGGCGTTTCCGTCCAAGGGCGACCGTGTCGCGCACAGTCAGTATGGTCCCGGTACGATTACGGACCTTGACGTGCACCACACGGTCATCGATTTCGATGGCTTTGGATCGCGCCGTTTCGTGACCAGTCGCGTCGTTCTCGAGCGGACCTCGGATCCCGGCCCGACCGCGGCCGAACGGAAGGCGGTGGATGCCCAGCGCAGTCGAGCTGCCCGGGCCGCCAAGAAGGCCGCCGCACCGCCGAAGAAGAAGTCGGCCGACGCCTAGACCGTTTTTGCGTTACCATGGGGGCGGTCACTGGAAGCTCCGCCCCCCGTTTTCCGCGCCAGCCGCGATCGAGTCCCTCGAATCCTCCTGCGTGTCGACAACGCCGAGCGAGTTGCTCAGGCAGGTTTCCTCAGTTGCGCCCCTGTTCCGGGCGCCGTCCGTGAGGACGCAGGAGTCGAGATGTCAACCAAGCTTTTCGTCGGCAACCTTCCCTTTACCGCGAGCGATGCAGACCTCGAGGCGCACTTCGCCCAGGCTGGCACGGTCGAGACGGTCAATGTCGTGCGCGAGCGCGAGACCGGTCGTCCGCGCGGGTTCGCGTTCATCGAGATGGCAAGCGAAGCCGACGCCCAGGCGGCGATCACCCAGCTGAACGAGCGTCCGTTCGGCGGGCGTCCGCTCATCGTGAATGAAGCGCGGCCGATGGCGCCGCGTTCAGGCGGTGCCGGCCACGGCGCTGGCGGCGGTCGGTCCCGCCGCGAGCCTCGCTGGTAGCGGCGTTCAACGGTCGATCGTCTTCTTCGTCGTCGTCGTCGGGAGTATTCACATGTCCAGCATGCAGGGCGTCATCAAGCGCCTGATCAGTGACAAGGGTTTCGGGTTCGTCCAGGCGTCGGACGGAAACGAGTATTTTTTCCACCAGTCCGCCGTTGTCGACGGGCGTTTCGACGAGCTTCGCGAGGGGCAGTCGCTGACGTTCGACGCCGGTCAGGGGCCGAAAGGCCCGCGGGCTGAGAATATCCGACGCGCCTGACACATCAAGGGCGGCCGCTCCTTGCGGAATGGCCGTCCTCGTGCTATTCGTTTCGTAGGGGTGTTGGGACGAGAAGGTCCGCTTCCAGTTCCGAACCCCGCATCCATCGTTCGCTATGACGCGCAGAGTGTGCGTCACGCTGTGGCCAGCCGTCGTCCGACTGACGGGCTCTCACAGGTAAGTAACCCCGTCCCGCGCCGCCTGGCGGCGCTGGAGCAGTCGGTCGATCAGGAGATCACAATGCCTTCCGTTCCCGGTGTCATCAAGCGTATCGTCAGCGACAAGGGCTTCGGCTTCGTTCAGGCCGCCGACAGCACCGAGTACTTCTTCCACCAGTCGGCGTGCCAGGACGCGCCGTTCGACTCGCTCCGCGAGGGGCAGTCGGTGACGTTCGACAAGGGGCAGGGCCCGAAGGGTCCGCGCGCCGAGAACATCCGACTGGCGTAAGGATCGCTTCGACCGTCCGGCCGTAGCGAGCAGATGCTCGCGCGGCTTGGACGGCAAGATCCGAAAGGCCGGGCGCCGTGGGCAACCACGGTGTCCGGCCTTTTTCTTTGTCGGGTCGAGGATCGAGGCCGGCGCCGCGGCGTGATCAGCGCCGCGCAGAGGGGGTGGCGGCCTGGGCGCCGGGCTCGCCCGGCACCGGGCCGAACATCGGCGGCGCCACGCGTCGCTTCGAGGCGGCCTGGTAAGCCGACGCCGCCCGCAGGGTCAGGTGCTCCATCCCGGGCTCTGTCCAGAAGTTGATCGAGAACGGCAGCCCGGGGGCGGGGATCTCCGTCGGCGTCGAACTCGCCTTGCCGCGATAGACCTTCCGGCCGTTGCGGTCGGTGGACAGTTCGAACGTCGCGTCATAGGCGACCTGCACGTAGCCGGCGGGAATCAGGATCTCGGTGATGCCGGCGTGCGGCCCGAAGGAGTAGGACGGGCTGCGATCGTTGACGACCGGCTCCGGCGCCAGGCCGATCTTGCCGGGCGGCAGCGCCGAGTGGAGCTGGATCATCACGTCCAGCTTGTTTTCCGCCATCACCTTCTGGATCACGCGGCGCAGCAGCTCGCGCAGCTGCACCTGCTCGGCGATGCCCTGGGCCGAGCCGACCTCGTTGCGGACGTCCTCGACGTCTCCCCAATTCAGGAAGGCGGCGCGCTGGTCGTCGCCCCAGAACTTCGATCGCTCGTTGAGGGTCTTCCAGTCGGCGACCGATTCGGTGAACCCGCGCGCCTTCCAGTCCTGTGCCCGTCGGGTCAGGTACTGTGCCAGGTGGAAGCGGAAGGTGCGCGACTGCGTCGCGCTGATGACGCTCCGGACATTCAGGTTCGCCGGCCCCGGTTCGGTGCCCTCGGCCCACCGCATCATCCAGTCGACCGGCTGCAGCGTGCCGGTTCCGAACGTCTTGCCCGGCTCGAACTCGGTCGGCTTGATCCTGGCCGCGAAGGCCGGGAACTTCGGCTGGCCGTTCTCGAGCTTGAAGAGCAGCTCGGGGTAGATGACCGGAGTGATCTGGGCGATGGCGCGGTCGAAATCGACCGTCATGTTCTCGACGTCGGGATCATCGGTCCACCCGGTCGGCACCGTCTCGACGAGCGTGGCGCCCAGGTGATCGACGAGCATCGCCTTCATCTCCTTGGCCGCGGCCGCCACGATGGCCTCGTCGGCCTTGGCGTGCGGGATCATGAATTCCCGCACGACGCCGATGCGCATGCCCTTGAGCGAGCCGGCCGTGCCGGGCGCCACGTGCTTGGCATAGCCATCGAGGATGCTGGAGCGCGGCACCGTCGTGAAGATGTCGCGCGGGTCGTAGTAGCCGTTGACCGGATCCTTGAGCGCGTCGAGCACCTTGGCCGAATCGGCGACCGAGCGGCAGACGATGCCGGCGCGATCCTGGTAGATGCTGGCGCCGATCGAGCCGCCGTGGAAGGAAATCAGCGACTTGTGCGGCAGGATCAGCGCCGCCGAGTTGTGATTGGACGGCCCGCGGCACGACGCGCCGGTTTCCTCGCACAGGCTGCACATCACCAGGTTGGCGCCGACCGACACGCCGGATCCCGAGCTCGAGCCGATCGACGCGGCCCGCGTGGTGTCGTAGACGTTGGACGGATTGCCGGCCCAGGTGCTGCGCTGGTAGCCGAGCGTCGAGGGCAGCACCTTGGTCGGGAAGTGCGTGCCGCCCGGGTTGCCGCCGCGGCCGTTGTATTCGGTCGTGTTGGCCTTGGCGTAGATGATGGCGCCCTTGGCCCGCAGCTGCGCGACCAGCGTCTGGTCGCGGGCCGGGAAGTCGATGTCGTAGCGGGTGTCGCCGCCGCCGGTCGACCGCATGTCCTTGGTGTCGAACGGATCCTTGAACGAGAACGGGATGCAGTACATCGGCATCGCCGCAAGGTCGGGGGTGCGGCCGTACTGCGCGTCGAGCTCGGCGGCCCGTTCGAGCGCGTCCGGCATCTTGCGCAGTTCCTCGCAGACAGCGGGCGAGCCGGCCGGCAGCGGCCCCTTCGACGGATGCCGATCGCGATCGCCCTTGCACGTCACGGTGCGCTCGCCGCGCACGTTGAGCATGCCCATGGCCCGCAGCTGGCCGGCCTTGGGGATGCCGACGACCATCCCGTACTGCTGCTGCACCTCGGGATCGGACGCGGTCGGTTCGAGCCGGCCGAACTCGATCGGCGGCGTCTTCTTCGGATCGCCGTCTTTGAGCGACGCGGTCGCGGAGACGGCGGCCTTGTACTGGTCGTAGTCGGGCAGGTAGGTCGACGCCGTCGCTTCGGTGACGACCTGGCTGGCGACGCCGTTGTAGGCCCGGGCGCGATTGAGGTACGCCTGGACCAGCCCCTGGCAGGTGACCTGGCCATCCTTGATGGCGCGATGGACGTCGTCGATCGTCGCCTCCTCCAGCTGGAAGCGCCACGACGGGGCCTGGGCGCGAACGTCGATCGCCCCCGGCCGGGCCAGCACCGACAGCGCGCAGACGACGCCGACGGCCCCGCCGCTCACGATCATCTTCAACTTCGACATGGAGACTCCTTGTGCCGGCCGGTGGCCCGCAAGCCACCGGCCGGCGATGGCTACTGGTCGTCGTGGCTGACGCCGGCCGAGGGCGCCGGCCGTGAGGCGTCGCCACCGAGCGGGCCGAACGCGGGCGGCGGCACGCGCCGCTTCGACGCAGCCTGGTAGGCGGAGGCGACCTTGAGGATCAGGTCCTCCTTGCCCGGGTCGGCCCGGAACACGAGCGAGAAGGGCAGGCCGGGGGCCGGCATCGTCCTCGGCGTGTTGTTGTTGGTCGGGATGTAGCGCGTCTTGTCGGCGCTGAGCACGAAGACGGGATCGTAGACCTCGCGGACGTAGCCGGCCGGAATCAGGACTTCGGTCAACCCGCCGTTCGGCCCATAGGCGCTCTCGCCACGGGTGTCGCCCTCAGGCGCCGGCTGTCCGGCCATGCCGATGAGCCCCGGCGGCAGCGACGAGTGCAGCCGCACGACGACGTCCAGCTTGTTTTCCTGCAGCACCTTCATCTCGACGCGTCGCAGCAGCTCCCGCAGGAGGAAGCGCTCGTGGATGCCCTGCCGCTCGTCGAGCGGATTGCGGATGTCGGCCGTCTCCTCCCAGTTCTTGAAGGCGGCGCGCTGGTCGTCGCCCCAGAACTTCGACCGCGCGTTGAGGGTCGGGAAGTCGACCAGCGTTTCCTCGTAGCCGAGCGCCTTCCAGTCGGCGGCCCGCCGCGTCGCGTACTGGACGAAGTGGAAGCGGAAGGCCTTCGACTCCGCCTGCGGCTGAATGGTGCGGATGTTCAGGTTCGACGGTATGGGCACCTTGCCGTCGGCGAGCGCGACCATGTAGTCGGCCGGCTGCATCGAGCCCGAGCCGAACGTCACGCCCGGCGCGAACGGCGTCGGCGTGATGGCCGCGGCGAAGTCGGGGAAGACCGGCGTGAACTCGGCGTTGGCCGCCGCCGTGCGGCCGCGTCGTCCGCCGCCGCCCTTCGTCACGCGGTAGAGGATGTCGGGGAAGAACACGGGGATCAGCTCGGCGACGGCCTTCGTGTACGAGGTCGTCATGTTCTCGATGGTCGGATCGTCGGGAAACTTCGGATCGGACGACTCGACCAGCGTCGCGCCGAGGTAGTCGCCGAGCCACTGCGTGATCTCGGCGTTGGCCGCCTGGACGATCGGCTCGTCGGCCTTGATGCCAGGGAAGGTCAGCATCGATTCGCGGATGATGCCGATCCGCACGCCTTTCAGCGAGCCCTTGCTGCCCGGCTGGGCAGCCGCGGCGGCGTAGGAGCCGGCGAGCACTGCCGATCGCGGGATCGTCGTGAAGACGTCGCGTCGGTCGTAGTAGCCGTCGACGGGATCCTTCAGCGCGTCGAGCACCTTGGCTGAGTCGCTGATCAGCTTGCAGTGGATGCCCGTGCGATCGTTGTGGATGTCCGATCCGATGGCGCCGCCGTGAAACGAGATCAGCGCTTTCTGGGGGAGCAGCAGCGCGACCGAGTTGTGATTGGCCGGGCCGCGGCACGAGGCGCGCGTCTCCTCGCACAGGCTGCACGTGGCGAGGTTGGCGCCGACCGAGACGCCCGAGCCCGAGCTGGACCCCAGGGACGCCGCGCGCGTCGTGTCGTAAGGGTTGCTCGGATTGCCGGCCCACGTGCTGCGCTGGTAGCCGAGCGTCGAGACCAGGATCTTGTCCGGGACGTTCTTGCCGCCTGGGTCGCCGGCGCGGCCGTTGTATTCGGTGGTGTTGGCCTTGGCGTAGATGATCGCTCCCTTGGCCCGCAGCTGCGCCACCAGGGTGTGATCACGGGCCGGGAAATCGATGTCGTAGCGCGCGTCACCGCCGCCCGTCGACCGCATGTCCTTGGTGTCGAACGGATCCTTGAACGAGAAGGGCACGCAGTACATCGGCAGTGCGGCGAGGTCGGGCGCTTTTCCGTAATTGGCGTCGAGCTCGGCGGCCCGCTCCATGGCGTCGGGCATCTTGCGCAGCTCCTCGCAGACTTTTGGCGAACCGGCCGGCAGCGGACCCTTCGACGGGTGCCGGTCGCGGTCGCCCTTGCAGGTCGTCGACCGTTCGCCGCGGACGTTGATCATCCCGAGCGCGTTCACCTGGCCGGAGTTGGGGATGCCGACGGTCATGCCGTACTGCTGCATGACCTCGGGATCGGAGGCGGTCGCCTCCATCCGGCCGAACTCGATCGGCGGGCCCTTGTATTCGCTGAAATCCGGCAGCACGGTGCCGATGGCGATGGTCCTGGTCGGGAAGGCCAGCGGCGCTCCGGCGCGGACCTGACCGGCCGGCTTCGGGATGTCGCTGCCATCGGCGGTGACCAGGTAATTGCTCACGCCGTTGTAGGCCTTGGCTCTACTGAGGTAGGCCTGCACCACCCCGACACAGGTGGTGCGGCCCTGCTGGATGGCCTGGTGGATGCCGGCGATCGAGATTTCCTCGACGCTGAACGCCGGCTGCTGCGCGTGCAGCTGGCCGCCGAACGCGGTAAGGCCGAGGACGGCCGCGGCGAGCGCGGTCCGGGTCGTGGTCTGCATGGAAGTCCTCCTCGGGTGGCCGCTAGAAGCTGGCGCGGAAACCGAGCTGCACCATTCGCGGCTGGTAGGCCACGTTCAGGTTGGGATCGGGCTGGCCGAAGTGGCCGTTGCTCTCGTTGAGCACGAAGGTGCCGTAGTTGGCGTGGTTGAACACGTTGAACACCTCGACGATGCCCTCGAGCTTGGCGCGGCCGATGCCGAAGCGGCGCTGCACGCGGACGTCGGTGCGGTGGTAGTTGGGCAGGTCGAAGCTGTTGCGCGCGATGATCGTGCCGTTGGCGCGAACCCGGCCGGCGCTGCCGCCGGTCTGGAGCGCATCGACGCCGGAGGTCGGCGTCGCCCAGCCCGCGTCGCCGTAGAGGAAGAGACCACTCACCTGGAAGCCCTTGCCGATGTCCCAGATGCCGTTGAACGAGACGCGATGGCGCTGGTCGCCGGTGAGGAACCACTCGTCGCGGATGGTCTCGTGCAGCGCGACCGGCACGTCGCAGACTGGCTGCCCGGCGGCGTTGAGCGTGATCACGTACTGGCAGCCGGCCGGTATCGGCTCGGTCTGCCGATCCCACTGCCCCGACAGGAGGTAGGTCGCCGACGCCTGCCACCGGTGGCTCATGCGCTTGGTGAACGCCATCTGCAGCCCGTGGTAGTTCGATTCACCGGTCGACAGGCGGCTCGACACCGATCCCCATGCCGGGTATGGACGCAGGTCGATCCGCGTGAACGGGTAGTTGATGCCGGTCGCCGGGTTGTAGGCGATGTTCGAATTGATGGTGACGTTCTGCGCCCGCAGCCCCGTGTAGACGTAGTCGGCTTCGAGCGACATGGAGGAGCCGAACTGGCGCTGCACGCCGAACGACGCCTGGTTGCTGTACGGGATCTCGTTGTAATTCGAGGCGAAGGTGCCGAGGCTCCGCCGCAGGCAACCCGGCACGTTGGCGACCGTGCACAGCGTGTTCTCGACCTCCTCGAAGGTCGGGATGGGGCCGTTGAACGGGTTGGCCGCGAAGTCGGGCCGCCCGTCGTTCAGGATCTGCGGGTGCAGGGCGTAGGCGCCGAGCTTGGTCCAGTAGGCACTGTGCGAGCCGGGGTCGGCGAAGAAGCGGCCGCCACCGCCGCGGATCACCGTGCGGTCGTTCACCGAGAAGGCGGCACCCAGTCGAGGCGCGACGTTGTTGGTGTCGTTCGATCGCCCGCCTTTCAGGAACGGCAACAGCTCGACGTCCTCGGCGTAGACGCCATCCATGAGGTCGTAGCGGACGCCGAGGTTGAGGGTGAGCTTGGATGTGACCTGCCAGTCGTCCTGGAGCCAGCCGGAGACGGAGTGCAGTGGCGCGTACTGCTTCATCTGGCCGACGCCGAGCGTGTAGGACCGGACGATCGGCGACAGGGCCGCCAGGTTCCAGGTCGACACGTCGTTCCACACCGGGAAGAGCGATTCGATGTTGGCCGGGACGGGGCCGCCCTGGGCGTCGTAGATGCCCATGCAGCGGTTGCAGAGGAACACGGGGTTCTGCTGGTAGAAGTACTCGCCGCCGACCTTGACGTCGTGCCTCCCGAGCGTCGAGAACGTGAGCGTCATGTTGTCGCGGACGCCATAGGTGTCCTGCCGCTCGTCCTCGTGCGAGTTGGTGTGCGCCTGACCGATGGTGTAGCCGCGCATCTGGATGATCGGCGTGCCGTTCGTCAGGCCCTCATACGGGTGCCCGGGCCAGGCGACGATCGACTGCTGGATCCAGTAGTAGCCGGAGTAGGCGCCGCGCACTTCATTGACGACGCGCGGCCCGAGGACCTGCGTCAGGGTGATGCCGAGGTCGCTGCTGTGGCGATTGGTCGTGATCGCCGATGACGGGTGACGGGTGGCGCCGCCGGTGTAGCGCTGATCGAACGGCATGTCGACGACCGACTTGTTGGCCCGAGCCGACAGCCGCGTCCTGGTCGAGAACTGGTAGTCGAGCCGGGCCAGCCCCTTGTCTTCGGTCCGCGTGCCCGAGTGATCGAAGTTGAAGCTCGGGTAAGCACTGGTGTGATTGAACGTCTGCGGCTCGCGCTCCAGTTCGTAGTTGCCGAAGAAGTGCAGGCGGTCTTTCAGGATCGGACCGCCGAGCGTCCAGCTGAACTGACTGTCGGAGTAGGGCAGGACGCGCTTGGCGACGAAGTCCTCGGCGATCAGGGCGTCGTTGCGGAAGTAGCCCGAGAACGCGCCCGACAGCGCGTTGGTGCCCGACTTGGTGATGGCGTTGACCAGCGTGCCGGACGATCCGCCCTGCGACGCGTCGAAGCGGTTGGCGACGAACTCGAACTCGGCGATGGCGTCGCGGCTGTACTTCGGCTGCCCGAAGCCGCCGGTCTGGTTCTGGGTGACGCGCAGGCCGTCGACGTTCAACTGGAACCCGCCGACGCCGATGCCCGGTTCGTCGTTGACGACGGCGTTCGATCGGGCGCCGGGGACGAGGAGCGTCAGGTCGACGAAGTTGCGGCCGTTGACCGGCAGGTCGGCCATCTGCCGGGGATCGACGTTGCTGGCGACGGTGCTGCTGGTGCGTTCGAGCAGCGGCGCGCTGGCACTGACGGTGACGTTCTCGCTCAACGACGCGGGCACCAGGCGCAGGTTGATGGTCGCCTGCTGGCCAACCAGTATCTCGATGCCGGTGCGGGTCAGCGTGGCGAAGCCCTGCAGCGTGGCGGTCACGCGGTAGGTGCCGACCCGGACCGGCAGACGGTAGCCGCCGCCCGACTCGGTGATCGCCTCGAACCGGTTGCCGCTCGCCTCGTGGATTGCGGTGACGACGACGCCGGGCATGACCCCGCCGCTGTCGTCGGTGACGGTGCCGATGACCGTCGCTTCCTGGGCCTGGCTGACACCAGGCAGGACGACCAGGACCGCGGCCGCGAGCCAGATGACGAACCGGGCTCGCGCCCCGTGGCGCGACCCCATCGCGCGCTCGATCGTGCGACCGGTGACGTGTGTGTGCATGGTCAAACTCCCTCCTGACGAAGACTGGCGAGACGCTATCGCGGGCCCTCGCGGCGGGGGTGTCATCGTCTGCAACGAGTTGTCTCGGCTTGTCTCGTCCGTTCGGCATGACGGACGTCTTTGTCGGCCATCGACCGAAGAACGAACAATGATGTCGATCGACCGGAAGCGGCCTCGCACGCATCGCGGCCATGCGCGGCGAGCGATGCTGGCGACCGCTCAGCGGCTGGTCAGAACGAGAGCAGGTGGGTGTACTTCAGCGCCACGGAGCGGACGGCCGGGGAGCCATCGGGCCGCGTCTCGGTGTAGACGACGAACACGTCGCTGAGCGGCCGGTGCATCAGGCTGAGGCGTGCGTTGGTCAGCCAGGCGCGGCGGGCGCTGTTGTACTGCAGCAGGGCGTTGAGGGCGGCGCGGGTCGAGAAGGACCAGTCGACGCGCACCTTCGCCAGCATCGTGTCGAAGCGGCCTTCGGGCAGCACGGCGTGGTGCCGGTCCAGCGTCCCGCTGACGGCGCCGCGGGCGGACAGCCGCAGCCGCGCCGCGATCGACGTGCCGGCCATCTCGCCCGACCAGAAGTCGCCGGCGGTGACGCCGATCGTCCCCGAGAGCCGCCGGGTGCGATCGGACCGATAGGACGCCGTCAGCCGGTCGAAGGGATAGCGGCCGGGCGCCAGCGTGACGTCGCGGGCGATCGTGAAGGGCTCGACGAGGTGCTCGACATTCCGATCGAGATCGACGCCGGCGCGGCCGCCGTCCGCGAACTCGAGCGACGTGTCCTGCCGCGTCAGGCGGGAGATGGGCAGACGGTGCTGGCTGTCGTCGACGTGCTCGCCCTCGCCGCCGATGGTGATGCCGCGCAGCCAGCGCTCCGGTGCGCGCGGGCGGAACACCCACTCGTGCTCCCAGGTCAGGGTGCCGGCGTTCTCGCGGGCGACGTAGCCCAGCTCGTTGCGGTAGCCGGCGCCGATGTTGGTGTAGGCGGCCCGCGTCGTCTGGCGCCGGGTATCGACCTGCAGGCCGCCGCGCAGCGCCCACGGCCGGCCTTCGACCGGCGTCGAGGCGTCGCTGCGCAGCGCCACTGCGTCGACGAGGACGCTGCCGCCGAAGCCGAGATGGGCGTCGAGGCCGGCCGCGCGCGTCGTGCCCAGCGGCGACTCACGGGCCAGGTAGACGGCGCCGAGGCGATGCCGGCGCCCCAGGTCGCGCGTCGCCCGCGCCGCGATGAACTGCTGCTGGCCTGGTTCGCCGTCCGGTAGCGCCGTCGTCACCGCCAGCGCGCCGACGCCGAAGCCGCCCTGCCTGCCGCTCACGCGGGCGCCCACGTGGACCGGCACCGGCGTCCCATCGACGAGCCCAATCCGCCGGCTGAGGAACGGCAGCAGGTCACGCGACCCGTTGCTGCCGGTCTGGTCGCCGACGGTGAACGCGCCCTGGTTCTCCAGGAAGAACTCTCGCTTCTCGGGCAGCACCGGGCTGATCCGGGTCAGGTTGATCTGCTCTTCGTCGGCCTCCACCTGCGAGTAGTCGGCCCGCAGCGTGAGATCCCAGGTCAGGTCGCGCCAGCCGTACTTCACGTCGAGACCAGCGTCGCGATGACCGTGCCCGTCGCGGACGCCGCCGACCAGCGCGGGCTTGACCCGAAGGCTGCGCCCGGCCCGCACGCGATCGATGCCTTCGAGCAGGCCGGCGTGGGACACCTTGCGCTCGGTGAACTGGCGCGGCACCGGCGACCACACCGCGATCTCCTTGCGGCGAGGCAGCACCCGGACGATGTTCAGGCCCCAGCGCTGGCGATCCTGCTGGGGGAAGCGCAGCGACCGGAACGGAATCGCCATCTCCATCGTCCAGCCGCCGGCGACTCGGCCCGTGCGGACGGCCCAGACCCCGTTCCAGTCGGTGTTGTGCTGTCGCCCGTCGTCGTGCGACTGCCCGTCGCTCACCGCGCCGCCGGGGTTGGTCGCGAACGTGAAGGCGTTGCGGCCATCGAGGAAGGTGTCGAGGGCGATGGCCACGACATCGCCATCGCGCGTGGCGACGTCGCGCTTGAGCGTGTCAACGATCGGATCACCCGGCGAATCGTCGAGGAACGTGCCCCCGACGTAGAGCGTCGCGTCGTCGTAGAGGAACCGGACGTCGCTCGGCTGCGAACTGGCTGCACCCTCGTCGGGCTGCTGCTGGACGAAGCCGGCGGCCGGCTCCGCGTCGTGCCACGCCGCTTCATCGAGATGGCCATCGACCACGATCGGCACGCTCACCCGCATCGCGGTGACGCGTCGGCGCGAGCGGATGGCGTCGGGATCCGCGGCGATCGCGGGCGCCGCGGTCGCCGCGGTCGCGAGCACGACAGCCACGACGAGCGTCACCAGCGGCCGGCGCCGTGGACGGGAGCGCGGGCGGAATCGATCGGTCGCGTCGAGGAACGGCACGGCAGGGACCTGCCGCGCCACCGGGCGTCGGCGCGGTCAGGCTACCGTGCGAGGTCGAGTGGGACGCGTCACAACACGTCTCCGAATCGTATCGACTTGTCTTCGCCCGGGTGTGTGACGGCGGTTGCGACCAGCAACGTGGCGTCAGGCCGGCATGGCGTCGTCGACCGAGCGCACCAGGCGATAGCCGGACCCGTGCACGGTCAGGATGTGTCGCGGGTTGCGCGGATCGCGTTCGACCTTCTTGCGCAGCTTGGCGACGAAGTTGTCGACCGTTCGCGTCAGCGGTGCAGAACTGTAGCCCCACACCGCGCGCAGCAGCTCATCGCGGGTCACGACACGGTCGGCATGATCGAGCAGGTACTCGAGCAGCTCGAATTCGCGCGAGGACAGGTCGAGCGGCACCCGTCCGCAATGGGCGCGGCGCAGGCGCAGGTCGAGCGTCACCTCTCCGACACGCACTTCGCCCGCGTGACGGGCGGCGGCACGAGGCCGTCGCAGCTGGACTCGGACGCGGGCGAGCAGCTCCTTCACCCCGAACGGCTTGCCGACGTAGTCGTCGGCGCCGAGCTCGAGCCCGGCGACGCGGTCCATCTCGGCGTTGCGAGCCGTCAGCATGATGATCGGCATGGTGAAGTGCTCGGCGCGCAGCCGCCGGCACACTTCGTAGCCGCTCATCCGCGGCAACAGCAGATCCAGGAGCACCAGATCCGGCTCCTTGGCCATCGCCAGGTCGAGGCCTTCCTCGCCAGTGGAGGCCGACAGCACCTCGTAACCCTCGAATTCCAGGTTGTCCTGGAGGATGAGGCGCAGGTCGGGTTCGTCTTCCACGGTCAGCACGCGCGGTACTACGTTCATGATGCACTTCTCTCCGGTCGGCCTGTTGCGTCGTCGCGCCCAAGCGCAGTCACCCCCTGTCGTGGCGGCCTCATTGTTGGCGTGCCAGCGGCAGCGACACGGTGAACACGCTCCCGCGCCCCGGTTCGCTCGAGACCGCGACGGACCCGCCGTGGGCATCGATCGCCGCGCGCACGATCGCCAGCCCCAGCCCGAAGCCGCGCCTCGTCGGACCGTCGACGCGGCCTCGATAGAACTTCTCGAAGATGTGCGGCAGGTCGGCGCGGGCGATGCCGGCGCCCCGGTCGGCGACCGTGACGACGGCCTGTCGGCCGGCAGCGCGGACGTCGACCCGGACCGTGTTGCCGGACTCGCCGCCGTACTTGACGGCGTTCTCGAGCAGGTTGAGGACGACGTGCTCGAGCGCGGCCGGATCGCCGTCGACGAGCACGGCGCCAGCTGCCGGGCCGACCGAGATCGCCACGTCCCGGCGCTCGGCCAGCAGCTGGACGTCCGCGACAGCCCGCGCCACCAGGATGCCGAGATCGACGCGCTGCCACGGCGTCGCGGCGGCGGCGTGATCGGCCGTGTGGACGTGGAGGATCTGGTCGACCAGCGCCGAGAGTCGGCCGGTCTGCGCCTGCACGATGTCGGCGTAGTGCTTGATCTTCTCGGGCGAGCGCAGCCGTTCGAGACCGAGTGTCTCCGCCGCTCCCGACAGCATGGCGAGCGGCGTCCGCAGCTGGTGGGACACGTTGAGCACGAAATCCGACTGCAGCTCCGCCAGGCGGATGGCTTCGCGGTTGACCCCGACCGCACACACCACCGCGATCATGAGGAGTCCCACCACGGCGCCGAGCAGCCACAGTCCCGACGGCGAGCCGTCGGGCAGCGACGCCTCCGGCCGCACCACCAGCCGCCAGCGGGCGACGGTCGGCAACGGCGCCAGGTAGTTGCTCAGCTCGCGGTTCGGGAAGGACAGCAGATCGAAGCGCTCCGAGGCTGACGGCAGCTCGCTGGCGTCGTGATCGGCGCCGGTGATCCGGCGTCCCTCCGCGTCTTCGATGCGGAGCGCCAGCCGCGGCAACTCGGCCCCGGGGTTGAGCAGCGGCTCCAGGCCCCGCGCCACGATCTTCGCGAAGCGACCGGCGCGCAGGCCGTCGAGGTCGACGAGGAAGCCGATGACGCTGAACGCCGCGGTTCGCTGCGGGTTGGCCCACATGAAGTGGAACACGGCCTGATACGAGACGCCGCCGAGCGTCACGTGCTCGACCGCGAAGCTCTGGGCCTGGGCGCCCAGGCGCTCACCGACCTGTCGCAGGGTCTCGCCGCGGCCCGCGTCCGCGAAGAAGCCGCCGCGGCCAGCGCCGGTTGGGATGTCCTGCGGGCCGGCCTCGCCCGGCGGGCGATAGAAGAGGACCTGCCGGTCGAAGCGGGGTGGCATCCGCTCGTGCCAGAAGAAAAAGCGGTCGACGTAGAGGTGCTGCCGAACGCCCGCCGCGAGCACGTCGTCGACCCGGGTCAGGTGGTACTGCTCAATCTCGCGATGGCCGATCGCCTCGATCGTGCCCAGGACGCCGGCCCCGAACAGCTCGCGGGTGCGCGCGGCGAGGGCGTCCGCCGTCCGCTCGCAGACCTGGCGCACGACCATGTCGGTGCGGATCCGCTGCAGCGCGGTGGCGCGGCGCTCCAGGTAGACGACCAGCGCGGCCGCGGCCACGACGGCGACGAGGCAGGCGATCAGCAGGCGCTGCGGGGAGT
>JBDSLU010000547.1:0-2875 GCA_039916225.1 Vicinamibacteraceae bacterium
GGTGTTGGCGGCGCTCGTCTCGCTGCCAGCCGCGGGCCCGTGGAAGCAGGCGGCGGCCGGCTACACCTACGCGTTTCCGCGCGACCATGCCAGCCATCCCGACTTCAAGATCGAGTGGTGGTACTACACCGGCAACGTCGATGCGGCCGACGGGCGCCGCTTCGGCTATCAGGTCACCTTCTTCCGCATCGGCGTGGATCGGACGCCGACGAATCCCTCGAAGTGGGCGGTCCGCGATCTGTTCGTGACCCACCTGGCGGTGAGCGACATCAGCGGAGGCCGCTATCTGTTCGACGAACGCCTGAGCCGGGGCGGCCCCGGCCTGGCCGGCGCCGAGACCGATCGCTATCGCGTGTGGAACGACGATTGGACAGCCGGCCTCGACGATCGCGGCCGCCACGTGATCGAGGCTCATGGCGCACGCATCGGCCTGACCTTGACGCTGGATGAAGGGAAGCGGCCGACCATCAACGGCGTCGGGGGCATCTCGCAGAAGGGCGCGCAGGCCGGAAATGCCTCCCACTACTACTCGCTCACCCGGATGCCGACCCGCGGCACCGTGTCGATCAATGGCATGACCGTGCCGGTCACCGGCACGAGCTGGATGGACCACGAGTTCGGCACCAGCTTTCTCGAAGCCGGCCAACAGGGCTGGGACTGGCTGTCGATGCAGCTGGACGACGGCCGCGAGCTGATGCTGTATCAGTTGCGGAAGGCCGACGGCTCCCGCGACCCGCACTCGAGCGGAACCCTGGTCGGTCGCGATGGCCAGACGCGTCACTTGAGCGCGGACGACTTTTCGCTGACGCCGGCTGGCCGCACCTTCACGAGCCGGTCGGGCGCCATCTACCCCGTCGCGTGGCGCATCGCCATCCCGTCCGCGGGCGTGACCCTCGACGTGACGACGCCGCTGGTCGACCAGGAGCTGACGACCGACACATCGTCCGCGATCACCTATTGGGAGGGGGCGATTGACGTCGCCGGTCGCGCCAAGGGCGCGTCGGTGCGTGGACGCGGCTATCTCGAGATGACTGGCTATCGCGGGAGTCTCGGGCGCGTGCTCTCATCGTCGTGAGCACGGGAGCTGTTTAGCCGGTGACGTCAGGCATCCGGTCGTAGAGAATGTCGCCCGAGCGGAGCGGGTGCACAGGATCGCCCCGATGCGTCAGCACCAACGTGGGGGCCACGATCTCGTCGAGGTGCTGCGTGCCGAGCGGCGCAGACAAGAACCCGCGTAGTGCCGGCACGATCGCCGCACGCCGCTGATCCCGCAGCAGCGCGCGCGTGCGGACCGGGTCGCCGGTTCCGGGCATCATGGCGGCGAGCCGCGAGGTCACTGAGACACCAAGCAGCTGATAGGACAACGCGAGGCCACCCAGCGCTCGCCGGGCCAGGCTCATGTCGTCGCCGAAGGGCGACGGGGATCGCACGACCAGGCGCTCGACGCGCTCCGGATGGGCGAGCGCGAGGAGCAGCGCGGTTGTTGCTCCCATCGACGTGCCATAGATGCTGGCGCGCGGCAAGCCGAGAGCATCCATCAATCCCAGGAGATCGCCGGCGAGGGCGGTCTTCTCATAGTCTCCGGCAACCGTCGTATAGCCTGAGCGCCCATGCCCGCGCGCGTCGTAGGCGATCACGTGCATACCACGCGCCGCGAGTGCCGACGTCCTCAGCCCGTACGGGCGGCAGCCTTGGGACGTCCGCGCTGCCGGCCCGCTTTTGCGGCCTTTCACTCGAATCTCATCGGTCCCTCACGGTTCGGTGAGGACTCCGCGGTGGGCCTCGGTCACACTGCTGGCGTGACAACCACTGTGACGAACCGGGTGAAGGCATTGACCCTTGTCGGCCTCGGCCTGGCCATCGCGACCATGGGCATCTACGTGGCCGACGCCGACGACGCGCCAGGGGCCGCGGTCATCGGCATGGTGCTGCTGGTGGCCGGCGTGGTGCTCGGCGTCAGGGCCGCCCGCAACCGGCTCCCGATGTGGGCTGCCCGCACCGCGCTGGCCGTCGGCGTCGTCGTCGCCGCCTTGGCGGCCTTCCTGACCCATGGGGTGGTGGTGACCGCGGCGCTCTTCCCGCCGTCCCAGGCGGTGCCATCGGTCGTCGCCTCGAAGCCGGCGCCGCACGACGCGGCGGCCATCGAGCTCGCGCGGGCCATCGTGCGGACCGCCGTCCTGGAGCAGAACCTGCCCGGGGTGTCCGTGGCGGTCGGTGCCGGCGGCACCATCGTCTGGGCCGAAGGGTTCGGATGGAGGGACGTCGTCACGCAGGCGCCCGTCACGCCGGCCACGCGATTCAACATCGGCACGGCGGCGGCCGCGATCACCGCCTCAGTCGGGCCACTCGGGCTGACCAATACCGGCGCCGACCCGGCGGCCGCATGGAGTCCTGAGGCGATCGGCGAACCGGGAGAGGACTTTCCGCCGCTGACGTTCCTGCGCCAGAACGTCTTCCAGCCTCTCGGCCTGGCCCCCGCCGAGTATCCATTGAAGGGCGATCGCGCGACGTTCTACGTCCCGAGAGCCGATGACCAGCCCCGCCGCGGCCGACGACTGATGTCCATGCGCGACCTCGCCTGCTGTGCGAACGGGATGGCGTTCTACTCCACGCCGTCCGACCTCGTCCGCTTCGCGCTGGCGACGAAGCCCGGCACCGTCGACGGTGCGCTCGCCGGCGGCCTGGTGATGTCGCTGGTGCGGCGCGACAGCGGCGTGGTCATCGCTGTCACGTCGAACATGGCGCACGCGAACACGTCCTCGCTGGCGCAGCGAATCGGGGAGGCGTTCGCGGAATAGACCCGATGACCGCGCGCGTCGGGCGCGGTTCAGCGCTCCCGCGGCGGTGAAGACACAACGACCTCGAAATCGGATCC
>JBDSLU010000548.1:0-14431 GCA_039916225.1 Vicinamibacteraceae bacterium
GCTCGGATGGCGGCCCGCTGGCGATCCTGGAGGACGGCGGGCAGTTCGCCGCGCCGCTCGACGGTCTGCCCAAGGGCGCGCGCGTGGCCTGGTGGACCGGGCTCGGCGGCCTGCCGGTCGAGCCCGCCATCCGCGCCGCCGTCGACGCCAACCGGCGGGTGTTCACCGACCTCGGCTGCGTCGTCGAGGACGCCGAGCCGGACTTCGCCGGCGCCGCCGAGGCGTTCCTGACGCTGCGCTGCGTCGGTAACTACGCCACCTATGCGCCGCTGGTCCGCGAACGCCCGGACTGGGTGAAGGACACGATTCGGTTCGAAGTCGCGCAGGCCGAGCGCCTCACCGGGCCGGCCATCAGCCAGGCCCAGGCGCGGCAGGCTCGGATGTACGACGACACCAAGCGCTTCTTCCAGCGCTTCGACTACTTCGTCCTGCCGGTGACGCAGGTCGTGCCGTTCGACATCGAGACGCCCTACCCGACACGCATCAACGACGTGGCGATGGGCACGTACATCGACTGGATGCGGGCCTGCTCGTACGTCACGATGATGTCCACACCGGCCATGTCGGTGCCGGCCGGCTTCACGCCGGCGGGCTTGCCGGTCGGGCTGCAGATCGTCGGCCGGCATCGCGGCGAGTGGCGCCTGCTGCAGATGGCCCGCGCCTTCGAGCAGGCGACCCGCCACGGCCAGCGGCGTCCGCCGGTGGCGTAGCGATAGAATCGAGTCGACCGCGATGCCGAGTTCGTTCGCCGCCCACAGCACTCCGTGTCCTGTCGAGCCTTTGATCACGGCCAGCGTGCGAACGACGCCACGCCGCTGCGCGGCGTGAGCCGCGACCTCCGTGTCGCAGCCTCTCGTCTCGGCCATCCTCCCCGCCCGCAACCGCGCCGCGTGGATCGCACGCGCGATCGACAGCGTGCTGGCGCAGACCTATCCCGCCGTCGAGCTGATTGTCATCGACGACGGATCGACCGATGACACTGCGCACATCCTCGATCGCTATGGCGCCCGCATCGTGCGCGTGCGTGGCGACTGGCGCAACGCCTATGCGGCGCGCAACGCCGGCATCGCGCACGCGCGTGGCGATCTGCTCGCGCTGATCGACTCGGACGATCGCTGGTCTCCGGAGCGCCTCGCCCGGCAGATGCCCAAGCTGGCGCGACCCGCTGTCGGCCTGGTCTACGGCGACACGCGGCACGTCACCGGACCGCCCAGCGCGCTCGCCCCGACCGGCGGCACATCGTTCGCGACGACGGCGCCGCGACGCGGCCGCGTCCATGCGGCGTTCGTGTGGGGCAACTTCGTCCCGACGATCACCGTGCTGGTGCGCCGCGGCGCGCTGGCCGCGGCTGGCGGCTTCGACGAACGCAGCTCGCTGGGCGCCGACTACGGCGCGTGGGTCGCGATAGCACGGGACTACGAGCTCGACTATTGTGACGAGGCCGTTGCCGACTACACCATCCACGCGTCCGGCATCAGCTTCGATCTGGCACGTTCGCTCAGCGCGCGCATGGACGTGTTCGCGCGAGCGCTCGGCAGCGCCGACGAGGGGCGAGAACGGCGGGTCCTGCAGCGGCTGCTGTGTTACCTCGCCCTGCACCTGGCGATCGCGTGGGGCCGGGGGCGTTCCGCGTCGGTACCGGATGCGCCCGCGCTGGCCTGGCGCACCATCAGGCGTCACGGGGGCATCCGCGCCCTGCCGTGGGCTGTGGCCTTCGCGTATCATCACTCCCTTGCGCGAGCGACTCGGCTGAGGCGGACCCGCCGTGCTGCCGGGGCGGAGGAGTAAGCACGTGAGGCATCCGGACGCGCAGCACGGCGGCGTATCGATCGTCGTCGAGACGATCACGGCGCGGGAGCATCCCGGGCACGGGGCGCTCGTCGATGAACTCGGGCCGACCCTCGAGGCGCTTCGGCGCGAGGCGGCCGGCCGGTCCGACGTCGAGATCCTCGTCGTCCTCGACGCGGCCACCAGCGGCGACGCCGATGTCGTGCGCGAGCGGTTCGGCAGGGTGCAGGTCGTCATGTCGCCGCTGTCGAACTACTTCGCCGCGAAGAACGCCGGGGTCGAGGCAGCCACCGGCGCCATCGTCGCGCTCGTCGACGCCGATTGCGTGCCGCAACCCGGCTGGCTGGCGGCGTTGCTGCGGCCGTTCGCCGAGTCCGACGTGAGTGTGGTCGCCGGCCAGACCCGCTACGACGGACCCTCGCTGTCGGCTCGCACGTTCTCGGTGCCCGACTTTGCCACCGTCATCGGCACCACGGCCGGCGCGTCAGGGTTCAACGTCAACAACGTCGCCTATCGCCGGGAGGTATTCCTGGCCGAGCCGCTCGACGCGCGCGTCCGCCGCAACGGCGGCTGCTACTTCCAGTTTCACGCGTTGCGGAGTCACGGCGCGCGCATCGTCTACGCGCCTGACGCCGTCATCCGCCACGGCGTGGACGTAGACGGCCTCGGCTTCGTCCGCAAGCACTTCGAGCGCGGCTTCGACGGCATGGCGGTCTACCGCCTGGACGCGCGTCGCGTCCTGCGCGGCAGCGCCTGGGTGCAGCGGCTCGGACCAGTCGCGCTGCTCGCTCTCTCCGCGCGCCGTCTGTTCGGGGACTGGGTGCGGCTCGTCCGCCATCGCCACCAGATGGGTGTGCCGACTGTGGCGCTGCCGTACTTCGCCGGCGTCGTCGTGCTCACGCGCTCGATCGAGCTCGCCGGCGGCGTCGCGGCCTGGCTGCACCCCGGCTGGTTGTCGAGCATGCCGGCCGACGTGACCGCGCCGTCGGCCCACGAGCGGCACTGACCCGATGCGAGCCGATACGCCGGTCGTCTGCCTGGCGTCCGTGGACTGGGCGTTCAATTGGCAGATTCCTCAGGAGGTCGCCACCGGGCTGGCCGCCGCCGGACACCGCGTGCTCTACGTCGAGAACACTGGCGTCCGCAGCCTGGCGTGGGGCGACGTGACGCGATTGACCGAGCGGGCCGGCAACTGGTGGCACGCTCGCGGCCGGCCGCGGGCGACGGCTCCCGGCGTCGACGTGCTGGCGCCGATCATGCTGCCGTGGCCGTATACCGCCCCCGCCTGGCGCCTGAACGCTGCCTGGCTGACCGCGCGCATCCAGCGCTGGCTCGCCCCCGGCGCAGCGGCGCCGATCCTGATCACCTTCCTGCCGACGCCGGTGGTCGCCGCCGTCCGCGCTGCCCTCCGGCCGGCGCTCGCCGTCTACTACTGCACCGACCGGCTGGCTGAGAGCTCGCCCTCGGCCCGCCGCATCGCGCCGCACGAACAGGCGCTCATGGCCCAGGCCGATGTCGTGCTGACGACTGGCATCGGGCTGCAGCGCTATGCCGAGGCGCACGCCTCGCGAGCGGTGCTCCTGCCGGCCGGGGTACGGGCCGCGCAGTTCGAGGCGGCGGCCCAGGCGGCACGCTCGGATCCTGGCCGTCACCGGCTGCTGCGCGGTCGACCAGGGCCGGTGGTGGGGTTCGTGGGCAGCCTGCGGCCCGCCACCGATCTGGCGCTGCTCACGGCGGCGGCGCGTCTGGCGCCCGATCTCACGTTCGTGGCGGCGGGGCCGGTGATGGCCGACGTGCGTCCCCTCGAAGCGTGCCCGAACGTGGTGCTGACCGGACCGCTCTCCCACGCCGACGTGGTGCGTTGGATCGCAGGGTTCGACGTCGGTGTCCTGCCTTACCTCCGCACCCCCTTCACGCACGACCTGATGCCGATGAAGCTCAAGGAGTACCTGGCCGCCGGTCTGCCGATCGTGTCCACCCCGCTGCACGAAGTACACGCCTTCGACGCCATCCATCCCGGCCTGATCACGTTCGCCGACACCGCGCCGGCGTTCGTGGCTGCGCTGCGTGCGGCGATCGCCGTCCGGCAGCCCGACAGCGTCGCCTACCGGCAGTCGGTGGCGCGCCAGTACGACTGGACGGTGCAGATCGCCACGCTTCGCGCGGTGCTCGACGAGGCCGGCGCCGCGCGCAGCGGGGGAGGACGATGAGCAGAGTGCAGCAGTCGGCTCGTGCCGCCCTGGGCGCGTGCTACCGGCGGGTCGCGGCGCCGTTCGGCCGTCGGGCCATCGGCCGAGCCCTCGCCGACGGCCTGCCACCACAGCTCGAACCTGTGCTGTCGTCGTTGTTCCCGCCGACGCCATCCCGCCGCGACCTGGCCGTGGCTCGCATCGAGCAACGCCGTGCAGCGCTCGCGACCCGGTCCGATCGCTACGGCTACGTCAGCGTCTCGACCCCGCAGGGACCGTCACGCTGGGCCGTGCCGATGGCAAGCGGCGACCCCGGTCAGCCGAGCGTGACCGCGCGCTGGCTGGCGCAGTCGGCGTCGGTGCCCGAGCGCTGGGGCCGAGTGCTCCGCGCCTGCGGAGATGCCGCCCCGCGCGGCATGTTTCTCGAACTTGGCGCGCTCGCCGGCATCTCCGGCGCGTATCTCGCGCTGGGCCGCGGCTGCGAGCGACTGCTGACCATCGATGGCTCGCCGGTGTGTGCCGCCCTCGCGGCCGAGACGTTGGCCACGCTCGATCTGAGGGCCGAGGTGGTCGAAGCGACGTTCGACGCTGCCCTCGACCGGCTACTCGGTGGCCAGCCGCCGGCGATCGAGCGCATCAGTCTCGCCTACGTTGACGGGCACCACGACGGCGGGGCCACGCAGTACTACGCCGGCCGGATTGCGCCCGCGCTGAGCTCGGGCGGCCTGCTCCTCCTCGACGACATCACCCTCAATTCCGGGATGTGGGCGGCATGGCGCGCGCTCTCCACCGGCCCTGGCTGGGCCGCGGCGGTGCATCTCGGCCGCCTGGGCCTCCTCCTGCGGGATGGGGACGCTGGCCGGCCCCGCGCCTTTGATTTCTCCGCCTACACAGGCTGGTGGCCCATCGGCGGCGCCCGCCAGACGACGACGTGCCCGTCCGAAGCGCAGCGATGACTGCGGCGCGCCGGCGAGAGCGGGGATGACCATCCGCGGCGCCATTCGATAGAATCGGTGCCGTTCCGATGTCCCTGCCGTTCGTCGCCCGCATCGATCTGTTTCCCGTCAAGGGGTTCGACGCCGTCCCAGTGGTGGGGGCGACGGTCCTGCCGTCCGGCGCGCTGGCCGGTGACCGACGCTGGGCCTTCGTCGACGAGCGCGACCGCTTCGTCAACGGCAAGCAGTTTCCCGCCATTCATCCGATCCGCTCCCAGGTCGATCCCGACGCCTCGACGGCGATCTTCGACGGCGAACACTTTTTCCTCGCCGGTGACACGACGCCGATCGACGACTGGATGTCGTCGCGGCTCGGGACACGCGTGCGCCTGCAGGAGAACCCGGCCGCTGGGTTCCCCGACGACACCGACTCGCCGGGCCCGACGCTGATCGCCACCGCGACGCTGGAAACCGTGGCCGGCTGGTTCGACCTGTCGCTCGAGGCCACCCGGGCGCGCTTTCGCGCCAACATCGAGATCGGCGGCGTCGCGGCGTTCTGGGAAGACGGCTTCTACGGTCAGACCTGCCGGGTCGGCGTCGCGGCGTTCGTGCTCAACAATCCGTGCGCCCGCTGCGTCGTGCCGTCGCGGGACGCGCGCACCGGCGAGCCGATCGTCGGCTTCCAGAAGCGCCTCGCCGAGCACCGCCGGGCGACGCTGCCAGCCGGCGTCGATCCGGCCCCGTTCAATCACTACTACCGGCTGGCGGTGAACACCCGCCTGGCGCCGTCGTCGCCCGGCGGCACGATTCGCGTCGGTGACGGCATCGCCGTCGCGGCCGCCCTGGAGACGTCATGCCCCTCCTGACCCGGATGGTCGGGTTCGTGACCACGACCTCCCCCGAGCGGGCCAAGGCGTTTTACGGCGAGCGACTCGGCTTCCGGTTCCTCGGCGACGACGGCTTCGCGCTGTCGTTCGACGCCAACGGCACGCTGCTGCGCGTCGCCAAGGCGCCGAGCTTCACGCCGGGGCAGGCCACCGTGCTCGGCTGGGAGGTGACCGACATCGTCGCCGCCGTCCACGAGCTCGCGGCCCGTGGCGTGCCGGTCGAGCAGTTCAACCAGCCGTTCCTGGCCCAGGATGCGCTCGGCATCTGGACCGCGCCCAACGGCGACCGTGTCGCCTGGTTCAAGGACCCGGACGGCAACACGCTGTCGGTGTCGTGTCACCAATGCCGCCAGTGACCACCGTCGATCGCCTGCGCGACCTGACGGCGCTGCTCGAGGCCGTCGCCGCCGACCGCAGCGTCCTCGACGACGTGCCCGAGGAGGACCGCGACCGGCTGCTGCGGGCCGTCGCCTACGTCTACAGCCCGGATCGCTACGCCCGCCGCCGGCAGTCGAAGGCCGAGACCCGCGAGCGCAAGGCGTCGCGGGCCGAGGTGCACGACCGGATCAGGGCCTCCGCCGCCATCCGCACGCTGCACCGGAAGCCGGCGGTGACGACGCCGAACGTCTTCCCGCCCGAGGGCTTCGAGCCCAGGGACGTCGACACCGAGGCGGATGCCGCCGTCGACGGCGGCCCGGGGTCGGAGCCGCGCGAGTCCGTCGAGCCGCAGCACTGCTACGTGTGCAAAGCGCGCTACACGGTCATCCACCATTTCTACGATCAGCTGTGCCCGACGTGCGCGCCGTTCAACTTCGCCAAGCGCACCGAGCTGGCGGACCTGCGCGGTCGGGTCGCCTTGCTCACGGGCGGCCGCGTCAAGATCGGCTATCAGACCGGTCTCAAGCTGCTGCGCTGCGGCGCCCACGTCATCGTCACGACGCGCTTCCCGCGCGATTCGGCGATGCGCTACGCCCGCGAGCCGGACTTCCACGAGTGGGCCGATCGGCTCGAGGTGTTCGGGCTCGACCTGCGGCACACGCCGAGCGTCGAGGCCTTTTGCCGGGAGATGGTCGCAACGCGGCCGCGCCTCGACTTCATCGTCAACAACGCCTGCCAGACGGTGCGGCGCCCACCCGACTTCTACACCCACATGATGGCCGGCGAGCAGGCCGCGATGTCGGAGATGCCGGACGAGGTGCGCCGACTGGTCGGGGCGTATGAGGGTCTGCGGGGCTACCACCTGCTGCCGGAGGGCGGCGACGTGGCGCCCCTCGACCGCCGGCTCGCCGACGTGTCGGGCCTGACGCACGCCGCGGTGCTGTCGCAGGTCCCCCTGCTCGCCGAAGAATTGCAGGCGCAGCGCGATCTGTTCCCCGAGGGCCGGCTCGACGCCGACCTGCAGCAGGTCGATCTGCGCGGCCGCAACTCGTGGCGGCTGGTGCTGCACGAGGTGTCGGCGGTGGAACTGCTCGAGGTGCACCTGGTGAACGCGGTGGCGCCCTTCATCCTCAACGCGCGGCTCAAGCCGCTGCTGCTGAAGACGCCCGAGCGTGACAAGCACATCGTCAACGTGTCGGCCGTCGAGGGCCAGTTCTACCGGACCTTCAAGACCACGCGCCACCCGCACACGAACATGGCCAAGGCGGCGCTGAACATGATGACGCGCACCGCGGCGACCGACTATCACGCCGCCGGCATCCACATGAACAGCGTCGACACCGGCTGGGTGACCGACGAGGATCCGGTCGAGATCGCGCAGCGCAAGACGGCCGATCATCGCTTCCACCCACCGCTCGACATCGTCGACGGCGCCGCCCGCATCGTCGATCCGATCATCAGCGGCATCAACACCGGCAGGCACGTGTGGGGGCAGTTTCTCAAGGACTACCAGACGACGCCCTGGTGAACGAGCGGGACCGCCGCATGACCGAGCGCCGCACAGACGAGGATCGGGCGGACACGGTGCTGCGCACGCCCCGGCTGATCCTCCGCCGCTGGCGTCCGTCCGATCGGGCGCCCTTCGCGGCGCTGAACGCCGATCCGGAGGTGATGGCGCACTTTCCGTCCGCGCTGACGGCCGCCGAGAGTGACGCGCTCGCCGAGGCGATCGAGGCGCATCATGCCGCCCGCGGCTACGGCCTGTGGGCGCTCGACATCCCCGGTGTCGTCCCGTTCGCCGGCTTCGTCGGCCTGAGCGTCCCGGCCTTCGACGCGCCCTTCACGCCCTGCGTGGAGATCGGCTGGCGGCTGGCGGCGCCGCAGTGGGACCGCGGCTACGCGACGGAGGCAGCGCGCGCCGTGCTCGCCCACGCCTGGGGCGTCCTGGGTGTCGACGAAGTAGTGTCGTTCACGACCGCGGGCAACGACCGGTCGCGGGCGGTGATGACCCGCATCGGCATGCGCCACGATCCAGGCGAGGACTTCGACCATCCGCGGCTGCCCGCCGGGCATCCCCTGCGGCCGCATGTCCTGTACCGCACCGCGCGGCCGAGCGTGAGGCGCGTCTGACGGCGCCTCTCACGGCGGATCGCACCTACGTCGTGGTGGCGAACGATCGCCGGCGCAGCGCGACATCGGCCAGCAGGAAGCAGACCACCGTTACCGCCAGGCTGTAGGCGGCGGTGGCTGCGAGGTACCCCCAATCGCCGCCATCGACCCGCATCGACTGCGCGACGCTGGCCGTTCGGCTCTCGAAGGGGTCGAGCATGGGCAGCGCGGTGTGGATGGCGATGACGAGGGGACGCACGGCGTCGGTGAACCAGCCGCCGTGGCCCTGCGCCTTCATGAACTCGACGCCGAAGCGGAGCGAGGCGAAGGTGCCGTCGTTGAACAGCAGCGCCACGAGCAGTGCCACGACCGGGTGCAGCACCGCTCCCAGCGTGGTGAGCATGGCGATGATGATGGCCGCCTCGAACACCGCGTCGACGGCCATGTAGGCGAAGCCGATCTGGTAGGGCACGCCCCACGCCAGCGACAAGGCCAGGGTGACGACGGCTCCGATGGCCTGCATCGCCGCCGCGACCATCAGCGCCGAGACGAACACCGAGGCCAGCCACAGCTGCGGCGAGCCTGGTCGAGTGAGAATGACCTGCAGGCTGCGGTTGCGGAGGTGCGCCGACGTGACGTAAAGGCCGAGCGCGGCGGAGAGAAGCCAGCCCAGTGAGGTGAGCTGGGCGGCCACGCCCCGCAGCTGGTTGAACCGCGATGCCGCACTGCCGCCAAAGAACAGCGGCAGCATCGTCAGCGACCACAGCGCGAGGATGCCCAGGCCGACGCCCAGCACGATGCGGCTGCGGCGATAGAAGCGCAGGTGAGAGGCGGTGTGCAGCCAGAGGCGCTCACCCATGACTGACCTCGCCACGGCGGGCGTCGCCGACGATGCTCATGTAGGCCTCCTCGAGCGACGCCCGTTCCAGCGCGCAACTGATCAGCGTCAGGCGATCGGCGCGCACCCGGTCGAAGAACCCGTGCAACGCCGCCGGCGCCACCGTGCCGCGGACCTCGCCGTCGACGGCGACGGGGCCGTCGATCTCCGGCGGCCAGGTCTCGGTCGCGGCGATGGCGACGTCGTAACGGGCCTCTCGATGCCGCGTGAGGCTGGCGACGGTGCCGTCGGCGACGAGCCGGCCGCGATCGAGGATGACGACACGGCGGGCCAGCTGTTCGACCTCGCCGAGCAGGTGCGAGCTCATGACGATGGTGGTGCCGGCGCGGTTGGCGTCGGCGAGCAACTCGCGGAAGGCCATCACGGCCACGGGGTCGAGGCCGCGCATCGGTTCGTCGAGCAGCAGGAGGCGCGGCGCGTGCAGCAGGCACTGGACGATGCCGAGCTTCTGCTTCATGCCCTTCGAGCAGCGCGACACCATCAGGTCGCGCCAGCGCGCCATGTCGAGCCGCTCGAGCAGCGGCGCGCTGGCCGCTTCGACGTCGACGACGCCCTGGAGGCGGCCGTAGTAGGTGAGTGCTTCGCGGACGGTGAGGTGACCGTGGTAGACCGGCTCTTCCGGCAGATAGCCGACGTGGCGGAACAGCTCGGCGCCTGCCGCCGGCGTCTGGCCGAGGATGGCGACCCGGCCGGCGGTGGGGCGGATCAGGCCGAGGAAGCAGCCGAGCGCGGTGCTTTTGCCGGCGCCGTTGTGGCCCAGCAGGCCGACGCACTCGCCGGCCTCGACGCGCAGGTCCAGGCCGGCCAGGGCCTCGAGGCGCGATCGACGCCAGCCGGCACGGTAGCTGACGCGCAGACCCTCGGTGTGGATCACGGTCACATGCCTTTCATGCAGAACTCGCGGTTCAGCGCTTCCATCACTTCGGCGTCCGATCGTCCGCCGAACGAGTCCGCGGCCAGCCGGCCCTTGATGCCCGTGGCGGTGCGGCAGCGGCAGACGGCGACGGTCTGGTCGGCGCAGCCGCACGGACAGGGCATCGCTTCGGCGATGCGGGTGGCGCGGATCGTGGCCGATGTGCCGGGCGGTCGCGCGGCGGCGAGCGCGGCGCGATAGCCTTCGACCGAGATGCCCTGGCCGCGCGCGATCAGCGCCCGCTCGCGGTCGACGAGCCCGCGCAGGGCGACATCGGCGTTGGCGATCATGCCGACTTCGTAGAGCTTGATGCGGCCGTCGGCGCCGATCACGACGGTCGTCGGGAAGGAGTCGACGCCGTAGCGCCGCTGCACGGCGCCATCGCCGTCGATGACGACAGGAAAGGTGGTCTTCACCTGCGCGATGAAGCCGGCCACCAGCTCGCGCGCTTCCTGGGCGTCGACGCCGACCAGGCGCACGGTGTCACCGGCCTGTCGCTGGTAGCGTTCCAGCTCGGGCATCTCGGCCCGGCACGGACCGCACCAGGTGGCGAAGAAATTGAGGATCACGACCCGCCGTCCGATGTCGTCGGACAGCTGGTAGCGTCGGCCATCGAGCGTGGTCAGCTCGACATCCGGTGCCACCCGGCCGTGCCAGCGGCTGGGCGCCGCCTGCGTGCGCGCCATCCGCGCGATGAGTTGCCGATCGGGCGGCTCCTTGACGGCGGCGTTGACCGCGACGATGGCCGTGCCGAGCACGCCAACGGCCAGCACGTGCTGGATCGTGGACAGGCGGCGTCGGACCGGTGGGCCGGCGTCGGGCGGCGGAGACGGCGATGGGTCCGGCATGGCGGCGGTTATAACATCCATAACGTTCGCGCCGCGTGAGGCGCACTTACTCACGCGCGCCACTTTCCGGGAGGGTCTTCGTGCCTCGACAGCTCTTCGCTACCGGCACTCCGTGGGAGCCGATCGTCGGCTACTCCCGCGCGGTCCGCGTCGGCCCACATGTTTTCGTGTCCGGCACCACCGCGACCGGCGACGACGGCAAGCTCGTCGGTGCTGGCGACGCCGCGCTGCAGACGAAACAGACGCTGGCCAACATCACACGCGCGCTCGAACGCGCCGGGGCGTCGCTCACCGACGTCGTGCGGACGCGCATGTACGTCGTCAACATCGAGCGCGACTGGGAGGCCATCGGCCGGGCCCACGGCGAGGTCTTCGGGGCGATCCGCCCGGCCACGGCGATGGTCGAGGTGCGCGCCTTGATCGACGCCGAGATGCTGGTCGAAATCGAGGCCGACGCGATCGTCGGCGACGGCGCGGCATGAGCGCCCCACATCCGCGGACCGGCCGGTTCGCGGCGGTGGCGCTGGCCTTCCTGGCCGTCTGCGTCGTCGACATCGGCCGCCGGCCCGCCGCCCAGGCGCCACCGGCCCGCCCGCTGCTGATCACGGTGGACGATCTGCCGCTCGCCGGCGCCGCCGCGCGTGGCGACGCCGCGGCGCGGCGGACCACCACCGACGCGCTGCTCGCGGTGCTCCGCAAGCACCGCATCCGAGCGGTCGCGTTCGTCATCGCCGGCAACGTCAAGACACCCGACGACGAGGCGATCCTCCAGCGCTGGGTCGACGAGAGGCACGAAATTGGCAGCCACTCGAACACCCATCCGAGCTACACGGCGCTGACGTCCGAGGCCTACCTGGCTGATGTCGCAGCGTCGCGGACGACGCTGTCGGCCTGGCTGACGCCGCGCCAGCGCACGCTGCGGTTCTACCGCTTTCCGTTCCTGCAGGAAGGCGACACCCCGCAGAAGGTCGAGGCGATGCGGGCGGCGCTCGCGACCGGTGGTCTCCGCAACGTGCCGGTCACCCTCGACGGCACCGACTGGTCCTTCGACCGGCGGTGGGCCGATGCGGCGGCCAGCGGCGACGCCGCGGCGATCGACGACGTCCGGCAGGACTATCTCGCCACGCTCCGCGTCGCGGTGACGCGCACCGAAGCGATGGCCGATCGGCTGCTCGGCCGGCGCACGCCGCAGGTGCTGCTGATCCACGCCAACGGTGTCGGCGCCGCCAACTGGGATGCGATGTTCACCTGGCTGGCGGCGCGCGGGCACCGCTTCGCCGCGGCCGACGAGGTGCTCGGCGACGACACCTTCCGCGACCTGCCTCGCGATCCGGGGCGCTGGGGCTACGGCCACTACCATCGGCTCGCCAAGCTGCACGACGCGGCCGAGGCGCGCACGCAGATCGCCGCGATGCTGCAGACGCAGGCGGCGGCGTGGAATCGCGGCGACCTCGAGGCGTTCTGCGCCATGTACGCGATCGACGCCGCATTCGCATCACCGAATGGCCTGACGCGCGGGCGCGACGCCGTCCTCGCGCGCTATCGCGCCAAGTATCCCAACGCCGCCGCGCGGGGGACGTTGAGCTTGGCGATCGAGGAGACCCAGCTGACCTCGGGCCTCGAGGTGACGCCCTTCGACGGGGCCGTGCCCGGCGGCATCCACGGCGCGTCCGTGCTGGCGCGCTGGACGTTGACCTACGCCGGCAAGCCGCCGGCGACCGGCCTCACGCTCCTGACGTTCCGTCCGCGACCGGGTGCGCCCGAAGGCCAGCCGCGCTGGGAAATCCTCCAGGACGCGTCGTTCTAGCCTGGTCGGTGGCCGCGCTCTGACGCCGCGGCGCGCCCAGCGCCGCGCATAGCAGGACGCACGCTCAAAGGGCGGCCCGCGGCCGGCCGTGAGAGGCCGGCCGCCAGCTAGCGGATCTCGGCAGCGCCTTCCGACGTCGTGACGGTGAAGACGCGGAAGTTCTGGTACGTGGCCCGGCTCTCGATCGAGCGCAGGCGATCACCGGGCACGTTGGTGTAGGTCTCGCGCATCTCGACCGGCAGCAGCAGCCCGAGTGCCGGCACGTTGCGGTAGGCGACGTCGACCCGGATGCGCACGCCGCTCTCGCGTTCCTCGATCTGGAAGGCCGACTGCCGCACGCTGCCGTCGGCCGCCAGCCAGAGCCGGCCGAAGGAGAAGACGTCGTCGCCGCGGCCGGTATGAATCAGCGTCGGGCCCCGCTTCTCGCGGAATCGCACCACCGACGTCTCGACGCCGTCGAGGGTCTCGTTACCGGCCATCTCGAACTCGAAGCGACCGATGTGCCGCGGATTGAGGACGAGCAGGCCCATCGTCGGGACGTTGACCGTGCGGCGCACGTTGCCCAGGTTGTAGCGGGCGCCTTCTTCGGTGATGCGCTTGAGCGTCGCCGACGACGGCGCCCCGCCCGACGTGAAGAGCTGCATGGCACGCGCATCGCGATCCTTCACCGGCCGGCCATCGACGGTGGCGACGTCGCGGTAGGGGACCAGGTAGCCCGCATCCGACTTCACCATCAGCATGTCGGCGGCAATCTGCCGCCGCATGGCGACGCCCGGCGTCCGCTTCCGCGACTCGTCGGGATTGTCGCGCCACGCCAGCGCCACGCTGCGATCGATGATCGGGCTGTCGACGATCGCCTGGACGTAGTGCTCCTCGGAGACGGTCGACATGGCGCGGGTGGCAAAGGTCTCGACGTAGGCCGTCGCTTTCGACAGAACGCCGTCGAGCACCGCGGAACGCGGCGCGAACGCCGGCGCGGCGGACGTTGTCGTGGGCGACGCGGCCGGGGCCTCGGCACGCACGACCGCGACCACCTCGAAGGCCCGGCTCACCCGGGCGGTTGCCGCGCCATTCTTCAGGACCGTAATGTCGGCCCGGTAGCGGCCAACCGGCCAGCGGGCCGTCGGCAGGCTCGCGTCGAGCTCGCAGCCGGTGCCGACCTTGTCGCAGGTGACAGCCATTGGCGCGTTGAAGCGGCTGACGCCGTCGTCGACGTGGGTGACCTCGACGTTGGCGCCGACGCCATCCATCGCCGCCCTCTGCGGGCCGTGCAGGAACACGTGGACGCCGACCTCGCGCTCCGCTTCCGGCACGTCGACCAGCAATATCGGGGTGCCGTCCAGGCCATCGCGGAACAACATCGCCCCGCCCACATGCAGGCCGTCGGGGGGCGCCGTCGTGACTTCGAAGGGATGCTCGACGCTGCCGAGGCGCCCCTCAGCGTCCTTGGCGGCAACCTTCAGGCGATAGCGGCCCGGACGCAGCCGCATCGCGACGGTGTAGAGCGGCGTCACGGCGTCGACTTCCTCCGTCTCGCCATAGCGGCGCCCGTCGCTGTCGAGCACCTCGTAGGCCAGCCGGGTGCGGGCGTAGCGGCCGCTGAGCGCCGAGGCGCCGACCGCGGCGGCCATCAGTACCTTGGGCTGGGCCGATCCGTCCGGCACCAGCGTCGTGGCGAC
>JBDSLU010000549.1:0-2943 GCA_039916225.1 Vicinamibacteraceae bacterium
ATGTCGGCGTCGGGCCGGTGCACACCGGCATCTTCAACGTCGCCGATGTGGCCATCGTCCTGGGCGCCATCCTCGTCGTCGCTTTCGGCCGCACCAGGCAGCATCGTCCCACCCAGGCCGCGTGACGCCGGCTGCAGTGTCCGCAGCCGACGACGGCACACCGTAGCCGCATCCCACAGCGGCCAGCGCCATCAACAGGGCCAGCCCGATCGAAGACCAGCGTTTCATCTGCATTGCTCCGGCGGACGTCGCCCGTTTCCGACTACGTGAATCGTCGAGGCTGCGGCATCATCGCCGTCAGGACACGACCGTCGCCAAGACCTCGCCGCGAAGAGCGCTGACGAGCCAGATCCGTGTCGCCGCCTTCAGTTCGGCGACGGCGATCGGCCGTTCGCGCACGACGCCGGCGTCGATCAGCCGGCCGCGCTCGACGCCCGGCAGCAGGCCGCACGTCCGCGGCGACGTCCACCGCTCCCCGCCGAGCTCGACGACGACGTTGGCGATGGTCGACTCCGTGATCTCGCCGCGCGTGTTCCAGAGGATCACGTCGTCGACGTCGGGCCGGGTTGCCTGCGCCCGCGTGTAGGCGTCTCGCCGCGTGGTCTTGTGACACAGGAACGGATCGCTCGAGTCGACCGGGGCCGGCGCCAGCGCCACGCGCCTGGTGGCCGCGTACGCCGCGAACGGCAGCACCTCGACGGCGACGTGCCCGTCGACCAGCAGCCGGATCCGGCCGCGGCTCACCCCGAACGGCGTCGGCGCCTCGCGCACCGCGCGCTCGACGACGGCGCGATCCCACGGAAACCTGAAGTAACGGGCCGATGCGCCCATCCGATCGAGGTGGTCGATGAGGTGCTGCCACGCGCCACTCTCGACGCGCACGGTTTCGATGATCTCGAAGTCGCGGTGGGCCGCCGGCGGAACGCGAACCACGGCCGGCGCGCCGGACAGCGGCTGGGCATCGACGAAAGCGCCCTTGAGCAGGCACTCGTCGTATTCCTCGTCGGCTTTCGAATCGGCGACGATGCCGGCACCTATCCCGAGCGACGCCTCGCCGGTCTCGGGATCGACGACCAGGGTCCGGATGGCGACCGAGAAGACCGCGTCGCCGCCCGGACGGACCAGTCCGATGGCGCCGGTATAGACGCCGCGCGGCTCGGACTCGAGCTTGGAGATGATCTCCATCGTCCGGATCTTCGGGGCGCCGGTCACCGACCCGCACGGAAACAACGCGCGCATCAGATCGACGATCCCGACCGGCGCGGCTGGCGCGTTTGGCTGGTCAGGCGGCAGTGGGGTCGATGAGCCCGCCGGCAGCGTCGCTTCGATCGACGAGGTGAGCTGCCACACGGTCGGATAGGCCTCGGCGGTGAAGAGCGCCGCCACGCGCACCGAGCCGGTCACCGCGAGCCGGCCCAGATCGTTGCGCAACAGGTCGACGATCATCACGTTCTCGGCTTGCGCCTTCTCGCTGCCGAGCAGGGCGTCACGGCACGCCAGGTCCTCTTCGAGCCAGCGCCCGCGCGGGCTGGTGCCCTTCATCGGCCGGGCCTCGAGTCGATCGCCGCGGCGCTCGACGAACAGTTCGGGCGAGGCGCTCAGGACGACGGCGTCACCGAGATCGATGCGCGCCCCGTAGCCGGCGGCGTGCGCCGTGCACAGCGCGTCGATCCAGGCGTCGAGGTCGCCCGGTTCGATCGGCCCGGCGCCCTCGCGTTCGAGCGCGAACGTGTAGTTCACCTGATAGGTGTCGCCGGCAGCGATGAACGCCGCGACCCGCGCGATGGCCGCGGCAAAGCGCTCGCGCGACAGGGACGGCGTCCACGGCGCCGGCGCGACCGCAGCCGCGGGAACACGCGCCGCCGCGTGCGGCGACGGGTGCGGCGGGACCGGCCCCGGCCGATGGAACACCGACGCCTCGTCGAACACCGCGACCCAGGCCAGCGGCAGCCCGGCGGCGGCCACGTCGCGGTGGATGGCGGCCGCCATCGCCGGCTCGAACGCCGCCGCTGCGTCGTAGGCGATGACCACCGCCGCCCACTGGCCGCGCGCCGCCGCCCGATCGGCCTCGGCGACGACGGCGATCACGTCCTCGAGGCGCCTCGCGACGTGGACGGCGCGCGGCGTGTCGAGCTCCACCGAACCGCCCTCCGGCGTCCAGGTCGGACGGGAGGGATCGCCGCTGGTGAATCGCGCCATGGGTCGCACGAGGACCACTCTACAACCGGGCCGGCGGCGCCGGGGCGCGCGGCGGCCGCCGCTCTGCGGCTACAATCGGCCCCTTATGACCACTCGAGTCCGTCCCCGCGACGACGAATTCCAGATGCCCAGCTTCCGGCTGGATGGCCAGGTGGCGCTCGTGACCGGCGGCAGCCGCGGCCTCGGCCTGGGCGTGGCCCTCGCCCTCGCCCACCACGGCGCCGACATCGCCCTCGCCGCCCGCACCGCGTCCACCCTCGAGGGCGCCGCCGAACTGGTCCGCAGGGCCGGGCGGCGCGCCATCACGATCGAGGCCGACGTCTCGAACGTCGAGCAGGTGAAGGCGATGGTGGCGAAGACCACCGAAGGGCTCGGCCGCCTCGACATTCTGGTCAACGGCGCCGGCATGAACATTCGCCGCCCGGCCGACAGCTTCACCGAAGCCGAGTACCACCAGTTGATGGACGTGAACCTGAAGAGCGCGTTCTTCGCCTCGGTCGAGGCCGGCCGGGTGATGCGCGCCCAGAAGCACGGACGCATCATCAACATCGGCTCGCTGACGTTCGAGTTCGCGGTGCCCAACGTGACGCTCTACGCGATGAGTAAGGGCGGCATGAAGCAGCTCACCAAGCAGCTGGCGCTCGAGTGGGCCAAGGACGGCGTGACCGTCAACGCCATCGCCCCCGGCCGCTTCTGGACGGCCCTCACCGACGCCGTCTTCTCGGTGCCGGATCTCTACGAAAG
>JBDSLU010000550.1:0-7929 GCA_039916225.1 Vicinamibacteraceae bacterium
CGGCGGTGCCTACGCCGTGTCCGCCGACCCGATCCCGCATCCCTACGCCTACTACCTGCTGTCGAGCGGCAGCTGGGATCGCGTCGAGCTGGACGATCCGGCGCTGCAGCCGGCGACGCTGTCGACCAGCCGGCCGCGGGCCGTGGTCCTGTCCAGCCGCGCCTTCAGCGATCTCGCCCTCCGACTGCTCCACGACAACCGGCCGATCCCGCCGGCGATCAGCGTGCGGCCGGGCTTCGTCGTCCTGCTGCCCGGTCCGCTCGGCGCCTGCGTCGACGACGCCGTGCGTGCCGGCGCGCGCTCGGTCGGCGGCCCGGTGGAGGGCGGAGCGTGACTGGGCCGAGTGTGACTGGGCCTGGCGCAACGGGACCGGGCGCCATCGATCTGTCGGTCGTCATTCCGGCCTACAACGAGGCCGGCCGGATCGGCCCGACGCTCCATCGCCTGCTGGCGACGCTCGAGCGCCTGCCGCTGCCGTGGGAGATCGTCGTCGCCGATGACGGCTCGGCCGACGACACCGCCGCCATCGTCGCCGCCGTCAGCGCCCGCGAGCCGCGGGTCCGCTGCCTGCGCCTGCCGCACCGCGGCAAGGGCGCGGCGGTTCGAGACGGCTTGCTTGCCGCCCAGGGCGGCCGCCGCTTCCTGTGCGACGCCGATCTCGCCATGCCGCCGGCGCAGATCACGCGCTTCCTCGCCGTCCTGCCGTCGCAGTGCGACATCGCCATCGGCAGCCGGGAAGGCACGGGGGCCGTCCGCGTCGGCGAACCGCTGCGCCGTCACCTCCTCGGACGGGTCTTCAACATGCTGGTCCGGGCGATGGTGCTGCCCGGCATCCAGGACACGCAGTGCGGCTTCAAGCTGTTCACCGCGGCGGCGGCGGAAGCGGTGCTGCCGACGACGGCGATCGAGGGCTGGGCCTTCGACGTCGAGCTCCTGGCCAGCGCGCGCGCGCAAGGCTGGCGGGTCCTGGAGGTCCCGATCGAGTGGCACTTCGGCCAGGCGTCGAAGCTGCGCGTGGTGCCCCACTCGATCCAGATGCTCCGCGATCTCTATCGCGTCCGGGCCAAGGTCCGGCGCGGCGCCTTCACCCGGCGACCCTCCGTCCCACACTCGTAGTCCCTGGAACCGGCACCGATGCCGACCCAGGAAACCATCCCCAGCGCTCCTCCGTCCAACCCTGCCATGCGATTGCTGCCTGCACTGCTGCTCACCGCCACGACCGTCGGCGCGCAGCCTGCTCCGGCCCCGGCGCGAATCACCCCGCAGACCGTCGGCGGTCTCGTCGAGGCCTGGCGCTACGACACGCGCGAATCGACCGAGCCCGTCCCGCCGTGGCGACGCAAGCCGGCCTTCGAGGCCACGCCGGTCTACGCCGACGGCCGGCTGTATCTCTCGACGCCGGGCGGCCTCGTCGTCGCCCTCGACGCCGCGACGGGCACGGAGACGTGGCGCGTCGATCTCGCTGTCGATCGCACCCTGAACTACGGCGACTTCGCCAACCGCGGCGTGGTCGTGGCCGCCGATCGCGTCTATGCCGGCACCGCCGACGCGCGGCTCGCCTGCCTGATGCGCACCGACGGCCGGCCGTGCCAGGGCTTCGGCGTCGGCGGCCAGATCCGGCTCGACGCCGGCCTGCGGCGCGCGCCGAAGTGGAAGGGCGAGTGGACGCTGTCGTCGCCGCCGGCCGTCTATCGCGACGTCGTCATCGTCGGCTCGTCGATCGCCGACAACAGCCGCCTGGACATGACATCGGGCGAGGTCCGCGGCTTCGACGCGAAGACCGGCGCGCTGCGCTGGACGTTCCACCCGCTGCCGGCGGACTCCCCCGCCGGCGGCGCCAACACGTGGTCGCTGCTGACCGTCGACGAGGCCAGCGGCCTGGTCTATCTCCCGGTCGGCAGCGCCAGCCCCGACTACTTCGGCGGCAACCGGCCCGGTGACAACGCGCACGCCAACAGCGTCGTGGCCTTGAAGGCGACGACCGGCGAGGTGGCGTGGGCGTTCCAGACCGTCCATCACGACGTCTGGGACTACGACGTCGCGTCGCCGCCGCTGCTCTTCCCCGGCCAGCGCGGGCCGTCGGTCGCCGTCGGCTCGAAGACCGGCCACCTCTTTCTGTTCGATCGCATCACCGGCGCGCCGCACTTCCCGATCGAGGAGCGCCGCGCACCGGCGAGCGACGTGCCCGACGAGCGGACGGCGCCCACGCAGCCGTTCCCGTCCAAGCCGGCGAGCCTGGTACCGCAGCGCATCACCGAGGCCGACATCTGGGGCGTGACGCCGGCCGAGCGCGAGAGCTGCCTGGCGCGGTTTCGCACGCTGCGCTACGAGGGCATGTTCACGCCACCGAGCCTCGGCGGCAGCCTGCAGGTGCCCGGCAACATCGGCGGCTTGCAGTGGGGCGGCATGGCGTGGGACCCCACCAACCGGCTGGTGATCGCACCGGTCAATCACTTCGGGGCCATCGTCAAGCTCATCCCGCGCGCCGCTTTCACGGCGGCCCGGCGCGATGCGGGGCGGGCCGAGGTCACCGAACAGGACGGCACGCCCTATGCGATGTCGCGGGAGTTCTTCCTCAGCGCCGAGGGCCGGCCGTGTCTGGCGCCACCGTGGGGCGAGCTGGTCGCGGTCCGCGTCGACACCGGCGAGATCGCGTGGCGCAGCGTGCTCGGCGATCTGCGAGAACTGGTCGGCCTGTCGGCGACGGCGATACCGGCCGCGACGGGCTCACCCAGCCTCGGCGGCCCCGCGGTGGCGTCCGGCGGTGTCCTGTTCATCGGCGCCACCATCGATCCCTACTTCCGCGCGTTCGGCACCGCGGATGGCCGCGAGCTGTGGAAAACTCGACTCCCGACCAGTGCCCGGGCGACGCCACTCGTCTACACGCTGCCGGACGGGCGCGAGATGGTGGCGGTCGCCGCCGGCGGTCACGACACGCCGCTCTCGAAGCCGGGCACGACGCTGCACGTCTTCGCGCTGCCGCCGCGGTAGATCCCAGCCAACCAACCGTGTACGGCTTCGTCACGTGTGCGATATGCGAAACGTTCGCTGTCGGAAAATCGTAGCGAGTCGCGACGGCTTGAGGCACACTCACAGGCACAACCAAGCGGGGTAGATCCTTCTCCATGCGTTCACGGGTCGTCGCGGTCGTGGGACTCCGGGCCCCAGGTTGCTCCGGTGGCATCTGCGCGGCCGCTCACGTGCGCAGCCAGCTCATCCGTCACGGTCGCCGTGATCGCCTCTCGCATGCGTTCCGCTAGTGCCGCCACGACGGTACCGAGCGAACTGTCCGTCCTCGTCATCGAGGACGACAGCGTGCTGCTGCGGACGCTGCGCGACATCCTCGACCGACGCGGCTATCACCCGCTGACGGCCAACAGCGCCCGCGAAGGCCTGGCCCTGGTCGAACAGGAGCTGCCTGCGGTCGCCCTCGTCGACTTGAAGCTGCCCGACATGGACGGCGTCGAGGTCATCGATCGCCTCTCGGCGCTGTCAGAGCTGACGCAGACGATCGTGCTCACCGGCAACGCGAGCATCGAGAGCGCGCTGCGCGCGCTGCGGCAGCGAACCTACGACTACCTGGTCAAGCCGGTCCCGCCGGACAAGCTGCTGACGACGGTCGATCGCGCCGGCGAGCGCTGGCAGCGGCGCCGCGCCGAAGAGGCGCTGCGGAAGAGCGAGGAACGGGCGCAGCTCCTCCTCGAGCACATCTCCGACGTCGTCCTCGTCGTCGACGATGCGCTCGTGATCCGCTACGTCAGCCCGTCGGTGCGCCACCTGCTGGACTACCAGCCGGGCGAGCTGGTCGGGCGCCCGTGCCTCGACGTGATCCACCCCGAGGACGCCGCGGCCGCCGACGCGTTCCTGCGCGGCGCGCTGCGCGAAGGGCGGCCGCTGCCCGCCCAGCTTCGAGTGCGGCCGCGCACCGGCGACTGGCGCGTGCTCGAGATCGGCGTGACCAGCCTCGCCGGCCGCACCGACATGGGCGGCATCCTGCTGACCGGTCGCGACGTCACCGAGCGCCGGCGGATGGAGCAGGCGCTGCAGCAGGCGCAGCGGATGGACAGCATCGGCCAGCTCGCCGGCGGCGTTGCCCACGACTTCAACAACATCCTCACCGCCATCCTCGGCTTCTCCGAGATCCTGATCGACGACGCGCCGACCGGCAGCGATACCCGGCTCGATCTCGAGGCGATCCAGAAGGCGGCGCAGCATGGCGCCTCGCTGAGCCGACAGCTGCTGGCCTTCAGCCGCCGGCAGATGCTCGATCTCAAGATCCTCGATCTCGGTCAGGTCGTCCGCGACTTCGAGCGGATGATTGCCCGCGTCTTCGGGGAGCACATCCGCTGGAGCGCATCGAGCGATCCGGACCTGTGGCACGTCAAGGCCGACCGCGGTCAGCTCGAACAGGTACTGATGAACCTGGCCGTCAACGCCCGCGACGCCATGCCCGACGGTGGCACGCTGACCATCGAGACGGGCAACGCGACCATCGACGCCGCTTCGCCGGAGCGATCGCAGGCGCCGGCCGGTGCCTACGTCCGCTTCTCGGTGCGGGACACCGGCATGGGCATGGACGCCGACACCCAGGCCCGCATCTTCGAGCCGTTCTTCACGACCAAGCCCGCCGGCCGCGGCACCGGCCTCGGCCTCGCCACCGTCTACGGGATCGTCAAGCAGAGTGGCGGCTTCATCGACGTCGAGAGCGAGCCGGGTCAGGGCACGACGTTCCACGTCTTCCTGCCGGCGACGGCCGACGCCGCCGTCGACGCCGGCATCGCGGCGCCCCGCCCGGCCACGCCAGTCGAGAGCGCCTCGATCCTCCTGATCGAGGACGACGCCGCCCTGCGGCGGCTGCTCGCCCGCAGCCTGCAGCGGGTCGGACACCGCGTCCGCGACGCGGCCGACGCGCAGGAGGCGCTGGCCATCCTCGCCGAGGAGCCGGCCCTCGACCTGCTGGTCACCGACGCCGTGCTCCCCGGCCAGTCGGGCCCCAACCTCGCCCGCCAGATCGAATCCGATCGGCCGGCGCTGCGCGTGCTCTTCATCTCCGGCTATTCCGACGACGCGATCCTGCACCTCGGCCTTCGCAACGAGCAGGAAGCGTTCCTGCAGAAGCCGTTCGGGCCGCGGGCCTTCGTGCGCAAGGTGCAGCAGGTCTTGCGCGGCTCGTCGTAGCCAACGGTTCCAGCACACCATGCGGGTCCTCGTCGTCGAAGACGATCGCAGCATCGCCGGGTTCATCGCCACGGGACTGCGGCAGGAGGGGTTCGCCGTCGACGTCGCCGAAGACGGCGTCGCCGGACTCGAGCTGGCCCAGGCCGGCGCCTACGACGCCGCCGTCGTCGACGTGATGCTGCCGCGCCTCGATGGCCTCAGCCTCGTCACGGCGCTCCGCCACGCCGCCATCACCACGCCGGTGCTCTTTCTCAGCGCCCGGCACAGCGTCGACGATCGCGTCAAGGGCCTGCAGACCGGCGGCGACGACTATCTCGCCAAGCCGTTCGCGTTCGCCGAGCTGCTCGCCCGCCTTCAGGCCATCACCCGGCGCGGCCAGCGCGCCGTCGAGGCGACCACCTTGACGGTGGCCGATCTGCGCCTCGATCGCCTCACCCGCAAGGTCGAGCGCGCCGGCACGCCCATCGAGCTGCGACCGCGCGAGTTCGCGCTGCTCGAATACCTGATGCGGCAGCCCGGACGCGTGATGTCGAAGGCGATGATCGTCTCGCACGTGTGGGACTACAGCTTCGACACCGGCACCAACGCCGTCGACGTGCTGGTCCATCGCCTGCGCGACAAGATCGACCGGACCTTCGTGCCCCGGCTGCTTCACACCGTTCGCGGCGTCGGCTATGTCCTCAAGGTGGAGTGAAGGCCTTCGCACCGCGCTGACGCTGCGGCTGGGCCTGTGGTACGCCGGCCTGTTCGCGCTCAGCGCCGCCGTGCTGCTCTCCTTCACCTACCTGCTGCTCGGCCGGGCCCTGGCGGCGCAGGACCGCGAGGTGCTCGAGTCGATGCTGCAGCGCTACGGCGTGGCCTATCAGCGCAGCGGCCTGGATGGCCTGCGGGCGCTGGTCGACGCCGACGAGAGCGAGGGCCGTCACGAGCGGCTGCTGGTGCGCGTCACCAACGACAAGGCGGACATCATCTACTTCGCCCAGCCGCCCGGCTGGAGCGGCTTCGATCTCGGCGCGCTCGACGATGTCCGGACGTCGCCGGCGGGCTGGGTCGAGCTCGCCAACCCGATTGACGACAGCTCGCTCGAGGTCGGCACGCGACGGCTGCCCCGCGGCATCACGGTCCAGGTCGGCCGCAGCTCGCGCGTCCGCGACGAGGTGCTGGCCCACTTCCGCGCCCGCGCCCTCGAAGTCGGCCTCGTCGTGGCGATCATCGCCATCGCCGGCGGGGCCTTCGTCAGCTACCTTGCGCTGTATCCAGTGCGCGCGCTCGAAGCCGCCACCCACGCCATCCTCGAGACCGGCCGCTTCGACACGCGCGTCGCGACGCGCGGGACACGCGATCCGCTCGACCGGCTCGGCGACCGCATCAACACGCTGCTGGCCAGGCTCGAGCGCCTCGTGCGTGGCATGCGCGGCGCACTCGACAACGTCGCGCACGACCTGCGCACGCCGCTGACGCGACTGCGCAACGTCGCCGAAGGTGCGCTCGATGAGCAGGAGCCGGCGGCGCTGCGCGATGGCCTCGGGCGTGCGCTCGAAGAGGTCGACCGGGTCAACGCCACGCTGACGGCGCTGATGGACATCTCGGAAGCCGAGACCGGAACGCTGCGGCTGACGCCCGAGCCGCTGTTCGTCGCGGCCGTCGTGGACGAGGCGTTGGCGCTCCATGCCGACGACGCCGAGGATCGCGGCATCGCCGTTGCGTCGCGCATCGATCCGGCGCTGCGGCTGGTGGCCGATCGGACGCGGCTGCGCCAGGTCGTCGCCAACCTGATCGAGAACGCGGTGAAGTATTCGGACGCGGGCGGCCGGGTCGACATCGGGGCCGCGGCGACGCCGGAAACGGTCACCGTCACCATCCGCGACACCGGTGTCGGCATCGGCCCCGCCGACCTGCCCTTCGTGTGGGATCGCCTGTATCGCGGCGACGCCAGCCGATCGGCGCGCGGCCTTGGTCTGGGACTGTCGCTGGTGAAGGCGATCGTCGAAGCGCATGGCGGCCGCGTCGACGTGGCCTCGACGCCGGGCCAGGGCAGCGCCTTCACGCTGACGCTGCCGGCCCGCGGCCACGGGCATGGCCCGACGCCACCCCCGTGACCGCGCCGCGCCCGCTCCGACGCCCATCGGAGCGGACGATCGTGGACGGTCAGCCCTTCTTGGCCGCCATCTTCGCCGCCGCCACCTGGACGCGGTCGGCGAGCTTGGTGGTGCCGTTCATCGTGTAGCGGATCTTGACCGCCTTGCCGGCGTCGCCGGCAAGATCCGACAGCTGGATGGTGGTGGCGCCCTGCGTCAGCGTAGCGTCGGGGGCCAGCGCGAAGGTCATCGCGTGCGTGCCCTGCTTGACGACGACCGACCGGGCCGCGGTGTCGACGCTGCCGATCTGTCCGGTGGCCCAGGATTCCTTCTTGGCCGGCGCGGCGAAGGCAGTGGTGGCGGCGAGGGCGAGAATGCTGGCGGTGGTGGCGAGCGGGAAGATGCGCATGATGGTCTCCTTGTGAGCAACCGGCCGCCGGGGCGATGGCCCCGCACTGCGGCCGCGTTCTATAGAGACCATACGGGCCGGCCGCTGACGGCCGGCTGTCCCCCGCATGACATCGTTGACAGGTTCGCCGCGCGTGAACGCGACCGCCAGCTCATGCCGCCCCGCGTGAGGCGCCGCGGCGCGCCCAGCGCCGCGAAGAGCTGCCGAACGCGCCAACGGGCGGCCCGCGGCCGCGCGTGAGAGCGCGGCCGGAACAATATTAGT
>JBDSLU010000551.1:0-11208 GCA_039916225.1 Vicinamibacteraceae bacterium
GCCGTTGTAAGTGACGAGCACCGCCGCCTCGGCCCGCGCCCACTCGCTGACGGCGCCGATCAGCGCCTTCTCCGCAGCGAAGCTCGGAAGGACGAACTGTCGGATCAGGAAGCTGCCGTCCTCGCGCGACAGCGCACACCCCACCAGGAACGCAACGGTGCCGGCCCCGCCGGAGAGGCCGGTCGTCTCGAGATCGAGATACAGGATGCGCGCCCGTGGCGCGTCGGCCGCCGCCGGATCGCGGCCGATCAGCGCCACGTCGTCCGGCGTCACCCGCGCGTCGCGCAGCTGCAGCGAGCCATGCCAGTCGGCCGGCGCGTAGTGGCGCTCGACGACCAGCGCCTTGCCGAGCGGCCCATCGATCTCGGTGGCCCCCGCCAGCGACGCCGACAGCGGCGCGTCGACCAGCGGCAGGCCGTCGTCGCCGACCGGTTCGTAGGTCAGCTCGCGCGCGCGGGCCGTGCCGGCGCCCGCCGAGCCCAGGCCGGTGGACGCCGGACCGGTCGATGCCAGACCGGTCGATGCCGGGCCGGTCGATGCCGGGCCGGTGCCCCGGACCAGCGCGCGCAGGCGATCGAGGGTGCTCATCGCAGGCCCCGGGCGACCACTAGAACGGGACCTCGCCGTCGTCGATGGCCGGCCGGGCCACCGCCGCCACCGCGACACGCCCGGTGAGCCGTTCGAGCAGGTCGAGCGCGACGCGCTTGCCGCGCGGCCCGATCTCGCCGATCGGCCCGACGCACGACGGACAGCCGCGCTCGCACTCGCAGCTCGCGATCAGATCGGCGCTGGCCTCGAGCAGCCGATCCTGAACCTCGAACAGGGGCCCGCTGAAGCCGATCCCGCCGGGATAGTTGTCGTAGATGAAGATCCGCGGCGCCTCCGCCGAGGCTTCGGCGCCCCGAGGGCCAGACTCGCGCGGAACCGCACCGGGGTCGACCGGGGCGGCGCCCGTTCCCGGGTCGCCCTCGGCGTTGACCGAGACGCCGAGATCGTTGCGATCGCACATCAGCAGCAGCTGCGCGATCGTCCGCATCGCCTGGGCCATCCCGCTCACGCCGTCGCGCTTCGCTTCGCTGTCGTACGGCAGCGAGGCCAGCAGGTCCTTCGGGACCGTCAGCCAGTACGACGTCGTGTGCATCTGCTGCTCGGGCAGGTCCAACTCGCCCGAGCCGACGTTCTCGTTGGTGTAGAAGCGGATCTTCTTGAAGCCGATGACCCGCGCCACGACGTGGACCTCGCCGTGCGCGCCAGGAATCGGCACGGCTCGCCGCGCCACGGCGTCGTCGGCAACGGGACGGCTGCGCTCGTCGAGGATCGTGACCTTCGAGTACTTGATGGCGTCGGTGTAGTAGTCGCAGTCGACGCGCTTGACGTAGGCCTTGCGGTGATCGAAGTCGAAACGCTCGACGTGGAACAGCTGCCCTTCGAGGATGTAGATGGCCTTCTCGTGCAGCATCGACGGAGCGCTGGTGAAGTCGGTCTCGGCGATGACCTGCGGATCGACGGTGACATCGACGACGACGACGTTGTCCGACGACACCGACCGCAGGCTGACCGCGTCGGCCGGATAGGACTCGTGCGTCCAGTTCCACTGCCCGTCGGCCTGGTGGACGAAGCCCTCCTCGCCGAGCAGACCGAGCACCGCCTCGAGGTCTTCCTCGCCGAAGCGCTCCTTCTCCTGGAACGGCAGTTCGAAGGCCGCGCACTTGATGTGATCGAGCAGGATCTGCAGGTTGTCGGGGTTGACCAGCGCCTGCTCCGGCGACGCGCCGAAGAAGTAGTCCGGATGGCGGACGATGAACTGATCGAGCGGCGCGCTCGAGGCGACCAGCACCGCCGCCGATCGGCCGGCGCGGCGCCCGGCCCGGCCAGCGCGCTGCCACGTCGCCGCGATCGTCCCCGGATAGCCAGCCATGATCGACGCATCGAGGGCCCCGATGTCGATGCCGAGCTCAAGCGCGCTCGTCGACACCACTGCCCGGACCGTGCCCTCGCGCAGCCCGCGTTCGATCTCACGCCGGCGCAGCGGCAGGTAGCCGCCCCGGTAGCCGCGCACCATTTCCGGCGCGCCGGGCGGGCCCTGGCAGTCCTCCTTGAGGTAGGTGGTGAGGATTTCCGTCGCCAGGCGGCTCTGCGCGAACACGATCACCTGCAGGTGGCGCCGCAGGAACTCCAGCGTGACGCGGCGGGTCTCCGCCAGGTAGGAGCGCCGGATCCCGAGCTGGCTGTTGACCACCGGCGGATTGACGAAGGCGAAGAACTTCTCCGCCCGCGGCGCGCCGCTGCGATCGACCAGCGCCATCGGCGTCTCGGTGAGGCGCTCGGCGAGGTTGACCGGGTTGGCAATCGTCGCCGACGTGCAGATGAAGACCGGCGACGATCCGTAGTGGCGGCAGACGCGCCGCAGCCGGCGCAGGATGTTGGCGAGATGGCTGCCGAACACGCCGCGGTAGGCGTGCAGCTCGTCGATCACGACGAAGCGCAGGTTCTCGAACAGCTTGGCCCAGCGCGGATGGTGCGGCAGGATCCCGGCGTGCAGCATGTCGGGATTGCTCAGGACGATGTGCGCGCGGCCGCGGACCGCCCGGCGGGCGTCCTGCGGCGTGTCGCCGTCGTAGGTGAACACACCGATGGAGGGCGGGGTGGCCGCCCGCGCGCCGGCAGCCTCGGGCCCGTCGCTGTCCACGCCGGCCGCCTGGGTGTCGATCAGCTCGACCAGACCGTGCAGTTCCGCGAGCTGATCCTGCGCCAGGGCCTTGGTCGGGTAGAGGTAGAGCGCCCGCGTCGACGTGTCCTTGAGGATGGCGTCGAGGACCGGACCGTTGAAGCAGAGTGTCTTGCCCGACGCGGTGGGCGTGACCACGACGGCGCTCCGCCCGGCCAGCGCGTGCGCCATCGTCTCGGCCTGATGGGTGTAGAGCTCACGGATGCCGCGCGTCGCCAGCGCCCCGACCAGCCGCCCATCGAGGCCCTCGGGCATCGGCGCGAACATCGCCGGCGCCGCTGGCAGGCGCCGGACAGCGGTGACCACGACGTCGCCCGAAACGGTGGCGTGCGGGTCGAGCAGGCCTTCGCCGGGCACCGCCGTGCCGGGTCCGGCCGTCGGGGCCTCGAGGAGGGCGCGCGTACCGCCGGTACCCGGCCCGAGACGGGCCAGCGCGTCGAGGATCGCCTGTTCCGTGTTCGCCGACTTGGTGATCGGCAAAGCCGCCGACGGCGCTGGCACCAACGTCCGGTCCAGGGTGTTGCGGGACGAGGGCGGCGGGGGCATGTCGTGTCCACACACCGTAGCAGCCGACGCCGGCACGATCAAGAGGCGAAAGCGGGTGGGAACCGCCCGTTTGCCGCGCCTCATCTGCCGCACGTCGCAGTAATGCTAGGATTCCCGTCCCTAGCTCTGCCTTATGGCCCGTCGCGTGGGGCGGCACGCCGCCATCTTCGTGGGGTTCCTTCTCGTGGCCATCGTCGCCACGTGGCCGTTGGTGCGTCATCTCGACGACGCCTTCACCGGCCCTCCGGGCGGCGACACCGGCGTCTACGTCTGGAACGCCTGGGTCTTCACGCACGAGCTGCAACAAGGCCGGCTGCCCTTCTACACGACGTCGATCCTGGGCGGCACGCCCGACGCCCCCCCCGCCAACCTCAGCCTGCACAACTACACGACCGCGGCCAACGTGTTGGCCTGGCCCCTGATCCCGCTGGTCGGCCTGGTCGCGGCGTTCAATCTCGTCTTCCTCTTCAACATCGCGCTCTCGGGCTATGCCGCCTGGCTGCTCACGCGCGAGATGACCGGCCGCGACGCCGAATCGCTGCTGGCGGGTCTGGTGTTCGCGCTGTCGCCGGTGCTGATTGCCCGGGGTGTCGGCCACTACAGCCTCGTGGCCGCGGCGCCGTTGCCGATCTTCGCGCTGCTGCTACGGCGGCTCGGAGCCACCGGGCAGGTCCGCTACGCCTTCGCGCTCGGCGCGGTCGTGGCCTGGGCCACCTGCTCGGACGCCTACTACGGCATCTTCTGTCTGCTGATGGCGGGCGTGAACCTGCTCATCCAGTTCGTCAGCATCGAGCGCGCCGTCGACATGCCGGTCATCCGGATCGTCGGCCTGCGCCGCACCCTGGATGTGCTGCTCGTCGCGCTGGGCAGCTTCGTCCTGGCCATCGCGCTGCGCGGTGGCGGCACCGTGAGCGTCCTCGGCATCAGCATCCGCGCCAACACGCTCTACACGCCGATGCTGATCCTCACCGTGCTGGTGCTCGCCCGGCTGGTGCTCACCCGGCGGCCGCGACTGTCGCTGCGCCCCGACTCGCGCCCGTTCGCCACGGCCCGGGCCATCGCCGCCGCCGGCGTCGTCATGGCTCTGCTGCTGGCCCCGGTCCTCTACGCGTTCGGCGATCAGGTGTTCAGCGGCAACGCCGACCTGTCGGCGCCGCTGTGGCGGAGCAGCCCGCGCGGCGTCGATTTGCTCGCGCTGATCCTGCCCAACCCCAATCACGCCCTGTGGGGCGCCACCATGCAGGACTGGCTGACGGGATGGGCGCAGCGCGGCGACGCGTTCCCCGAGGCCGTGGGATCGGTCTCGCTGGTGGCGATCGCCCTGCTGATCGCGGCCTGGGCGCGCTTCGGCTGGCGGCCGTCACGGATCCGCATCGGCGCGACCGTCTTCTACGCCCTGCTCGCGCTCGGCCCGTTCGTCTACGTCGCCGGCATCAACACGCAAATCCCGATGCCGTGGAGCGTGCTGCGCTACGTTCCGATCCTCGGCATGGTGCGCTCGCCCGGTCGCTTCAGCGTGCTCGTCGCGATGTGCGTGGCCATCCTCCTGGCCCAGGCGCTCGCCCACCTCGGCCGCCGCTACCCCGAACGGCGCCGTCAGATCCTGGCGACGGTCGGCGTGCTGCTGGCGATCGAGCTGATTCCCGGACCGCGGACGCTCTACTCGGCCAGCATCCCGGCCCTCTACCAGGCCATCGCCAGCGATCCCCGGCCCGACATCCGCGTCCTCGAGCTGCCGGTGGGCCTCCGTGACGGCACCAGCTCGATGGGGAACTTCTCGGCGCGCACCCAGTATTTCCAGACCGCGCACGGCAAGGCGATCATCGGCGGCTATCTGTCCCGCGTGTCGCCGCGGCGCCGCCGCGATGCCAGCCGGGCCCCGGTCCTGAGCGCGTTGTTCACGCTGAGCGAGGGACGCGAGCTGACCGCCGAGCAGGAAGTGGCGGCGCGTGGTCGGGCCGACGAGTTCCTGCGGCGCTCACGTCTGGGCTACGTGGTCATCGACGAGACGCTCGCCTCGCCGGGGCTGGTCGACTTCTCGATCGACCTGCTCGGGCTCACTCTCGTGGCGCGCGAGGGTCCGCTGGCGCTGTACGTCCCGCGAGCAGAGCCGCCACCAGGCCGCTGAGCCCGACCAGGCCGACCATGTTCGGGAACACCTGCAGGGCGTTCATCAGGTCGCCCCAGGCCCACACGACGTCGACCTTCGACACCGCGCCGAACGGAATCAGCAGGCAGTAGATCCACCGATACGGCACCGTGACGCGGCGGCCGAGCAGGTACTCGAGGAACTGCTCGCCGTAGTAGGCCCAGCCGATGAGCGTGGTGTAGCCGAACAGGAAGACGCAGAAGGTTACTACCCACCCGCCGACGCCGGGCATCGCCGCTTCGAAGGCGACCACGACCGCGCCGGCGCCGCGCTCGGTGCCCTGCCACGCCCCCGTCAGCAGCAGCGCCAGCGCGCTGATCGTCGAGGTGACGAACGAGACGATGAACACTTCGAGCACCGCGTGCAGCCCCTGTTGCACCGGCTCGCGGCTGCCGGCCGTCCCGTAGGCGACGGCCGCGGTGCCGTAACCGGCTTCGTTGGCGTAGATGCCGCGGGCCAGCCCGTAGCGCAGCGCGACCAGCATCGCGACGCCACCCGATCCGCCGGCGACGGCGCGGGTCGAGAACGCCTCGGTGACGACCAGCGTGAGCACCTCGGGCAGTCGTGATCCGTAACTGACGATCACGACCAGCCCGCCGATCAGATAGAGCCCGACCTTGAGCGGCGAGAGCCGTTCGACGACGCGGCCGATCGATTTCAGGCCGCCGATGATCACCAGCCACGTCAGGACGGCGAGGACGATCCCCGAGACCAGGGTCGGCACGCCGACCTGCTTGCGCAGGACGTCGGCGATCGAGTTGGGCTGGGTGAATGGCGTGGTCGTCAGGGCCGCCACACCGGCGACGAAAGCATAGATCCAGGCCAGGGCCGGCGAGCCCAGTCCGTCGCGCAGGTAGTACATCGGGCCGGTCGAGATGCCCTCGGCGTTCGACACGCGGAACTGTCGGCCGAGGATCGCCTCGGTCAGCTTGATGGCCATCGCCACCAGGCCGTAGCACCAGATCCAGAACAGCGCGCCAGGCCCGCCGGAGATGATCGCCGTGGCGACGCCGGCGACGTTGCCGGTGCCGATCGACGCGGCGAGCGCGGTCATGAACGCCTGGAACGGCGTCAGCGCCCCGCGGGTGGCGGACGACTCGCGCCCCATCGCCGCGCGCAGCGCGTCGGGAAAGCGGCGGAACTGGACGAAGCGGTAGCGGACCGTGAGGAACAGGCCGGCCCCGAACAGCAGGACCACGATCCACGGCATGAACAGCGCGTCGGCCGCGGCTTCGATTCCCCTCGACGCGGCCGCCATCAGCTCGTTCATCGCATCCTCAAATGTTGGAGCGTCCCTGGCAGCCGTCGACCGGAATGCACGCGCCGCTCACCCAGCTCGCCCGCGGCGAGGAGAGCCACGCGACGGCGTCGCCGACTTCCTCCGCGCGCCCGAAGCGCCCGAACGGCAGTTCGCGGGTGACGAAATCGGCGATGCCGGCCGGATCCGCCTGCTGACGCTGGTGCCACGAGCCACCCGGGAAGAGGATCGAGCCGGGGGCGATGGTGTTGACGCGGATGTTCTTCGCCGCCAGCTCGCGCGCGAGCGCCTTGCCCAGACTGATCTCCGCTGCCTTGACGACGTTGTAGGTGAGCCGCCCGCCGGCCTCGCGTCCGTAGATCGAGGCGATCAGCACGATCGATCCGCCGCCGCGGCGGATCATGTGCGGCACCGCGGCGCGGGAGGCGCGGACGGCCGGATACAGCGTGTAGTCCAGTGCTTCCTGCCAGGCCGCGTCCGGCGTGTCGACCAGGCCGGCCCCCTTGGCCATGCCGACGTTGTTGACCAGGACGTCGACGCCGCCGAAATGGGCCGCCGCGCGCTCGACGAGCGACGCCGGACCGTCGACGGTCGACAGGTCGACGGGCACCGCCAGGACGCGATCGCCGCCCGACGAACCAGCGGCGGCGACGACCTGTACGCGCGCCGCCTCGAGCCGGGCCGCGTCGCGGCCGCACAGGACGACCCGCGCCCCTTCGGCGGCAAGGGCGGTGGCACTGGCCAGGCCGAGACCGCGGCTCGATCCGGTGACGATGGCGACGGTGTCGCGAAGCTGGAGATCCATGACAACAATCAGCGCGCCGGCAGGTCGGCGTCCGGGCCGACGAAGAGCATGTAGGCACCGACGTCGGGGCGCGGGTAGTCGGGTTCGATGAGGCGCGGCTTGGCAGCGACCAGCCGCCACGGCGAGAGCCAGCGTCCGTAGACTTCCGGAGCGCGGCCGCAGGTGTAGCCGAGTTCGCCGTGCGCCCGATCGCCCGCCTCGAGCGTCACGTCGGTTTCCTCGCACAGGAGCAGCGTGCCGTCCGGCTTCATGAGGCGCAGGATCTCGGCGACGACATCGAGGACCCCGGGCTCCGGCACGTGCTGCAGCACGGTGAAGACGAGGCCGATGTCGAAGGTGGCGTCGGACGCGGGCAGCTGGGCGAGCCGTTCGATGTGGCGGACGTCGATGCCGGGCATCAGCCCGCGCGCCGTCGACACCAGGCCGGGCTCGCGCTCGAAGCCGACGACCGTGTCGGCGAACTCGCCGAGCAGCGACGTCATCCGGCCGAAGCCGCAGCCGACGTCACAGGCGGCGGCGACGCGGCCGCGATACCGGGTCGCGAGCAGCGTCCGGACGTCGCGCTGCTCGAGGTAGGCGCGCAGCATCGCGCGCGGCCCGTCGACGTCGACGACCTCGGACGGGGTCCAGACCAGCCGCTCCACGCGGAGACGATATCAGAGCCAGGCGTGGGGCCGTCCCCGCGGGAACCTCACCGCCAACTCCCAATTGCCAATTCCCGACGACCAAAACGGCGCTCGCGGCGGCCAACAGAATTTGGAGGTTGGAGCTTGGAGCTTGGCAGTTGCCGACCGCCGATCGGCGGCGGGCCTAGTCGAGCCAGGCGCGAACGCCGTGCTCGCCGGACTTGACCGAGAACAGCTCGCCGGCCGGGCACCCGCGCGCGGCGGCGTCGGCGGCGACGCTCTCGAGATCGACCTGGTCGGCCACCACCCGCACCCGGACATCGTCCGGAACCAGGTCGGCGAGGCTCAGCACCGCGTATGACGGGAAGCAGACCTGCACCACGACGCGGTTGGCGCGCGTGACGCTGATGCGAAGCCAGCGGGCATGCGGCACCGCGGCAGCGCCGCCGTTGGCGCCGTTATCCGCGATGACGGGAGTGGAGGAGGGAGCGACGTGGTCGAGCAACTGTGGGCGCCTTCCCCGAGTAAATCGGCGGGGGCGCCACAGGCGTGAGCCGCTAGCGGGGACGGCCGCCGGTGAGGTCGTTCAGCTGCCAGTCGAAGGGCGTGAAACGGACGGCAAAATCGTTCTTCGCCAGCGTCTGCCGCTCGCCAGGCAGGAAGTGCGGCGCCAGCACGTGCAGGATCGCGCGCTCCATCGGGCTGCGGCCCGGATAGGGCGACTGGGCGTCGTCGCCGAACGCCTTGACGAACTCGGCTTCACGCCAGCTGAAGACCGCGGTCACCGTCAGCGCCTGGCCGCTGGCGTCGATCGACGCGCATTCGTGCCGGGTGACGCACTCGGCGGCGACCTGCTTCAGGTCGGCGTCGAGCGTGTCGGTGCTGTAGGCGGAGCTGCGCAGGCGTCCCCCACCCAACGCCCCGCGCCCGAGGGCCAGGAACAGGCGCGGATCGCCGAAGCCGGCGACCACCGACTTCTCGATGTCGTCGAGCGTCAGGCGACGCCCGGCGGCGTGCCGCACGCGCTTCTCGAACACGCCAGGCACCTGCCGGATGCTGTTGGCCGGATAGGCCGGCGACCGGCCGCTGATCGGATAGGCGTCGAGCACGCTCTCGATCACGAAGGCGTTGTAGGCGTTCAGCCAGAACGCGATCTGCCGCGGGCGTGGCCAGCCGTCGTACTCCGCCGTCGGCACGTCGAGCGAGGCGACATAGCGATCGAAGCCGCCGCGCGATCCCTTGAGGGCGCGGTAATAGATCAGGCCGTCGCGGACGTGGAGATCGAGGAGCTGATCGTAGGGCCGATGCAGCGGATCGACTGTCGAGGGCGGCGGATACTGCGCGGCCAGCGTGACGATCGAGAGGAGCGCGGCGGCGGCGAACGTCGCCACGGCCGCGAGGGAACGCGAGCAGTGCCGGGCGGTCATCGCAGGAAGCTCCACAGGGCCAGTGCGAACGGCACCGGCTGCTCGAGGTTGGACATGTGGCCGGCATCGGGGATGACGACCAGCTGGGCGCCGGTGATGCCGTCGCGGAGCGTCTCTGCCGCTGACGGTGGGGTCAGCGCGTCGTCGGCGCCGACCATGACCAGCGTCGGGCAGGTGATCGACGCCAGCCCAGGGCGCGCGTCCGGCCGCGTCTTCAAAGCCTCGAGGCCGTCGACGACGCCCTCGGCCTGGTTGCCCCCGGCGATCGTCTCGAGCTGCGCCTTCACGGCGCCAGCCGCCTGTGCGGCCGGGCCCATCAGCTTCGGGAGCATCGCCTGCAGCACCGCGCCCGGGCCGCGTTCGCGTGCCGTGGCCTGGAGTCGCACGCGGTTGGCCTTGGCTTCGTCGGTGTCGGGCTCGGCCCGCGTGTCGGCGAGCACCAGCGAGCGGCAGCGCTGCGGCGCGACACGATGCACCGCCAGCGCGATGTAGCCGCCCATCGACAGCCCGCCGATCACGGCGTCCTCGCAGCCGAGATGCCGCAGCAGCGCCAGGACGTCGGCGGCGTGATCGTCGACCGAGAGCGCCGGCGTGCCGCGCGATTCACCGAAGTTGCGCAGGTCGGGCGTGATGAGCGTCCAGCCATGCGGCGTGGTGGCATGGAGGCCGTCCCACATGGCGGCGTGCAGCGGAAACCCGTGCAGCAGGATCACCGTGCGTCCCCGGCCCGATTGCAGCCACGAGATCGTCTGCCCGCCCACCTCGACCGTGTGACGCGTCGTCATCGCCAGTATGATCACACGATGCGGAGCACGCCGTGAACCGGCTGGCCCGGTTCGCGTGGATCGTCGTCGCCTGGAACCTGGTGGTGATCGGCTGGGGTGCCTACGTCCGGGCCTCCGGCTCGGGCGCCGGCTGCGGCCAGCATTGGCCGCTCTGCAATGGCGAGATCGTGCCGCGGGCGCCGGCCCTGGCGACGATCATCGAGCTGACGCATCGCCTCACCAGCGGGCTCGCCCTGATCGCCCTCGTGGCGCTGGTCGTGGCGGTCTGGCGGTCCCGCCCGGCCGGGCACCCGGCGCGCCGCGCGGCCGCCTGGTCGATGATCTTCATGCTCGCGGAAGCCGGCGTCGGCGCCGGGCTCGTCCTGTTCGAGCTGGTCGCCGACAACGCCAGCCTGGCCCGGGCGCTGTTCATGGCCGTGCACCTCGCCAATACCTTCCTCCTCCTCGGCGCCATGACCCTGACCGCGCGGTGGCTGGACGACGGTCCGGTCGGCATGTCGCTCGAACGCCGCGGCGGACGCGCGGCGATCGTCGGTGTGCTGGCGCTGGGGGTGCTGGTGGTCGGCGTGAGCGGAGCCGTCGCCGCGCTCGGCGACACGCTCTTCCCCGCCACCTCGCTGGCCCACGCGCTGCAGCAGGATCTGTCCCCGACATCGCACGTGCTGCTGCGCCTGCGGGTGATTCATCCGACGCTGGCGGTCATCGTCGTGCTGGCGCTGATCGTCGTCGCGCCTCGCCTGCCGGTCGATGGCGAGGAGATGCGCTCCGGCATCGGCCCGGGCTCGCGGGTGGCGCTGCTCGCCGCCGCGCAGGCCGCGCTCGGCGGCCTGAATGTGGTGCTGCTGGCGCCGGTGTGGCTGCAGCTCGTGCACCTGCTGCTGGCT
>JBDSLU010000552.1:0-4585 GCA_039916225.1 Vicinamibacteraceae bacterium
GCGCCGGCGTCCAGCGAGGCGGCCAGTTCCGCGACGATGTCGTCGCCGATCGCGGCCGGCGGCCACGCCAGCGGGGCGACGCCGGGTCCGGTCTCGATGGCCAGGCCCTCGGCCCCGGCGGCGGCCAGCGCCCGCAGCGCGTCGACGGCGAGCGGTGACCACGGATCGAGCACCACCACGACGTCGCTCGCGGCGGCGCGGATCGCCTGGTCGATCACCGCGGCGGCGCCGCGCGGCGCGTCGCGCGACTCGCGCGCATCGGCGATCGCGGCACCGGGACAGGCCTCGGCGATGCGGGCCGACAGCGCCTCGCGGACGCGGGCCTCCGGCCACACCGCGCCGGCGAGGATGAAGGACACCGTCACGATCGACCTGCGAGCCGGCGCACCCAGTGCAAGACGCGGTAGGCGGGCGAGTGCTCGACCTGGCGCAGCAGGCCCTCGAGCCGCGTCGCTTCGGCGGTCATCGCCTCGAGCGCGGCGACCACGCTGGCGCGGTGCGCGTCGACGTCGGCCAGCTGGCGGTGCTGCCGCTCGGGTTCGAGGCGTGCCTGGATGCGCTGGTTGGCGGCGTGCGTCTCGAGTAGCGCGAACGTCGAGGCGGCGTGGGCCGGATCGATCGGCGGCCGCGCCCGGAAGGCCGCCGGCGTCACCGCGCCATAGGTCGCCTCGACGAAGGCGAGCACCGGATCGTCGGGCGACAGCGTGGCGACGACGAAGTGGCGGTAGCACGGCGGCTCGCGATCGATGACGAAGCGCGCGTCGTTGAAGGCGCGATCGAGGGCGATCTGCCCGCGCTTGCTGCCGGCCATGGCCTGCAGCCCGTGCTTGTCGATCATCATCAGCACCCAGGTCCAGACGCTCCCGTAGCCGAAGACGCGCACGTGCCAGCCGGCCGCTGCGAAGGCCGCGGCGGTCTCGTCCAGATCGGGCCAGCCGTGGGCCCGGTGCTCTTGGAGCTGGCCCTGCTCGTAGCCGCAGACCTCGCGGATGAAGTCGCTGACGATCGCCTCGGCGCGATCGACGACCGGGCTCCGGAACGGCGCCGCGATGACGGCGGCGCGGCGGCTGACGCGCATCACCTGTGCGATCACGGTGGCGCGTGCGTCCGGCGGGACGTGCTCGAGGACGTCGACGCTGCAGACCAGATCGAAGTGGCCGGTGGGGAAGGGCAGCGCGTCGCCGCGGGCGCAGAGATAGCCGGGCAGGCGGCTGCGGGCGAGGTCGACGGTGATCGACGGCGCCTCGGGCAGGAACTCCGCCATCGGCCGGCGGGGGCGGAACCAGAAGTCGAGATGATGGCCGCCGACGTCGAGGACGCGGGGCGGGACCGCACCGCCCATCGCGCGGGCGATCGCCGTCGTGATCGCGTAGCGCTGGTACTGGTCGAACGGCGCGTCGAGGGTCGTCTGCTCCGGCGGCGGCAGGGTGACCGCCGCGCCCAGCCGATCCGGCGAGGCGCTCCGCGCCTCCGTGTCTGCCGTCACGACGCCCCCCCGGCGTCGGCCCGGCGCCAGGCGGCAGCGAGCTCGATGACGCCGAACCGCTCGGCGGTGCCGCCTTCGACGACCACGAACGGCATCAGCCGCTCGCGGTGATCGAGCGCGGTGATCAGGTCTTCGTCGTAGACCGCCGCCGACACCAGGTAGCGGCCGGGCAGCAGCGGCAGGTGATCGATGGCGTAGTCGACGGCGCCGCTGCCCTCCAGGCGATCGACCGGAAAGCCGCTGGTGCGGGTGTTCGGGCCGGTCACATGGGTGCCGTCGTCGCGGTGGATGGCGACGCCGAAGACCGGGCGGTCGACCGGCGCATCGCAGTGGTAGTGCAGCCGGATGGTCAGCGCGTCGCGCGTCCGCAGCACGTCGGTGGGGGCGCCGTCGCGGAGCAGGTCGACGCTCGTGATCTGGACCGCGCCGGTGCCCCAGCGATGGCTCATGCCCGGCAGCCCGCGTCCCATGTCGAGCTCGTGGTAGCGCCCGATGACGTCCGCCGCCGACCCCGCGGCGACCAGGCGGCCCTGCTGCAGCAGCGCGACGTGCGAGCACAGCTGCTCGACCAGGTGCAGGTCGTGCGAGACCAGGACGATGGTCCGGCCGCTCCGCTGGAAGTCGCGGATGGTGTGCAGGCACTTGCGCTGGAAGTGCGCGTCGCCGACGGCGAACGCCTCGTCGACGAGCACGATCTCGGGATCGAGATGGACGGCCACGGCGAAGCCGAGCCGCATGTACATGCCGGAGGAATAGGTCCGTACCGGCATGTCGATGAAGCGTTCGAGCTCGGCAAACGCGACGATGGCGTCGAAGCGGGCGCGGACGTCATCGCGCGAGACGCCGTGGAGCGAGGCGTTCAGGTAGATGTTCTCGCGGCCGGTCAGCTCGGGGCTGAAGCCGGCGCCCAGCTCGAGGAGCGAGGTGACGCGGCCGGATGTGGTGACCGAGCCACCGTCCGGCTCGAGGACGCCGGCGACGAGCTGGAGCAGCGTGCTCTTGCCGCAGCCGTTCGGGCCGATGACGCCGACGGTGGTGCCGGCGTCGATCCGCAGCGAGACGTCGGAGAGCGCCCACAGCGGCTCGGCCCGCGCGCTGCGGGTGGCGGCGCCCAGGACGCGCTCCTTCAGGCTCGACGCGCGTTGCTGCGACAGCCAGAAGCGCTTGGACACGCCGTCCACGACGACCGCGGAAGCAGCGGACACCGGGCGAGTGTAGAACGGGTGGGACGGTCCACCAAGCCGCGAGCGCCGCCAAACCCGGCGGGCCGTGTAGGATCGCGGCGTGACCAGGCGCAGCGGCGTCGCCGCCGGCGTGCTCGTGGCGGCCGCACTCGGCTTCGAGACGTGGCTGCTGGTCGGCCGCCGCTCGGGTGAGCCGTCCTACCAGCCGGCTGCGGCGGTCATCGTCCCGTCGCTCGAGGCGGCCGGCCCGGACGCCGCCATCACCCAGACCTTCGTGCCCGGCGCCGACGGCCTCGGTGCGGTCAGCTTCGTGCCCCTGCTCGGTGGCGGCCGGCCGCGCACGCCGATCGATCTCCGGCTGGACGTCGACGGCAGCGACGTGCCGATGGCCACCCGCCGGCTGCGGCCCGACGAACTGGTCGACGGTGTCCCGTTCTGGTGGGAGGTGCCGCGCATCGAGCGGGCCGCGGCGCGGATGTTCACGCTGCGGATCGCGGTGCCGGAGGCGGTCGCAGGCCAGGGGCTGCGGGTGGCCACCGGGCCGCCCGACTACCGGTGGGGCGACCTCCGGGTCGGTCCGCGCGGACAGTGGGGCGATCTCGTCTTCGCCACGCGCGCCACCCAGGTCCACGTCCTCGACACGCTGCGGACGCTGCGCCGCCAGGTGCCGTGGCCGCTGCGCACCGACGGCGCCCTGGTCATCGGGCTGCTGGTGCTGAACGCGGCGGCCGCCATCGTCATCGGCCACCTGGCCGGTGCTGTCCGCGGTGGCTCGGACGCGCGCCGCTGACCCGTCGGGCGGGGGCTGGCATCACCGGGACTCAGGGCCGCGTCACAGCCGTTCGGCGAACCGCGACGACTGCCTGGCGAAGACCAGGCTGCCCGCCGCGAGCGAAATCGCCGAGGCCACCGTGACGGCGATCCAGTGCTCCGGCGCACCCCACGTGCCGTCGAGACAGGCGGCGTGATAGATGGCGACGAAGTGGGCCATCGGGTTGAGCGCGAGCACGGTCGCGACGCGGGGCGGGATCATCGACGCCGCGTAGACGATCGGCGTCAGCCAGAACCAGAGCTGGACGGCGACGTCGGCGAGGTGCCGGGTGTCGCGGGCGTGCACGTAGGCGGTCGCGAGCAGCAGGCCCAGGCCGACCGTGAAGGCCAACTGCAGCACCAGCGCCGGCACGACCGCGATCATCGAGGGCGACAGGCCGCCGGTCCACCACGCCGCCAGCGGCACCACCACGGCATAGGTCAGGACGAACTGGACGAACTGTGTCGCGACGGCCGCCAGCGGCAGGACCAGGCGCGGGAAGGCGACTTTGCGGACCAGCGGCGCGCCGTCGACGATGGACGACGTGGCGGCCAGCAGCCCGCCGGCGAAGAACGTCCACGGCAGCAGCCCGCTCAGCAGGTAGAGCGGGAAGCGCGGCACCTGGATGCGGACGATGTACTCGAAGGCCAGCGTATAGATCGCGGCCATCAGCAGGGGGTTGGCCAGCGACCAGGCGAAGCCGAAGGTGGAGCCCTTATACTTGTGCCGCAGGTCGCGCCCGACGAGGTGCCGCACGAGGTCCCGATAGGCCCAGGCGGCGGCCCACGGCGCGCGTTGTCGCACCACGTCGTGCATCGGCGGCGGAGTGTACCACCGCTGGGTCGCGGCCGGCCGACGCCGGCTCGACGCGTTCCCGTCCGTCTACAGTCATGAAGAAAACCCATCTCGCATTCATCGCGGTCGTCATCGTGGCGGCTGTGGCCTATTACGTCTGGCGCAATCGCGGCGGCGAAGCCGTGGCCATCGACCTGTTCGCCCTGGCGAGCACCGAGTCCTTCGAGTTCCGTCCCGGCGAGAGGAAGGCCGAGCTCTTCAAGGCCGGCCCGGAGACGGTTGCCGGCGAGACCCGGCCGGCGCTCTTCT
>JBDSLU010000553.1:0-18916 GCA_039916225.1 Vicinamibacteraceae bacterium
AGGCTCCACGCCGCTCGTGCTTCGGCGTTGCAGAAAGGGGTCTGTTGACTAGACGGCACCTTGTAGATTGGACGCATGGCGCTCAAACGAATGGACAACGTAGGAATCGTCGTCGATGACCTCGGAGGGACGATTGATTTCTTTCGCGAGCTCGGCCTCGAGCTCGAAGGCCGGGCCACCATCGAAGGAGAGTGGGCTGGACGCGTCACTGGACTGGGCGATCAGCGCGTCGAGATTGCCATGATGCGCACGCCTGACGGCCACAGTCGGCTCGAGCTCTCCCGGTTTCTCGCGCCGCCTACCGTCGCGGATCACCGGAACGCCCCCGTGAACGCTCTCGGCTACCTACGGGTCATGTTCGCCGTGGACGACATCGACGAGACGCTCGAGCGGCTCCGCACGCGCGGCGCGCAGCTCGTGGGCGAGAACTCAACTGACCCCGATCGTGTTGTTGGAGCCTACGAGCACGCCATCGGCATCGGTGCCTTCCCCAGCAGCGCCTTGGCGATGGGAAGCGACACCCCGTCGGCGACGATGGTGTTCAGCGCGTCGGCTTCGCTCAGGTACGAGGCACTCTTCCACGCCACCTCCGACCGCGGGCTGCTGTAGTCGGTGACATCGACGCTGACCGCATAGGTGCCGGCCACGCCCCGGTAGACGAGCGGGAGCCGGGGGAGTCGGACCATCCGCTTGCCGGTGCTGTCCCACGCGTCGTGGGCCCGCTCGGCGGCACAGTGGCGCGCCTCGACGATGGCTTCATCCTGCGGGAGGCTGCCCAGCCGATCGGAGACGAGTTCGAAGAGGCCCCACGTGATGACGGCATATTGCGCTTCTCCGGCGGGGCGCAGTGTGCCGTCCGGGGCGCGCGACGCGCGCACGACCACGACGTCGCCGTCGCGAGGTTCAATGGAGGAGGGATCGGTCATCGGCCGGCGCCCTTCTTCTTGGCGTCCAGGTGGTCCTCACGAAACTGGCTGGCGAGGTAGGTGATCCGTTCCCGGTGCGTGGGATCGAGATCGGGCATGTTCGTCATCACCGTGGCCACGTAGTCGGCCAGGAGCGCGCCCTGTTCCGTGCAGAGCGCCCCCTGTGCCTGACTGGCCTCCACCAGCCCGAGCAGGTCGTCGGCTTCGAGCGCGTTGACCATGCGGCGTTGCGCATCGGTACTGCGGGCGTGCAGCCCGACGAGTTCTTTGAGCAGTTCTGCTGACGTCATGTGTCGCCTGAGGAACGAAGCATACGCACACTCGCGCGATCAAAACAGCCCGGCGCGACCGGTCCGCTCGACGCGAGATTTCGTTTCGGCCGCGGTGGCCTGGACCTCGGCAAGATCGGTGCACGCGCGGCTCCAGGCGAGGACGCCGTCCCACAGCACGCGCAGCTCGTAGTTCTCCGGATGCGTCCAAATCGATGCGTGGACACGGCCGTCCGCGCATCGGAAAGACCAGAGTTCCTCGACGAGGTGCGGCTGGAAGCGGGCCACGCCGCGGATGCTATATCCGCACGCCCGCACGCGTCTGTCAGGTTCAGACAGACGCCTGGCTGGCCGGGGGCCGGCCGTCCAGGGCCGGACGGGGCCGGTCAGGCCGATTTCAGCGCGTTGCGCAGCATGCCGATCAGCCGATCCGGCGAGCACGGCTTGATGCAGACACCGGTGAACAGCTGTTTCGTCTTCCTCGAGCGGCGCGGTCCGCGCGGCCTGGCCTGCTCCCGTCGCCCTGTCGAAGACCGACGGCGGCCAGCTGCCTACGAGTACCTGATCGCCGGCGGTGACGGCTCGATGTACCTGCGCTGGGACCACCAGCTGCTGCGGCCCTCGGACGGGCAGCCGGCAGCTCGGCTGTTCACTCGGTGACGGGGGCGGGGCCGCCGACGACCGGATCCGGCAGGAGCATTTCGTCGCCGGTGACCTCGGCGCTGGTCCGCGCGGCCACAATGGCGGTCTCCACTTGGCTCGACGTCAGTCCCGCCGCTTCCAGCCGCTCGCGGGCGACGGCTTCGGTCAGGAGGTCGGTCGCGTCCGGCGTGTCCTTCCCCGGGGCGTTGCCGGCTGCCAAGGTGAACCATTCGCCAGTCGGGCGCTGGATGCACCGGATCGCGGGGGGCGCCGGCGCGGCCGGTGTCGGCATCGACTCGGCAAGGCTGGGCGCGTCAGGCGTCAAGGGATCCACGGCAGGGCTCTGCTTCGGAGTCATGTCCGCCGTGTTGCAACAATCCTGCCCGGCTGGCTGGATTCAACGCCGGCCGCCGCGTCGGCGTATCTCGGCCATGGGTCTCGCCAAGCTCGTCAAGTTCGCCGTCGTGCTCGTAGGACTGGTGCTCCTGGCCGGCGGGAGCTGGCTGGCCGGCCGCTCCGGCATCGGCTCGGTCATCGATCCGGCGACGCTGCCCCCGGCTGAGCGCGCGTTCGCGGAACGCATGCGCAACGTGACCATGGTCGGCACCTTCACCGTCGACGGCCGCGAAGGCCGGACGCCGCGATCCGATCGTTACGAGATCGCCTCGGTCGAGAAGGTCGGCGAGAACAGCTGGCAGTTCAACGCCAGGATGGACTGCTGCGGCGTGGCCGGACAGAGCGGCATCCCGATCGTCGTGCCGCTGCACTTCGTCGGCGACACGCCGGTGATCATGATGACCGACAGCAGCCTGCCGGGCATCGGCACCTTCACCGTGCGGCTGTTCTTCCACGGCGATCGCTACGCCGGCACCTGGCAGCACGGGCAGGTCGGCGGACACATGTCGGGCCGCCTCGAACGCACCGGCTCCTCGCCGGACTCGGCGCTGATCGGGAGCCCCGCGCCCGACGGCGGCGCCGTCAGTCCGTCGAAACCGTGAGGCTCTCGAGATCCCACCGATCGCCGCCGAGCGGGCGCAGCCGGCAGGCGACGCGAATCTCCACCAGCCGGCCGGCGGCATTGGCGGCGTCCGCGTGCGAGCGGACCCGCATGCGGCCGTCGGTGTAGCGCCGGACGGTCCATCGGCCGATGGGCGCGAACGTCACCGGTCCCGGCGCCTTGAGCTGCGCCAGCGCGAATCGCTGACAGGCGGCGTAGGCCGCCTCGGCGTCAGCGCTGGACAGGTCCACCGGAACGCGGACGAACCGGGTGCCGGTGGCGACGACGACGCCGACGCCGGCGAGGAACAGCACCAGGCCGGCGGCGGTGAGGCCGGCCATGATCTTCCAGGGGGCGAGGCGACGGCTGACGGGGCCGAGAGAGGGCATGCCGACTACTACGCGGCGCCGGCCGCCGGGTTATCAGGTGCCTGCTCGATCTCGATCCGAAGCCCCTCGAGCCGCGATCGGTCGCGCGCCGGTCAGGCCGGCAGCAGCGCCGCACATCGTGACAGCGCCGGGCGGGATGGCGGCACGGTCAGGCCGGGCCTCTGTTATCGTCCTGACGCCGGCTCCACTCCTCGCTCACTGACATCTCGAGCGCCGCGTGTCCGGGGAGAAGGATTGCCATGCTCCCGCGCGTGACCGCTCTCGTCCTCGTCGTCCTGCTCTCGGGGGTCCCCGCGGCCTTCGCGGCGCAGGCCGCCTACGTCATCACCACCCAGGATGCGCCGCTGTTCATCGGCATGGACGACCGGGGCACGCCCTTGCGGGTGGCCAAGGCCGACTCGCGCCTCAAGGTGCTGAAGGAGGAAGGCGACTGGGTGCTGGTCGAGTTCGAAGATCCGCAGTGGGGTCGCCGGCAGGGGTACGTCCGGGTCAGCCTCGTCGAGCGCGAGGCCCAGGTGCCGGTCGACGTATCGGTGCGCGATGCGCCCGTGACCCCGATCGCGGATGCGGGCGCCCGCGCGGCCCAGGCCATGGGCGGCGAACCGGAGCGCCGCGGCATGCCGGCCGGCCTCAAGTGGAGCGGCATCGGCCTGCTGATTGGCGGTGGCGCGACCCTGGGGATCGGTGCCGCGCTCCAGGACGACGATTGCTACGACTTCGACTACTACAGCTGCGACGAGCTCCGGCAGGGGTTTTACGTCTTCGGCGGCATCCTGGCCGGCACGGGGCTCGCCCTGCTCGCCATCGGCGCCGCGAAGGGCGGCGCGCCGCGGACGTCGATCGGCATGACGCACGGCCGGTTCCTGCTCCAGCACCGCGTCGCGTTCTGAGCGGAGACCGGCGGGCGCGGCCACAGCCGCGTCCACCGGAGCGATCAGCCCTCTCAGCTCCGGATGAAGCCGAGCACTTCGTCGCGCTTCGCCGTCATCTCCGCGTCGGTCGTCGCCTCGAGGTTCAGGCGGATCAGCGGCTCCGTGTTCGAGGCGCGGACGTTGAAGTGCCAGGTCGGGTACTCGACCGAGACGCCGTCCATCATGTAGACGTGGCCGTCTTTGTATTTCGCCGCCAGCCCATCGATCTTGGCTGCGCACAGCGACATGTCGGCGACGCGGGTGTTGATCTCGCCGGAGATGAAGTACTTCTGCCGCAGCGGATCCATCAGCTGGGCCAGCGTCTGGTTCTTGCGTGACATCAGCTCGAGGATCATCAGCGCCGGGATGAACCCGTTGTCGCAGTAGTAATAATCGCGGAAGTAGTAGTGCCCGGTGACCTCGCCGCCGAACACGGCGTTCACCTCGCGCATGCGGCCCTTGAAGAAGGCGTGGCCGACGCGGTTCATGTTGGCGGTGCCGTTGTACTTGGCGACGGTGTCCTTGACCGCGTAGCTGGCCCGGACGTCGTAGACGATCGACTGGGCCGGCTGCCGGATCAGGAACGCCTCGGCGAGCAGCGCCGTGACGAAGTCGCCGGCGATGAACTCGCCGTTGCCGTCGATGAAGAACACGCGGTCGGCGTCGCCGTCCCAGGCGATGCCGATGTCGGCCTTCTCGCGCAGCACGCGCTCGGTGACGACCTTGCGGTTCTCCTCGATGAGCGGGTTGGCCTCGTAGCTCGGGAACGTGCCGTCGGGCTCGAAGGCCAGCCGGGTGGTGCGGCAGGGAAGCTGATCGAACAGCCTCGGCGCGACCAGGCCGCCCATGCCGTTGGCGGCGTCGAGCACGACGTTGAATGGCTTGATGAGATCCTTGTCGATGAAGCTCATCACCTTTTTCGTGTAGTCGTCGATGACGGTCGCCTGGGTCAGCGAGCCCTGCTTCGGCGCCGCCGGCGGCGTCGCCTTGGCCACGACCATGTCGCGGATCTCGCCGATGCCCTCGTCGCCGGAGAGCGGCTGGGCGCCCTTCCGCACCATCTTGATCCCGTTGTACTGCTTGGGATTGTGCGAGGCGGTGATCTGGACGCCGCCGTCGAGCCCGTCGCGGACGACCGCAAAGTAGATCATGTCGGTCGCCTGCATGCCGTAGTCGACGACGTCGCAGCCCTGGCTGCGGGCGCCCTCGACGAAGGCATCCATGATCGCCGGCGACGACACCCGCATGTCACGCGACACGCCGATGCGCTTGGCGTTGAGATAACTGACGTAGGCGCCACCGATCTCGTGCGCGACCATTTCGTGGATCTCGCCCGGGTAGAGACCGCGGATGTCGTAGGCCTTGAAGATGCCGGGAATGATTTCAGACATGGGTAGTGGGGAAGGGGTCGCGCGGGTGGCGACTCAGGCCTGGGTGAAGTCGGTGAGCACGGACTTGTCGCCGAGCATGCGGCCCGGCGAGACGATGGCATTGCGACCGACGTGGGCGTTGCGGCCGACGATGGCTCGATCGACCAGCGCCTCACGGCCGATCCAGGAACCACTCCAGACGATCGAGCCGCGGACGACGGCCGACTCTTCGATGTGGCAGTCCTTGCCGATCACCGAGTAGGGCTCGACGCGCGCGCCGGAGCGGACGACGGTGCCCTCGTCGATGAAGCACGGGCCCTGGACGACGGCGCCGTCCTCGATCTTGGCGCCCTCGGCGATCACGGCGTCCTTCGTTCCCGCGAACGGGATCGCCGAGAACGCGCCGCTCATGATGTCGCGGTGCACCTGGGTGTACTTCTCCGGTGTGCCGATGTCGATCCAGTAGCCGTCGTAGACGTAGGCGACGAAAGTCTCGCCGCGCTCGACCAGCGATGGGAAATAGCTGCGCTCGATCGAGTAGGGCGTGTCCTTCGGAATACGATCGAAGGTGTCCGGCTCGAGGATGTAGATGCCGGCGTTGATGTTGTTGGTGGTGATCTCGTCCGGCGTGGGCTTCTCGAGGAAGCGCTGGACGGTGCCGTCCGGGGCGGTTTCGACCAGGCCGTAGGCGGTCGGGTTGTCGACTGGCGTGAGCACGATCGTCGCCTTGGCCTTGCGCGAGCGATGGAGCGCCAGCACCGCGTTCAGGTCGATCTCGGTCAACACGTCGCCGTTGAACACGATCACCGGCCCATCGAGATGGGGCTCGGTGAACTTGATGGCGCCGCCGGTGCCGAGCGGCTGCGGCTCGACCAGATAGCGGATCGGCAGGCCGACGCTGCGGCCGTCGCCGAAGACGTCCTCGATGCGGCGCGGCTGGTAATTGAGGCTGAGGATCACCTCGTTGAGCCCGGGGACCTGCTTGAGCAAGTCGATCTGGTAGTGCAGAAACGGGCGGTTGAAGATCGGGACGATGGGCTTCGGCGTGTGGAGCGTCAGCGGCCTGAGCCGCGTGCCTTTACCGCCGGCGAGGAGGATGGCCTTCATGGCAACCCGGGATCATACCCGATCGGCTACAATCGCCCCGTCCTTGGCTGTGTCGTCAGGGGCCGTCGACGTTCCTGCTCGGCCATGAACCTGCCGAACTCCCTCACCCTGGCGCGCATCGTCCTCGTTCCGCTGCTGGTCGTGGTGCTGCTGACCTCGTTCCAGGGCCACCTGGTGCTCGGCTTGCCCAAGGGCATGGCGGCGGCGATGATCTTTGGGGTGGCGTCGATCACCGACTGGCTCGACGGCTATCTCGCCCGGCGCCGCAAGCAGATCACGGTCCTCGGCCAGCTGCTCGACCCCATCGCCGACAAGCTGCTGACGACTGCGGCGTTCGTGTCGCTGGTACAGCTCGACATGGTGCCGGCCTGGATCGTCGCGGTGATCATCGGGCGCGAGCTGGCCGTGACCGGGCTCCGGGGTGTGGCCCAGACCCGCGGCCTGATCATGCCGGCCTCGGGGCTCGGCAAGCTCAAGATGGTGGCGCAGGTCGTCGCCATCCTCGCCCTGATGCTCGCCTCGGATCTGACCGGGGAGACGGGGAAGTGGCTGCGGGTGCTCGGGCACGCCGCCGTGTGGGTGGTGGTCGGCCTCGCCCTGTGGTCGGCGGTGGAGTACTACCAGACCTTCGCCGCCGTGATGTCCGGGCGCACCGTGCCGCCGAGCGAGCCGGCGGCGGACCCGGACCCGCCGGCGGGGCCGGTGATGAAGCTGACCGGCGCGCCTATGACTTCGGGGGCGCTGGCGGTGTCGCCGTCTGCGGTGCCGGCGTCGGTGTCGGGGCCGGGGTCGGTGGTGCCGGCGGTATCGCCGCGGCGGTCTTGAGCTCGACCACGCGCTTCTTCGCCTTCTCGAGGAACTCGCTCTTCTCGAACTCCTGCGGGATCTTCTCGAGCAGGGGCAGCGCCTCGGCCTGACGGCCCAGCTGGGCCAGCGCCTCGGCCAGGTAGTAGTAGACCCCGTCGCGGTCGGTGAACTGCGGGTCGGTCTTGAGCAACGCCTGCAGCCGCGAAATCACGCCTGGATACCACTTCAGCCGGTAGTAGGTGAGCCCGACGAGATACTCGGAGCTGCCCAGGCGATCCTTGGCCTCCCGGTGTTTGGTCCTCGCTTCGGGCAGCAGGCTGCTGTTCGGATACTTCTCGAACAGGACGTCGAATTCCTTGAGCGCCTCGTTGGTCTCGGTCTGATCCCGCCCGGCCTTGGCCATCTGCGAGAAATGGCTCATCGCCAGCTTGTACTGGGCGTAGTCGGCCCGCGGGCTGGTCGGGAAGAACGACAGGAACTCCCGGTACTCGTTGATCGCCAGGACCTGCGAGGCCGGCGAGCCGTCGCCCAGATAGGCATCGGCGAGGCCGAGCTTGGCGTCGGCCCGGTGCGGGCTCTGCGGGTAGGTATCGATCAGCGTCTGGAAGAACTCCCGGGCCGTGAACCAGCGCTTCTCCTTCAGCGACACGTTGCCGCGCTCGAAAAGGAACTGGTCTGGCTGCGTGGTGCCGGGCGGAATCTTGGTCCCCCGCTCGGCGCAGCCGGCGGCGAAGAGCAGGACAACGACCGCCGGGACGGCCAGGAAACGGGGCCGCAAGGCGGCGCGGACGACGGACAGGAGCACGAGCATCATCGGGGAGTCTAGGAGCGGCGGGGGGACCCGAGCTGGGGCTTCAGCCAGGCGTATTCGGCGGCAAGACCTTCGGCCAGCGACGTCTTCGGCTCGAAGCCGAGATCGGTGCGGGCCAGCGACGTGTCGGCGAAGGTATCGCGCATGTCTCCAGGCTGCGGGCCCTGACGGTCGAGCACCAGGGGTCGGCCGACCACCTGCTCGACCAGCCGCAGGATCTCGTTCACCGAGACCCTGGACCCGCCGCCGATGTTATAGACGCGCCCGGGGACTCCCTGGACGGCCCCCCTGAACGCGGCCTCGGCCACATCGCCCACATAGGTGAAATCGCGAGTCTGCTCGCCGTCGCCGTAGAGCGAGATCGGGTCGCCGTGGTGGGCCGCCGTCAGGAAGCGGTGGAAGCCCATGTCGGGGCGCTGCCGGGGCCCGTAGACGGTGAACAGCCGCAGGGCGACCGCCGGCACGCCATGGTTGACGTGGTAGAGGAAGGCGAGCTGCTCGCCGGCCAGCTTGGTGACCCCGTAGGGCGAGACCGGCTGCAGCCGGGTGTCCTCCCGCATCGGGATCGGCGCCAGGTCGCCGTAGACCGACGAGGTCGAGGCGTAGAGGAAGCGTTCGATCTTCCGGCTGGCGACGGCCTCGAGCAGCCGCTGCGTGACCTCGATGTTGTTGAGGGTGTAGTGCCGGAAGTCGCTGCCCCAGCTGCGGCGGACGCCGGCCTGGGCGGCGAAGTGGAAGATGTGCGTGACGCCGCTCAGCAGCGCGTCGAGGTCGACGGTCTCGAGCGCCCCCTCGGTGAACGAGAACCCCGGACGCCCCGTCAGGGTCGCCAGGTTGGCCTCTTTCAGCGGGCGCGGATAGTAGTCGGTGAAGGCGTCGATGCCATGCACGGTGGCACCGCGATCGAGCAGCAGGTTCGAGACGTGGGAGGCGATGAACCCGGCGGCGCCGGTGACGAGTGCGTGCATGAGTCTCAGTATGGATTACCCGCGCGGGGCGTCGGTCCCGTCGGCCACGGACAAGGCGTCGCGCAGGAACATCGGCAGCCGGCGCGGCCGGCCGTCCTGGCCGATGGCGGCGTGTTCGGTTCGGCCGCGCGCGGCGATCGATCCGTCCGGCCGCTCGACGGCGTACGTGAACGCCACGCGAATGGGCGACAGCAGCCGTCCCCGCGTGACGATGACCAGCTCGTCATCATACAGGCAGGGGGCCGCGTACTCACAGGAGGCTTCGATGACGGGCAGCGTCAGGCCCTCGGCCTCGAGCTGCCGGTAGGTGCTGCCCAGCGTCCGCAGCAGGTCGGTGCGGCCGATCTCGAACCAGACGAAGTAGTTGGCGTAGTAGACGACGCCCATCTGGTCCGTTTCGGCGTAGCGGACCCGGACCGGCGACCGCGACGTCGGCCCGGCCTGGACAGCCGGCTCGATCACGGACGCGCCTCCGCCGCCGCCCGCAGCGCCCGCACGGCAGCGGCCGGGTCGGGCGTCCCGAACACCGAGGCGCCGGAGACGAACGTATCCGCCCCCGCCGCCACCAGCCGGCTGATGTTGGCGAGGTCGACGCCGCCGTCGACCTGCAGCCGGGCCGTGCTGCCGGTCGCATCGAGCAGCGCCCGCACCGCCGCGATCTTCGCGTCGCTGCGCGGAATGAACGTCTGCCAGCTGAAGCCGGGGTTGACCGACATCACCAGGATCACGTCGACGTCGCCGACGATCTCCTCGAGGGCCGACACCGGGGTCGCCGGGTTGAGGGCGACCCCGACCGTCTTGCCGAGCGCGCGGATCGCCTGCAGCGTGCGGTGCAGGTGCCGCGTCGCTTCGACGTGCACGGTGAGCCCGGTCGCGCCGGCCTGGGCGAAGATCTCGAGGTAGCGCTCCGGCGCGTCGACCATCAGGTGGACGTCCAGCGGCAGCGTGGTGGCCCGGCTCAAGGCCTGGAGGATCCAGGGGCCGAGCGTGATGTTGGGCACGAACTGGCCGTCCATCACGTCGACGTGCAGGGCATCGGCGCCGCCGGCCTCGATGGTCGTGACCGCCGCGCCGATGGCCAGCGCGTCGGCGGCGATGATCGACGGGGCGAGGTGGATCGGGTTCATCGGCTGACCTCGAGCGAGATGGCGTCGCCGGGCGCGACCTGGAAGCCGGCACGCGGACTCTGGCGCAGCACGATGTTCGGCGCGATGCCCGGATAGGGATAGGTGCCGACGACGCTGGCCCGGAAGCCCCAGCCCCGCAACAGGTCGGCGGCGCGTGTCCCGTCGATGCCGATGACATCGGGCATCACGTAGGTCGCACCCCGCTCGCTGCGATTGACCAGCAGCACGACGTCGGCGGCCTTGACCTTGGCCGGCGGCCATTGCGCGACGACGGTATCGGCGGGGTAGTCGGCCGAGCGGATCTCGACGGTCCGTGTCAGGTTGAGGCCGTCGCCCTGGAGCCGGATGATGGCGGCGCGCTCCGACGAGCCGACGAGATCCGGGACCACCGGGGCCCGGGCGCCGGCGCTCAGCCAGACGCGGATGGCGCGCGGCCGGCGGGTGACGCTCCCCGGACGCGGCTCCTGTCCGACGATGCGCCCTTCCGGCACTTTCGGATCGGGTCGGCGATCCTCGGCGACGCGCAGCGTCAGGCCGAGCGGGACGAGCGTCTGCGAGGCGCCGTTGACCGGTTGGCCCGCCAATTCGGGGACGACGACGTCGCGCGACCGGATGGCGATGCGCGCCGCTGCCGCGAAGAACACGAAAAAGGTCACGACCAGCGCGCCGGCGAGTACCAGCATGCGCCCGACGCCCCACACGCGAGTTCCCAGCGTCATCCTTAAGTGCAGAGTCTATTACAGGTTAGCCACCGCACACGCGGCGCGCACGTCTCATGTTGCACTCTGGATCACGTTCTGGCGGGCAACTCAAGTTATGAGACAGCAGACCCGATTTAGGTAGCACGGTCCGGCTCGTCTGTCGTCGACGGCACGACTCCGTCACCGATGGCCCCCGCGCCGCGTCCATGCATGTCGTGAAGCCTACCGGGTTCGGCGAACGCAGCGGTGACGATCCAGGATTCGTCCTCGATCGCTCCGACCGCTTCAACGCCCTCGTCCAGTCGCCCCTCCGGGCGTCGCTGCTGCGCCATCTGCACCAGCGCCCCGAAGTGCGCTTCTCCCTCGACGCGCTGGCCCAGCACTTCGCGCGGCTGCCGCAGGATGTCCAGAACTGCCTGGACGATCTCGTCGAGGCCGGTCTCGTGCGCGCGTCCGACGGCTGCTTCGAGGCCGAGGGCGGCGGCGGCTGGGGCCCGCTCATCGACGCGCTCCTCAAGCGTCCGGTGCGCACCACCGTCGAGGAGACCTCGCCGGCGGCGCAGCACTTCCGCGACATCATGGGCCGCGACGAGAAGATGCTGGTCGTCTTCGAATCGATCCGCGCCGCCGCGAAATCGGAAATCGCCGTCCTCATCCTCGGCCCGACCGGCTCGGGCAAGGAAGTCGCGGCGCGCATGATCCACGAACTGGGGCCGCGCCGCGGGCGCGACATGCAGGCCCTCAACTGCGCCGCGCTCCCCGACACGCTGTTCGAGTCGGAGATGTTCGGCTACGAGAAGGGCGCCTTCACCGGCGCCGTGGGCAGCAAGCCGGGCCGCGTCGAACTGGCCAACCGGAGCACGCTGTTCCTCGACGAGATCGCCGACATGTCGGCGATGGGGCAGGCCAAGCTGCTGCGCGTGCTGCAGGAACGCCGCTACGAGCGCCTCGGCGGATCGCGCTCGATCGAGGCCGACTTCCGCTTGATCTGCGCGACCAACCGACCGCTCGAGCACCTGGTGCGGGAAGGCCGGTTCCGCGAGGATCTCTACTATCGCGTCAACGCCTTCCTGATCCGCCTGCCGTCGCTGCGCGAGCGGGCCAGCGACATCCCGCTCCTCGCCGAACGCTTTCTGCGCCACTACTGCACGTCGCACAGCCTGGCGCCGGACGACAAGACACTCTCGGCGGACGCCGTCGAACGGCTGGTGCGCCACGATTGGCCGGGCAACATCCGCGAGCTCGAGAACACGGTCGCGCGCGCGGCGTTGTCGGCCCCGGGCCGACAGGTCGGCGCCGCCGACGTCCAGTTCTCGGCGGTCGGACGCCTGCCGGACGCGACCAGCGACCCGTCGCCCCTCGTCAGCCTGGCGTCGGCGGAGAAGGCGCACATCATGCGCATCCTCGACGCGACCGGCTGGAACAAGAAAGCCGCCGCCACGGTCCTCGAGATCGGACGCGCGACGCTCTATCGCAAGATCGCCGAGTACAAGCTGGAACGAGGTCGCCCTGAGCGCCGCGATGGGTAGCGACAGCGCGGCCTGGGCGAAACTGCCGATGCGACTTCGCTGGCTGACCGCAGTCAGCGTCGCGGCGGCGGCGGCGCGCCTGGCCTTCGGCAGCACGCCGGTCGTGTCGTTCTCGACCATGGCCTGGTTCTTCGGCCTGCTGCTGGTGTCCTCGATCAGCGCGACGTTCAAGGTGCGGCTGCCACTCAGCGGCGGCGGCTCCACCATGAGCCTGTCCTATGCCGTCGACTTCGCGGCGCTGCTCCTGGTCGGACCAGACCTCGCCTGCGTGGCCGCGGCGTTGAGCACGTGGAGCCAGACGACGTTCCGGGTCCGCCGGCGCAATCCGCCGCACCAGGTGCTCTTCAGCATGGCGGCCGTCGTCCTCGCAACCGCGGCTGCCGGCGCGGCCTACCACAGCCTGGGTGGCGCGCTCGATGCGCTGCCGCTGACCTATGCGCTGGCCGTCGCCGGTGCCGCCGGCGCCTATTTCGTCGTCACGACGGCGCTGATCGCGCTGGCCGTCGCCTGGTCGCGCAAGGCGTCGCCGATCGAAGTATGGAACGCCGACTTCCTGTGGACGGCGCCGGGCTACGTCGTCGGCGCCGCGGCCGCGGCCGCCTTCGTCTCGGCCCTCGGCCACGTCAGCGCGATCGTGCTGCTGCTCGCGGTCGCGGTGCCGGCGCTCCTGACCTATCGCAGCTACCACGTCTACTTCGAGCGGCTGGCCGACGAGCAGCGGCAGGTGCGCGAGGTGTCGGACCTGCACCTGGCGACGGTCGAGGCGCTGGCCGCCGCGATCGACGCCAAGGACAACGCCTTCACCCAGCACGTGCGCCGCGTCGAACGGCTGGCCGGCCGGCTGGCCCAGGCGCTCGGGATGAGCGACAGCGAAATCCGCGGCGTCAAGACCGCGGCGCTGCTGCACGACATCGGCAAGCTGGCGGTGCCCGAGTACATCCTCTCCAAGCCCGGGCCGCTGACGGCCGAGGAGTTCGCCCGCGTGCAGGCGCATCCACGCGTCGGCGCCGAGATCATCTCGAACGTGCCGTTCCCGTATCCGGTGGTGCCGCTGGTGCGGTCGCACCACGAGCGCTGGGACGGATCGGGTTACCCTGACGGACTGGCCGGCGAGGACATTCCGCTCGGCGCCCGCATCATCAGCGTCGTCGATTACTACGACGCCTTGACCTGCGATCGGCCCTACCGCCGGGCCGTCCCCGAAGCGGTGGCGATGGCCACGCTGCAGGACGAAGCCGGCCGCGCTCTCGACCCGCGCGTCGTCGGCGCCTTCGTGACGATGATGCCGGAGCTGATCGCCGAGGGCGTGCCCGAAGCGACTCCGCGGGCCTCGGGCCCGGGGACGGGCGCGACGTCGATGGGGTCGGCGCACCGGACGCTGTCGCCGCCGCGGGCCGGCGAGCCGCGCCACGTGTTCGACGACATCGCTCGCGCGCATCGCGAGCTCTACGTGCTCTACGAAATCGCGCAGTCGATGGGCCGCAGCCTCGGCGTCGCCGACACCTTCACCCTCGTCGCCTCGCGCCTCGGCGCACTGGTGCCGTACTCGGCCTGCGCGGTTTTCCTGAAGGTCGAAGGCGGCAACTCGGTGCGCTGCGCCGAGGCGAGCGGCGTGGACTCGGCGATGTTGCGGGAGCTGGTGCTGCCGCTCGGCGCCGGCAACGTCGGCTGGGCCGTCCGCGAGCGCCAGGCGCTGCTCAACGGCGAAGCCGGTCTCGACTTCGTGATCGCGGAAGTGGCCGGCGACACGCGGCTGCGGGCCGCGCTGGTCACGCCCCTGGTCTTCAACGACGAGTGCATCGGCGCCCTGGCGGTCTACCACGCCGAAATGGACGCCTTCAAACCCGAGCACCAGCGCTTCCTCGAGCGCGTCGGCGAACAGGCGGCGGCGGTCATCTATCACTCGATGCTGTTCGAGCGGACCCGCGAGGACTCGCTCTCGGACCTGGTCACCGGCCTGCCCAATGCGCGCTTCCTGAAGATGCACGCGACGACCGAGCTGGCCCGTGCGCGCCGCGGCAGCCGGCCGTTGTCGCTCATCGTGTTCGACCTCGACGAGTTCAAGGGCATCAACGACCAATACGGGCATCCGACCGGAGACGCGGCCCTGAAGAGCGTGGCGCAGCTCCTGGCCGGCGCGCTGCGGCCCTACGACGTCTGCGCCCGCTACGCCGGCGACGAGTTCGTCATCGTCCTCGCCGACTGCGACATGGCCGAGGCCGAAGCCAAGCGCCGCGAATTGCAGCTGGCCGCGGATCGTGGCCCGGTCGATCTGGGCGTCGCGCGGGTCCCGCTCCGCCTCAGCGGCGGTTGCGCCACGTTCCCGACCGACGGCGAGGACTACCAGAGCCTCCTGGCCCGCGCCGACCACCGGATGTACCAGGACAAGGCCGGCCGGCGCGATCGCCGGCCGCGCAGCGAGCTGTCCTCGTCGCGCTCGGTCCATCTGCCCTCGATGCCCGGCACTGCGGTCGCGCCCGCGGCCGTGCCGGGCCGCGACGTCGCCTAGGCGAACGCCGGCAACTCCGAACCGCCAACCGCCAACCCCCAAGTCCCGACTGCCAATTCCCGACCGCCAATCAGGCCACTCGGTGTCCTTGGCGCTCGGCGTCTTTGTGGCGTTGGCCCGTTGGCCCGTTGGCGTTTGGCGGTTGGCGGTTGGCGTTTGGCGTTTGAAGCCCTATCCTCCGTTTCAACCTCGTAACTCGTGCCCCACTTCGGAACATGCGTTTCAATTCGGGAGGATCGTCGCGATCGGCCGCAAACACGGCCCTTTGTCGAGCCGGAGATCGCCAGGCGCGTGGTTCGCTGTTCGGTCCTGGATCATAGGCAGCCCCGTGCACCCCGCGCGACGATGTTCCAAGTGGCGTACCCGCAGGCGTTTGGACGGATTCGACGGGCACGGTCGGAGTGGCATGCGGCGTGCTCTAGCGGAGGGGCATGAGGTCTCCCCAGTTGTCCCGCGTCATGGTGTTGTTGCTGGCTGCCGTCGTCACCGCGAACGTCGCGGGGGCGGGCCCGGCTCAGGGCGAGCGTCGGGTCGTCCGCGGTGCCTGGTTCAACAAGCTCGATCGGGGCTTGCAGAGCGCCATCGATGACGGTTCGTCGAAGGGGAGCGCGCGTCGCCGCGTCATCATCCGGACCCGTGCCGGTGTGAACCTGCGCGGGGTCGAGGCATTCGACAAGCTGGCCGAGAAGACCAAGGACGGCGGCGGCTTCGCCCTGTCGCTGGTCGGCGGCGTGCTGGCCGAGGTGAAAGACGAGGACCTCGAGCGGCTGGCGGCGATGCCGGACGTCGAGGGCATCTCGGTCGACGCGCCGGTGCAGGCCACGCAGTCCTCGAGCGACCCGTGCTCCACCCTGACGACGGGGCCCGGCACGGCGTGCGGTGACGCCACCTCGCAGTTCGCGGTCGTCCGCGGCGCGATGGGCTACCGCAGCTCCAACTGGGATGCCTATGAAGTCGGCGTCGCGGTCATCGACTCGGGTGTCGCGGCCAGCGACGACCTGCGCATCACCGCGGCCTACGATTTCCGCAGCGGCATCGGCCTGCCGGCGTATCCCGCCGACGGCTACGGGCACGGCACCCATGTGGCCGGCCTGATCGCGTCGTCGGGCAGACACTCGAACGGCTATTACCAGGGCGTCGCACCCGGGGCGCGGATCATCTCGCTGCGGGTGCTCGACAGCAGCGGCTCGGGCTACACCAGCCACGTGATCAAGGCGGTCGAGTTCGCGGTGGCGAACCGCACCAGCCTCGGCATCCACGTCATCAACCTGTCGCTCGGCCACCCGATCTACGAGCCGGCGGCGAACGATCCGCTGGTGCTGGCGGTCGAATCGGCCGTGCGGGCGGGCATCGTCGTCGTGGTGTCGGCCGGCAACAACGGCCAGGACGCGAGCGGCCAGGTCGGCTATGCCGGGATCTCGTCGCCGGGCAACGCCCCGTCGGCCATCACCGTCGGCACGGTCGATCACAAGAACACCGCGCGCGCCGACGACGATACGGTAGCGCCGTACAGCTCGCGTGGTCCGACCTGGTTCGACGGGTTCGCCAAGCCGGACATCCTCGCGCCTGGCCATCGCCTCGTGGCGCCGGTGCCGTCCAGCTCCAGGCTGTACCAGACGCTGGTCTCGGCGCGGGTCAGCCCGCCGTCGTGGTCGCCGACGCCGCACCTGCGCCTATCGGGCACGAGCATGTCGACGGCGGTCGTCTCGGGCGTGGTCGCCACGATCCTCGACGTGCAGCAGCTGACGTTCGGCCGGAAGATCAGCCCGAACGCGGTCAAGGCCATCCTCCAGGCCACGGCGCTGCCGCTGGCCGACGCCGATCGCCTGTCGCAGGGCACCGGCCGGCTCAACATGCTCGGTTCGCTGCGCGTGGCCAGGCGGGCCAATCCGTGGACGCCGGTCGGCGGCATGTGGCTGACGGGATATCTCGAGAACACGACCGCGATCGAGGGGTTGCCGATCACGTGGGCCAGTCACGTCGTGTGGGGCGATCACGTGGTGTGGGGCGATGGTCTCGTCTACAACCAGCCGCTGTGGGCCAACCACGTGGTCTGGGGCGACAGCGCGCCGTGGATCGGCAACATGACCGTCGACGCCAACCACGTCGTCTGGGGCGACACCGTCACCTGGGTGAATCACATCGTGTGGGGCGACTCGTTCCTGGGGCTGGCGAGCGGCAACCACGTCGTCTGGGGCGAGCACATCGTCTGGGGCGACTCGGTCCTGTCCGACGCCAACACCGTGTGGAAGGCGATCGTTCCCATCGACAAGGTCAGGGACAAGACCAAGGACCTGGTCGGTGGACTCAATCTGGATCGGTTCTGACGACGTCGCGCGGCTCGCGCGGGTCGGCTAGCGGCGGCGCCGGAACGCCGCCGCGAAGAACGCTTCGAGGCCGTGCGTGACCGGTGAGGTGTGGAGGCGGCCGTCCTCGTCGACGACGCTGCCGACACCCGCCGGTGCGGTCGGCGGCCGGCCGGCTGCTTCGAAGGCCGGATGGGCGGCGAGGAACGCGTCGGCGACGGCTTCGTTCTCGTCCGGCTCGCTCGAGCACGTCGCGTAGATCAGCACGCCGCCGGGAGCGATGACGCGCGCGGCGTGCGCGAGCATCCGGCCCTGCACCGCGGCCATCGAGGCGAGCTCCGCTTCGACTCGCCGCCATTTCAGATCCGGCTCGCGCCGCAGCGTGCCGAGGCCCGAACACGGCGCGTCCACCAGCACCAGGTCGAAGACGGGCCGATAGGGCAGCGGACCGGCGGCGTCGTGCAGCACGATCGGGATGGCACCGGCGCCGGCCCGGGCCAGCGTGTCGCGCAGCAGCCGCACCCGGCGCGGCCGTCGGTCGCCGGCGACGACCAGGCCGGCAGCATTCGCGGTCCACAGCGCCAGCGTTTTGCCGCCCGGTGCGGCGCAGACGTCCAGTCTCTTCGCGGCCGGCCAGGCGGCGGCCAGCTCGCCGACGAGTTGTGACGCTTCGTCCTGGACGACGAAGCCCAACGCCGCGGCGTGGTCGAGCGGGTTCCCCTCGGTGACCACGAGTCCGGCCGGCGCCCACCGCGTCGGCGTCACCGACACACCGGCTGACGCCAGCCGTTCCGCGAGCGCCTCGCGCGTGCCGGCCGATGGCAGGCAGCGCAGCGTCAACGGCGCCGGGTCGTTGTCGAAGCGCATCCACGCCATGGCCGCGTCGACGCCGAGGCGCGCCGTCCATCGCGACACCAGCCAGGCCGGATGCGCGAACCGCGTGGCCAGCGCGTCGACGCCGGCGGCAGCGATGGTCGTGTCGTCAGGCGGCGCCTCGGCCGCCGTCGTCGCCAGGCGCCGGAGCACGGCGTTGACGAAACCACCGGCGGAGGTGTGTCCGGTCAGGCGCGTCAACGCCACGGCGTCCGATACGACCGCGTGCGCCGGCAAGCGATCGCGATGCCGCATCTGGTAGACGCCGAGACGGAGGATGTCGAGGACGTCGGCGTCGACCCGCTCGATCGGACGGCTGCTGGCGCCGGCCAGCGCGGCGTCGAGCGCCGAGCGCCAGCGCAGCACGCCGGTGGACAGATCGTGGGCCAGGGCGCGGTCGCGCGCGTCGCGCAGCGTCTCGCGCTCGCGGGAGACCGCGTCGGCCAGCGTCGCACCAGCCCGGACCCGGGCCAGCGTCCGCCACGCGGCGACACGGGCCGGAGCGGCGAGCGTCGGCTTCGCCGGCTTGGCCGGGCGGCGTTGGCCGCTCACGCCGACGCCCGAGCGCTGAACGCTGTGCCGGCCGGCAGTGGGCGGCCGGCCAGGAAGGCCCGCGCGTCGAGCACGCGCCGGCCGTCTTCCTGCACGCGCCGAATCTCGATGACCGATCCCTC
>JBDSLU010000554.1:0-10771 GCA_039916225.1 Vicinamibacteraceae bacterium
GAGCCCGCGACAGGAGCGACGATGGAATTCACTAGACGCGACGCACTCACCGCCGTAGGGCTCACGGCAGTCTCGGCCACGCTGATGGCGAGTCAGGCGGCGGCACGCGAGGCGGCCGCGCAGCAGATGCCCGGGGCGATGCCGATTCGCAAGCCGACCAAGAAGCGAATCACCCAATCGGTCTGCCAGTGGTGCTACCGGCAGATGGACATCAAGGCCTTTTACAAAGGTGTGGTCGATCGCGGCCTGACCGCCGTCGATCTGCTCAACGAGGAGCAGTGGACCGTCGCCAAGGGCGAGTTCGGGCTGACCTGTTCGATGGCCTACGTCGGTGCCGGCGGCATCAACGAGGGCCTGAACAACCCCAAGCACCACGAGACGCTGATCAACGCCTTCAAGACCGGCCTGCCCAAGCTGAAGGCGGCCGGCTTCCCGAACGCCATCTGCTTCTTCGGCAAGCGCGACGGGATGTCGGACTACGACGGGATCAAGAACTCGATCGCCTGCCTCAAGCAGATCAAGCCGATCGCCGAGGACAACGGCGTCACCGTCAACATCGAGCTGCTGAACAGCAAGGTCAACCACCCCGACTACATCGGCGACAACACGCCCTACGGCGCGGCCATCGTCGCCGCGATCGACTCGCCCAACATCAAGCTGCTCTACGACATCTACCACATGCAGATCATGGAAGGCGATGTCATCGCGACGCTGACCAAGTACAAGGATCAGATCGGCCACTACCACACCGGCGGTGTGCCTGGCCGCAACGAGCTCGACGCGACGCAGGAGCTGAACTGGCCGGCGGTCGTCGAGGCGATCATCGCCACCGGCTACAAGGGCCACTTCGCGCACGAGTTCATCCCCAAGCGCGATCCGATGACGTCGCTGGGCGAAGCGGTCACCTTGTGCGACGTCTAACGGAGCGCTGCCGCCCGCGTGCGGCCGCCGCGGCGACGCTGTGTGACGTCTAGCGATCCGCCGCCGATTGTCTCGACAACCGACCGCCACGGCAGGGCCGTGTCGGTCGGTTCGCATGTACGGGTGCTCACGATTCCCGAGTCCGTGATGCAGCCGCTCACGCCCGAGGATCGCGCCGATCTCTCGTCGATGCTGGGCGAGGTGTTCGAGGTCTACGAGATCGACGAGTGGGGGCAGGCGTGGGTGCGGAAGTCGTGGCCGGGCTCGCATCGCTATCACAGCCTCGGGCTGGACGCCCACGAGATGGAACGGGTGGAAGCCGGGGAGCGCCTGCCGTCGTAAAAGGTGTGCCATGACAATGTTGCTGCTCGCCGTCGCCGTCGCATGGAGTTCGTCGCTGGTCGGCCAGGTCGCCGACCCGACGTCGCCGCCGCTGCTCGAGACCACGTGGGTCACCATCGAACTGGGCGGCGTGCCGGTGCCGCTGACGCCGGCCGAGCGCCAGCCGTCGTTGCAGTTCGTCGCCGGCGGTCGCGTCAGCGGCAGTGATGGCTGCAATCGCGTCCGCGCGACCTATAGGCTCGCCGGCTCCCGGATCACGTTCGGCCCGCTGGCCGCGACGCGGATGGCGTGTCCGGGAACCGAGAGCCTGTCCGGTCGATTCGAAGCGGCGTTGAAGGGCGCCGTCCGGTGGCGCCTCGCCGGGAGGCGCCTCCAGTTCTTCGGGGCGGACGAGGCACTGCTGATCGCGTTCGAGGCCGGGCGCGGTGGCGCCACGGCAGGAGAAGAACCGCCGCCCGTGGCGCCGGCCGGGCCGGGATCCCCGGTGCCGCCCACGGCGGCGGCCCCACTGAAGTCGAAAGTGTTCGATTGGGCCTCGCTGGCGGTCGCGCCGATCCCCAACGGCGAGCGCCGCGCCGTGCTCGACGGGCCGACCGAGACGGTGGACCTGCTGCACGTGCACGTCACGACCTTGGCCCCGGGCAAGGTCAGCGGCCAGCCGGTGCGGCACCTCCAGGAAGAGGTGCTAATCGTCAAGGACGGGGAAGTCGAGGTGTCGCTCGACGGCACGACGCAGAAAGCGGGCCCCGGGGCGATCCTCTTCTTCGCGGCAGGCGCGGTCACCGGCCTGCGCAACGTCAGCACGGCGCCGGCGACCTACTACGTCATCTACTACAAGACGCCGCGGACGCCGAAGGCGTAGTCCGCGGAACGCCCAACTCCCAACTTCCAACCTCCAAGGCATTCCGAACACCCAACTCCCAAGCCGGACCAGCAAATGCAGACGCGCTGGACCGGGCCGAACGGCGAGTTGGGCGTTGGGGGTTGGGAGTGCCTTGGGCGTTGGCAGTTGGCGGTTGGGAGTTTCGCGCCGACGGCGCGGCGCTACGCCGTGCGCGTGGCGGCGAGCATCGGCTCGGCGGCGGGCAAGCCGGCGGGCTGCGGATGCACGGCCGGATCGATGGCGTGCGCGAGGATCTCGAGGCTGTCGACGAGCCGCGGCCCTGGCCGGCTGAAATAGGCGTTGCCGTCGGTGACGTAGACACGGCCGGCGCGGACGGCGGTCAGCGCCTCGAAGCCGGGCTGACGCGCCAGGATCGGCAGATCGCGCCTGGTGCGCGCCACGTCGAAGCCGCAGCAGGCGATCAGCAGGATCTCGGGATCGGCGGCGCGGACGTCGTCCCAGGCCAGCGTCCGTGAGCGGGTGCCGGCCGCGCCGAGCAGGGGCTGGCCGCCGGCGAGCGCGATCAGTTCGGGCGTCCAGTGCCCGGAGCTGAACGGCGGATCGATCCACTCGAGCAGACCGACGGTGGGCGAGGGCGTCACCTGCCGCGCGCGCGCCGCGACCGCGTCGACACGCGCGCGCAGGGCCGCGACCACTTCACGTCCACGGGCTTCGACGCCGGCAGCCTCGGCAACCAGGCCAAGACACGCGAACACGTCGTCGAGACAGGTCGGCTCGAGGTTGACGACGCGCGGCGGGCCGGGCAGCGCGCAGGCGGCTTCGCGGACTTCGGCGTCGGCGACGGCGCAGACGTCGCACAGCGCCTGCGTGACAATCAGGTCGGGGGCCAGCGCCTCGAGTGTCGGCAGGTCGAGCGTGTAGAGCGCCTGCTGCGTCTTCAGCCGCTCCCGCACCAGCGCGTCGATGTCGGCGCTGGCGGCGTCGTGCGGGATCAGCGTCCGCGTGACCTTCGGCAGTGTCGCGACCGTTGCGGGATGGTCGCACTCGTGGGTGACGCCGACGAGCGAAGACTCCAGGCCCAATGCACAGACGATTTCCGTGGCGCTGGGCAGCAGCGAGACGATACGCATCGTTTGTTGGCGCCCGCGCGCCTCACGCGCGGGCGCGTCAGCCTTTCTGGCCGCAGCTCGGAGTCGGTCGGCGCTGGGCGCGCCGCCCGACTGCTGCGGCAGGCTGCATGCTATTTCAGCTTCTTGTCGAACTTGCGGACGAACTTGGCGAGGGCGGCGATCTCGGCCGGCGCCAGCTGTTCCTTGAACGCGACCATCGCCGTGCCGGTGACGCCGTTGGTGATGGTCGTCTGGACGGCCTTGAGCGTCGCGCCGTGCTTCCAGATGCCGTCGGCGAAGCTCATGTTCGGCATGATCTGCGAGTTGCCGTCGGCCATGTGGCAGGCCTGGCACTTGGCTTCGTAGAGCGCCTTGCCGTCGACCTTGACGGCAGCCGCCGGCTTGCCGGCACCGTCGGCGGCCTGCGCTGCCGGCGTGGCGATCACGGCGAAGGCCAGGGCGAGGGCAGCGCCGGCAGAACACGCGAGGGCGCCGAACCGGCGCGTCGTCGTCGAATCGGGAGTCGTCATGCGTCGATCTTGCCTCGTCATCGTACGGCTTCTTCGATCCAGGTCTGGTACTGCTTCTCCATGTCGTCCGGCGTCAGCGCCCGATCGGCGATGAGCACGCGGTAGCGGAACAGCTGGTTCTGCCCGCGCTTCAGCAGGAAGTCGAGCTTCTCCTTGCCCTCGCTGAACACCGCCTGGCCGAGCGGGTTGGCGGCGAACAAGCCGTAGCCGCGCGCGTGCCAGTAGGTGGGGAAGCCGGGGTTGCCGGGATGGTCCAGGATGGCGATGGTCACCGGGCGGCCCTCGACCGTCCCGCCGAGCGTCGTCCACTTGCCGCGCGTCCCCCAGACCTTGCCGCCCGACTTGCCCTCGCTGCTGGTATAGACGCCGGTGACGCCGGTCGGGTCGAGGGCGTCGGTCTTGGTGACCTTGCCGGCGGAGTCGACGAACTCGCCGCCCTTCTCGGCCGGGTCCTCGAGGGCGCGGCGGACGCGCAGGCCGAGCATGCCTTCCTTGTTGTCGGTGAACTTGACGTCCTGGCCGGCAGCCCGGAGGTAGGTGGCGCGATCGATGATGCGCAGCCCGTCGGCGGTCGCCCGGAAGGTGAACGTGGTGTCCTCGTCGACCAGTGGCGTCCCGTTCTGGGCGGTCACCCAGCGCGTCCGCACGCCGAGTTCGGCGTGGCCGCGGCCGCTGTCCATCTTGGTCACGCCGCTGTGGATGATGCGGCCCATCTTGTCGAGGCGCGCCGCATCGATGGCCGTCGAGTGGTTCCAGAAGTCGTAGCCGTTGACGTCGCCGTAGTTGAACCACAGCCCGACGTGGTGGGGGTGGTCGGACCGCTCGCCGGCGGCCGGCGGGAAGCCGCGCGTCAGGACGATGCCGTCGCCGCTGCGAATCGGGTAGAGCGTCGGCTTCTTCAGCGAGCCCGGCCAGATGTACGAGGTGAACGGCTTGCCGTCGACGAGCACGTCGATACGCGCCTGGCTGCCGGGGTGAGACAGCGTCACCCGCGGCAGCGGCGCATCGGGCGCCGGCCGTTTGTCTTCGGCGGCCAGGCCGGCCACCGAGGCGATCGCCGTGGCCACCAGGACGAGGGCGGCGGCGTAGCCGGCCCGGAAAGCGAACAATGACTGGACGATCACCCATCCACGATAGCCCACGTCGGCGAGGGCCGTGAAGGCGCCGGGCAGCCGTTCGCCCAAGTTGCCCAAGTGATGGTGGTAGACCACTGTCACCCCAAGGACCTGGTCCGGTCGCCCAGGGTCGTCAAGCAGGCCGCCCTACGGCCAGACCGCCGCCCCCGCCGAGCCCGCGCCGAAGGTCGTCGGAAAGTCACATCGAGTGGGCATCGTTGATCGTCCGTTACGACACGGGCGGTACCACCGTTGTGTCATATTTATTTGATTCGCGACTACAAGTAAATCAAGCCGGTCTATGTTGGAGCACCGGCTTTACCAGTCGACTGCGCACATGCTACCGCTACGCGTCCGCGACCGGCCGGTCTGCAAGTTTCCGTGGCTTGTTTTGAAGGAGAGGCTCATGTCCCGTTCCCCCCACCAACGCACGACCTGGATCGGCGTGGCGTTTGCCGCGCTGGCGTTCCTCGTCGCTGCACCCCGACCGTCGGCCGCACAGCTCGAACGTGGCTCGGTGTCGGGGACCGTCGTCGATCAGCAGGGCGGCGTCGTGCCTGGTGTCACGGTCACCGCGACCAACCTGCAGACCAACCAGGCGCGGACCGCCGTCTCCGATGCCACTGGTTTCTACAATCTGGCCCAGCTGAACCCCGGCCAGTACGACGTCAGCGCCGAGCTCGACGGCTTCAAGAAGGCCAATCGGGCCGGTGTGCAGCTCGACGCCTCCGCCAGCGTCACCATTGGCTTCACCCTCGAGCCAGGCGCGCTCACCGAGGTCGTGACCGTGACGTCCGACGCGCAGGCGCTGCAGACCGACGTGACGCTGCGCAAGACGGTCGAAGCGAAGGACATCGAGCAGCTGTCGTTCAACGGCCGCAACCCGATCGGCGTGGCCGGTCTGAAGGCCGGCGTCATCGGCGGCAGCTTCAACAACTACGGCTTCTCGAGCCTGAGCAACGGCGGCTACAACATCAACGGCAGCCGCGGTGACGAGAACAACATCACGGTGGATGGGGCCACCGCGATCCGCACCCGGTCGGCCGGCGCGGCCATCGGCGTGCAGAACGTCGACGCGATCCAGGAAGTCCAGGTCCTGACCGCCAACTACATGCCCGAGTTCGGGCGCGCCAGCGGCGGCCAGATCCGCATGGTGACCAAGAGCGGCGGCCAGCGCTACAGCGGCAGCGCGTCGTACTTCATGCGCGACGACACGCTGCAGGCCAACACCTGGGGCCGCAACCGCAGCACCAACGCCCTCGAGAACAGCGGCCCGGCGCCGTTCGACTACAAGCAGTACGGCTACTCGTTCGGCGGCCCGATCCCCGGTGACATGCTGAAGAACAAAATGTTCTTCTTCGGCGCGCAGGAGTGGGTCAACTTCCTCGCCGTGCAGAACAGCGTCCTGACGGTGCCGACCGAAGCGATGCGTCGCGGCGACTTCAGCGAGCTGCTCAACGCCAGCAACGGCTTCTTCAGCGGCGCCCGGACGATCGTCGACCCGGTGACCGGCCTGCCGTTCCCGGGCAACATCATCCCGACCAACCGTCTGTCGCCGAACGGCATGGCGATCCTGAACGCCTACCCGCTCCCCACCGCCGGCTTCCGCCAGGGCACGGCCAACTCGATCATCTCGAGCCCGAACCCGCAGGACCAGCGCAAGGACAACCTCCGCCTGGACTACCGGCTCAACTCGAACAACCAGTTCACCTACCGCTACTCGAAGTACAACTGGGTGGCGGTCGACGCGTTCCGCGGCGGCATGACGTTCGCGCGCACCGACTGGTCGCGTCCGAACCAAACCCAGACGGCGAGCTGGACCTCGACGATCAAGAACAACATCATCAACGAGGCCAGCTACACCTACTCGAAGGATGACGTCTTCATCAACGTCTTCACCGAGGATGGCGCCTACCAGCGCAGCCGCTACGGACTCAACTACCCGTACATCTTCCAGGAGAAGGAAATCCTCGACAAGGTGCCGACGGTCCAGATCGGTGGCTTCTCGACCATCGACGGCGGCCCGTATCCGTCGTCGTCGAGCGGCCCGATCCACACGGTGTCGAACGTGACGACGATGGTCCAGGGCCGGCACACGTTCAAGGCTGGTGTGTCGATCGAGTACTCGGGTGAAGACGACTTCGACCAGATCAACGTCAACGCCACGCCCGGCGGCACCAACAACCAGAACGGCCTGTTCGACTTCCAGGACCGCACCATTAACGGTGTGTCGCAGCCCGCCGTCGCCAGCACCGCGCTCGGCCTGTTCACCAACTACGCCGAGCTCGGCCAGCGCAACTTCACGCAGTGGCGTTCGCTGGCGACCGACGTGTTTTTCCAGGATTCGTGGAAGCCGAAGGACAACGTCACCATCGAAGGCGGCGTGCGGTGGGTCTACTGGCCGCCGTGGTACTCGACGACCAACAACATCTCGAACTTCGATCCGCGCTTCTACGACGCTTCCAACGCGGCGGTGATCAACCGGACGACCGGACGTCTGATCAGCGGCCCGCGCTACAACGGTGTCGTCCTGCCGGGCGACGGCTTCGAGGGTGACGCGGCCAATTCACCGCTCGCCAGCAACCCGGTCGTCCAGGCGCTGTTCCGGGGCGAGCCGCGCGGGTTCTCGCAGACCCACGCCAACGCCTTCGAGCCGCGCCTCGGCGCGTCGTGGTCGGTCAACGACAAGACGGTCGTGCGGGCCAGCGGCGGTGTCTTCCACAACCGCGTCACGCTGAACGACTCGACGCTGCTCGGCGGCAACGTGCCGTTCCAGCCGCAGGTGACGATCGCCAACGGCAGCGCCGACAACCCGGGCGGCGGCACCGTCGGCTCGGCCGATCTGCCCCTGGTCATCAATGGCCAGGATCCGGTCTTCAAGCACCCGACCGCCTACACCTTCGCCGCTGGTGTGCAGCGTGAAGTGCCGTTCGGCTTCACGTTGGACGTGACGTTCGTCGCCCGCCGCGGTCTCTATCTGCAGCGCGAACGCAACATCAACCAGCTGCAGCCCGGCACGATCCAGGCCAATCCCGGCGTGAACATCGCCGCCCTCCGTCCCTACCTGGGCTACGGCGCGATCCGCATCTCGGAGAACTCGGGCGACTCGCAGTACAAGAGCCTCCAGATCAGCGCGGATCGTCGCTACAGCAAGGGCCTGAAGGTCGGCTTCGCCTACACGCTCGGCGCGTCGCACGACGACGGCAGCGACAAGCGCAACGTGCTGTGGAATACCTACGACGACACCAACTACATCGGCAACTCGAGCTTCGACCGCCGGCACGTGGTGAACATCTACTACATCTACGACCTGCCGTTCTTCCGTGACCAGCAGTCGATGCGCGGCAAGGTGTTCGGCGGCTGGCAGATCGCGGGTGCCACGTTCTTCCGCACCGGCACGCCGTTCTCCATCACCCGGTCGAACGACATCGCCGGGGTCGGCGAAGGCAGCAACGGTCAGCCGGTCGATCTGGTCGGCGACGTCAACGCCGACGCCAACCAGTCGTTCTCGGCGGGCAACGGCAACGACCAGAACTTCTGGTTCAACCCGGCCGCGTTCGCCAACCCGTCGGCGGGGACGTTCGGCAACTCGGCGCGCAACCTGATCTACGGACCGGGCCAGCAGCAGTGGGACATCTCGCTGTTCAAGAACTTCGGCCTGGGTGGTTCGAAGAAGGTCCAGTTCCGCGCCGAGATGTTCAACTTCATCAACCACGCGAACCTGAACGGTCCGAGCGGCGACATCACGAACGCGAACTTCGGTCGCAGCACCAGTAAGAGCGACGACCGTCGCGACGTCCAGCTCAGCCTGCGCTTCCTGTTCTAGACCCGCCGGCGGCGAAAGACAGCCCGTGGAAGGTTTCCTTCCACGGGCTTTTTCGCTCTAAGCTACGTCCGAACTCTCGATGCGACAGTCCCCCCGGCTTTTCGCGACGACGGCGGCGTTCGGTGCGGCGGTGCTCGTGGCGAGTGCCGTAGGCCGCGCCGCGACGGGTGTTCCCGCGCCGTCGCCGACGACTGCCGGCGGCCAAGCGGCCGCCGCGGCGGCCGTCGCGCCCTACACCGAGACCATCCCCGACTCGGCGGTCAGCTTCGACATGGTGCCCGTGCCCGGTGGCACTTTCACGATGGGGAGCCCGGCGTCCGAGCCCTTTCACTTCGAAGACGAAGGACCACCGGTCAAGGTGACGATTGCCCCATTCTGGATGGGCAAGCTCGAGGTCACCTGGGCCGAGTACGACCTCTACGCGTTCGCCAAGCGTCAGGCGGCCGCCGCTGGCGCGACGCCGACCGGGGCCGACGCGGTCAGTAGACCGACCCCGCCCTATGCCGACGAGTCGTGGGGCTTCGGCAAGGACAAGCAGCCGGCGCTCGGGATGACCTGGCACGCCGCGGCCGAGTATTGCCGCTGGCTGTCGGTCAAGACCGGCAAGACGTATCGCCTCGCCACCGAGGCGGAATGGGAATACGCGGCGCGTGCGGGCACGACGACGCCGTGGTCGTCGGGCGCGGCGGCCGACACGCTCGGCGACGCCGCCTGGTACGCCGCCAACAGCGGCGGCAAGCCGCACCTCGGCGGCCAGAAGAAGGCCAACGCCTTCGGACTGTTCGACCTGCACGGCAACGTCGCCGAGTGGGTCATCGACCAGCACGAACCGAAGCGCTATCAGCGCCTCGCCGCGCTGCCGTCGCCGGTCGTCTCGCCCGTCAGCGTCCCCAGTGCGGCGCGCTATCCGCACGTCGTGCGCGGTGGGGGCTTCGAGGACGAGCCGGCGATGCTGCGCAGCGCCGCGCGTCGCGCCTCGGATCCGGAATGGAGCCGGCGCGATCCGCAGCTGCCGCAGAGCATCTGGTGGCACACGGACGCGATCTTCGTCGGGTTCCGCATCGTGCGGCCGGTCGAGGAGACGCCCGCGCTCAAGGACTTCCAGTCGAAAATCACGCGGCAGAGCCCAGACTATGGGCAGTAGCGATGGGCAGCAGCGTCATCCGCCCACGGAGGCAGTAATGGCCAGCGACGACCACGGCACGATCCCCGGCTCGACCCCAGAGGCGACTTCGGGGCAGTCCGTCACCCGGCGCACGTTCATCAAGTCGGCGTCGGTGGCGGCGGGTGCGCTCGCCGCCGCGCAGGCCAGCATCCCCGGCGCGTGGGCCGCAGGCAGCGACGAGATTCGCATTGGCCTGATCGGCGCCGGCGGCCGCGGCACCGGCGCGGTCCAGAACGCCATCAAGTCGTCGAAGGGCGTTCGCCTCGTGGCGATGGCCGAGCTCTTCCCCGATCGCCTCGCCGACGCGCGCAAGACCCTCACCGACAAGGTCGGCGCCGTGGCCACGGTCAAGGACGATCGCGCGTTCTCCGGGCTCGACGGCTACAAGTCGGTGCTGCAGAGCGACGCCAACTACGTCATCCTGGCGACGCCGCCGGGGTTTCGCCCCGAGCATCTCAAGGCCTCGATCGAGGCCGGCAAGCACATCTTCACCGAGAAGCCGGTCGCGGTCGACGGGCCCGGCATCAAGACCTGCCTGTCGCTCGTCGACGTCGCCGCGCAGAAGAAGCTGCTGGTCGGCTGCGGCCTGCAGCGGCACCACCAGCAGGGCTATCTCGACACGATGGCCCGCATCCACGACGGCGCCATCGGCGAGATCGTCGCCGGCCGGGCCTACTGGAACCAGGGCGCGCTGTGGAACCGCGGCCGCAAGGCGGAGTGGTCGGACACCGAGTGGCAGCTGCGTAACTGGTACTACTTCACGTGGCTGTGCGGTGATCACATCGTCGAACAGCACATCCACAACATCGACGTCATCAATTGGGCGCTGAAGGCGCATCCCGTGCGCGCCACCGGCACCGGCGGACGCCAGGTGCGGACCGGTCCGGAGTGGGGCCACATCTACGACCACTTCGCCGTC
>JBDSLU010000555.1:0-14739 GCA_039916225.1 Vicinamibacteraceae bacterium
CGTTCCTGCGTGACGCCGGGGTCTGGCACGCCGACTACGCCGGTGCGCGACAGGACTGGTTCTGCGCCGTCCTCGAGCTGTTCAAGCCGCGCGCCAAGCGCCTGATCGAGTTCGTCGAGCGCGGCAAGCCGTTCTTCGCCGACGTGACCGAGTACGACGCGGCGGCGCAGAAGAAGCTGTGGGCCGCGCCCGAGACGCGCGACCTGCTGACGTCGCTCGCCGATCGCCTCGGTGCCGTCGAGCCGTTCGATCCGCCGGCGATCGAGCCGGTCGTCCGCGCGCTGGCCGACGAGCGGGGCGTCAAGCCGACGGTGGTGATGCAGGCGGTGCGCCTCGCCGTCAGTGGATCGTCGGCCAGCCCGGGACTGTTCGAGATGCTGGCGCTCGTCGGCCGCGACGCCACGATCGCGCGCCTGCACCGCGCCGCCGCCCACCTCGGCGCATGAGCCCGACGAAGAAGCCGGCCAGCGCGCCGAAGCCGGCGCGCCCGACGAAGCGCACCGTCGCGGTGAAGCAGGCCGGCGCGATCGTGGCCGTGCCGCCGATCCGGATGGGTCCGGCCGACTACGAGCGGGCCCGCCACGCCCTCATGGCGCAAGAGCCACGCCTCGGCGCGTTGATCGAGAAGATCGGTCCGTGCCGGCTGCCGTTCCGCAAGGACGGCGACCTGTTCTCGGCGCTGTGCGAGACGATCACTTCGCAGCAGCTCTCGACGCGCGTCGCCGACGTGATCTACGGCCGGCTGTGCGCGGCGTGCGCGCCCGAGCCGCACCCGACGCCAGCGCGCATGCTCGCGCTCGACACCGCGGCGCTCCGGGCCGCCGGCCTCTCGGGGCCGAAAGCCGCCTACGTCCACGCGCTCGCCGAACGGGTCGGCCACGGCGATCTGTCGCTCGAGGCGCTCGACACGATGCCCGACGACGAGGTCATCGCCGTACTGTCGTCGATCAAGGGCATCGGCCGGTGGTCGGCGCAGATGATCCTGCTGTTCCGGCTGCACCGGCCCGACGTGTGGCCGATCGGCGACCTCGGCATCGTCCGCGGTGTCGAGCGCCTGCACAACCTGCGCACGCCGCCGACGCCGAAGCGCATGGAGCAGCTCGGCGAGAAGTGGCGCCCCTATCGCAGCGTCGCCGCCTGGTACCTCTGGGCGGGAGCCAAGGAATAGCCAAGTTGGCGGTTGGAAGTTCCCAGCGAAGCCGCTAGTGGTTGTTCGGCACCCGCTCACGCGGACCGGTCTTGGCGACGCGCTTCCACTCACCGGTACCGCAGCGCTCCCAGACGTCGCCGAAGACGTTGAGGCCGTCGTGCCCACCGAAGAGCACGAAGCAGCCGCGCTTCGTGTCGTGGGTCATCCCGGCGTGATTGCGCGCCGGCGGCGCGTCGCTGGTCTTGACGGCGCTCCACAGGCCGCCGCGCAGGCGCCAGGTGTCCGCGGTGCGGGCCTGGCCGTCCCAGCCGCCGAAGCGCAGCACGTTGCCGGCGACGGGTCCAGCCATCGCCGCGTTGAACCGGCCGGCCGGCGGCGTCGGGGCCGGCACCTCCGACCACCCCGTGCCGTCCCAGATCCAGGTGTCGTTGCTGGCCCCGGAGCCGCCGAAGAGGACGACCTGGCCGAGCTCGGAATCGAAGGCCATCGACGCCCCGGCGCGCGGTGACGGGCCGCCGGTGGCGAAGCGGGCCCAGGCCGCGCCGTTGAACTCCCAGGTGTCCTGGAGATACTCACGGACCCCGGCCTTCCAGGTGTAGCCGCCGAACAGGACCATCCGCTTCCGCTTCGGATCCCAGGCCGCGGCTGCCTCGGCGCGGGCCGGCGGCTGCGGACCGGTCACTTCGGTCCAGACCGCGCCGTCCCAGGCCCACGTGTCGCCGAGGAGCCGACGGCTGGCGTCGCGGTTCTCGGCGACGGTGTCGTCGCCGAACAGCACCCGGTTGCCGCCGAAGAGGAAGACGCGCGAGAGGCCGTCGCCGGCGACCGCCGGGAACGTGCGCGCCGAGGGACCGCCGGAGGCGAGGCGCCGCCAGTCCTTGCCGTCCCAGCCCCAGGTGTCGCCGAGCACCGCGCTGTCGGTCGCGCCGCCGAACAGCACCGCGACGCGCCCGTCGTAGGCGAACCCGTGCCCGTTGCGCACGCCGGGATTGTCGTCGTCCGCGAGCGTCGCGACGGCTGGCGCCGCTGCGAGGATTGCGCCCCACAAGAGCGCCGCGATGCAGACTCCGGTCTGCAGCCTCGCTGAACGCATGGTCCCTCCCTCGTCTGCTGGGTGAGGAAAAGGTAGCACCGAACCTCGGCCGTGTGGACAGGGTGGGCCCACGCGGCCGGCAAGTGCGTGCAGTTGCGGGCCGTGGCTGGCCGACGCGGCGGGCCGTCAGTGGATGATGCGGCCCATGACGCGACCGACGACGGCGTCGCAGCGCGGACGGTAGAAGCGGAAGGCCTCGTGCACGGTGCCGCCGACCTGCGCCGCCAGCCACAGGCGCAGCGCCTCGTTGGCCCGATGGAGCCGCGTCTTGACCGCCTCCTCCGAGATCTTCAGGCACTCGGCGGTCTCGGCCGTCGAGAGCCCTTCGACCAACCGCAGCACGAACACCGTGCGGTTCGGGACGCTGAGCGTATCGACGGCGCGTTCGAGCAGCGCCTGCATCTCGCGGCGGGCGGCGATCTGCTCCGGCGAGGGGCCGGCCGCTTCGGGCTCGTCGGCCATGGTGTCGCCGTTCTCCCACGGCGCCGGCTCGCTGCGGTGGCGCTTGCGCAGCCGGGCGTAGGCCTCGTTGAGCGCGATGCGCGTCATCCACGTCGAGAAGCGGGCCCGACCCTCGAAGCCGTCGAGGTGCTGGTAGGCGCTCACGTAGGCCTGCTGCATGACGTCTTCGACGTCGGCGTCGTCGCCGAGCACGGCCCGGACGGTCCGATAGATGCGCTCGTTGTGACGCCGCATCAGGATCTCGAAGCAGGCCGTCTCGCCAGCCCGGATCCGCTCGATCAGCGCGTCATCGGGCTCGGCCGCCGACGCCGTCTCCGGGCCTGGTGCCGCCGCCGGATCGATGCCTTCGTGCTCTGTGACGGGACCTTCCATGGCCATTGGATGTATGGGCGCGCGAAAGGTGACACCCAAGCGACCACCCGCCGCCAAGCCAGGATCGCGCCGGCCGCTGCCGACGTCAACAGCCGCTCCGATAAGATGGCGGGCGCGTGGGTTCGCCCTGGACCGCCCGAGCACTCGTCGCGAGCTGCCTGGCCCTGAGCCTGGCCGCGCCGGCCGCAGCCCAGTCGATCGCCGTCGATCGTCAGCGCGGCGAGCAGATGCTCGACCAGATTCGCGAGGATCTCGTCGAGCACTACTACGACCCGACCTTCCACGGCATCGATCTCGACGGGCTGATCGACCGGGCCCGGCAACGCATCAACGCGGCTCAGTCGCTCGGCGAAATCTTCGGCCTGCTGGCCGGCGTCTGCCTCGACCTGCACGATTCCCACACCCTGTTCATGCCGCCGGAGCGGGTGCAGGACGTGCGCTACGGCTGGAGCTGGCGCTACGTCGGCGATCGCGCGCTGGTCGACTGGATCGCCGACGACAGCGAGGCGCGGCGCCAGGGGCTGCGGGCCGGCGACACCGTGCTCGAGGTCGCCGGCTTCACGCTGACGCGGGGCAACGAGCGCACCATTTCCTATCTCCTGAGCGAGCTGCGTCCGCAGCCGCAGCTGCGCCTGACGGTCGAGCGCAACGGCGTCAACCGCACGCTGACGGTTGCCCCGCGCATCCGCACACGCCGGCCGCGGCTCGATCTCGACAACCAACTCGATCGCTACGTCGCCGAGATGCAGGAGGCGACGGCCAACGCCGGCCGCCCGAAGCCGAAGCAGGAGCGACTGGCCGACGGGGCGCTCTACTGGCGCCTGCCCGACTTCTTCGATGCGCCGGGGGCGATTCGCAAGCAAGCGAAGACGCTGCGGCGATCGCACCGCCTGGTCCTCGACCTCCGCGGCAATCCCGGCGGCAGCGTCGGCGTGCTGGTCCAGGTCGCCGGGCTGTTCGCGGCCAAGGGCACGCCGGTCGTGTCGATCCGGACCCGTGCCGATCGCGAGAAGATGGCCACGGCCGATGCCGCCGCGCCGTACGCCGGCACCGTCGTCGTGCTGGTCGACAGTCGATCAGGGTCGAGCGCCGAAGTGCTGGCGCGATTTCTCCAGCAGCGTGGTGCCCGCGTCGTCGGCGACGTCACGCGCGGGGCCGTCACCGGCGCCCGGGTGTTCAACCACGCCGCCGGGGAGGGTGACATCCGCGTGCTCTATGCGGTGATGGTCACCGTGCTGGACGTCCTGATGCCCGACGGCTCGCGCCTCGAAGGCGCCGGCGTCCAGCCCGACATCCTCAGCCTGCCCACTCCCGACGACCTCGAGCGCGGTGCCGATCCGGTGCTGGCCACGGCGGCGGCCCTCCTCGACGTCACCATCGACCCGCTGCGTGCGGGTCGCCTTTCCCGGCCTTAGGGCCCGGACGAGAATAGAGGTGACGCCGTTATTCCCGTCCGAGCCCTTAGACTCCTGCATGCGTAATCGACTCGTCCTGCTCCTCGCACTGGTCCTCGCCAGCGCCGTGCCGCTCGCCCAGACGCCGCCCAAGCCGGACGACGCCCAGGCTCCCGCCGACGGGGCCGCCGACGACCAGAAAAAGGAGCCGAAGTGGGACGTCACGGCGGAGTTCGGCCCGACGTCGAAGGTGGCGTTCGACACCTCCGAAGGCACCTGGATGAACGTCGACGTGAGCCCCGACGGCGCCCGCGTCGTGTTCGATCTGCTCGGCGACCTCTACGTCATGCCGATCGCTGGATCGACGGCGGCGGCCCCAGCCACACGGCTGACGACGGGCCCGGCCTTCGACATGCAGCCGCGCTTCAGCCCGGACGGCAAGCGGATCGCCTTCACCAGCGATCGCGGCGGCCTGTTCAACATCTGGGTGATGGACGCCGACGGCACGAACCCGACGGCGGTCTCGCGCGAAGAGAAGTGGTGGGTGAACAGCCCGACCTGGGCCCCGGACGGCGATTTCATCTTCGCCCGCAAGCATTTCGTGGCCACCCGATCGCTCGGTGCCGGCGAGGTGTGGATGTATCACCGCAGCGGCGCCGAGGGCGTCCAGGTGACCGAGAAAGTGAGCTTCCAAAAGGACGCTGGCGAGCCGGCGCTGTCGCCCGACGGCAGGATCCTCTACTACAGCAAGGACGTCACGCCGAGCCTGACCTTCGAGTACGACAAGAATCCGCACGCCGGGATCTACGCGATCATCCGTCGCGACCTGGCGACCGGCCGTGAGCGGACGCTGGTCGGCGGCGCCGGCGGCGCGATCACGCCGCGCGTCTCGCCGGACGGCAAGTGGCTGTCGTTCATCCGCCGCATCGAGACCGGCAGCCAGCTGTTCGTGCGCAGCCTGGCGACCGGCGCCGAGCGGCCGATCTTCGCGCACCTGGACAAGGATCAGCAGGAGGCGTGGACGATCTTCGGACCCTACGCGCAGTACGCCTGGATGCCCGATAGCGCCGGGCTCGTGGTGTGGGGCGAAGGCAAGATCTGGCGTGTCGACGTGAACGCCGCGCCGGCCGTGCCGCCGGCCGCACCAGCCGCCGGCGCGCCAGCCGCCAGCGCCGCGTCGCTGCAGCCGGGCCGCGAGATCCCGTTCGTCGCCAAGGTCGAGCAGACGATCACCGAAGCGGTGCGCTTCCCGGTGACCGTGGCGCCAGACCGGTTCCCGGTCAAGATGCTGCGCGGCGCGGTGGTCGCGCCGGACGGCAAGAGCGTCGTCTACAGCGCGCTCGGCAAGCTGTGGATCCGGCCGCTGCCGGCCGGCACGCCGAAGCGCCTGACCGGGCGCGACGACATGGAGTACGCGCCGGCCTACTCGCCCGACGGGCGCACGATCGTCTACGCGTCGTGGCGCGACATCGAGCGCGGCCGCATCCGCACCATCGGGATCGACGGCAGCGACGGACGCGACGTGGTGGCGACGCCGGGCCACTACGTCGAGCCGTCGTTCTCGCCGGACGGCCTGCGCATCGTCTATCGGGCCGTCGAGGGCGACGACGTGCGCGGCCCCGACGATGGCGAGCAGCCGGGCATCTTCATCACGTCGGCCGCCGGAGGCGGTACGCCGACGTTGGTCCGTGAAGAAGGCTCGAAGCCGCGCTTCGACGCCACCGGCGCGCGGATCTATTTCCAGGAACGCCGCGGCGATCGCACGGTGCTGGCCAGCGTCACCACCGGCAACGGGTGGGAGATCGTCCACGCGCGGTCCGAGAACGCCCTCGAGCTGGTGCCGTCACCCGATGGCCGGTGGGTCGCGTTCGAAGAGCGCTGGCGCACGTATGTCGCGGCGCTGCCGCAGAGCGGCCGGCCGATCGAGCTCGGCCCGACCACCAAGGCCTTTCCGGTGACGCGGGTGTCGCGCGATTCGGGCTTCGGCCTCCACTGGTCCGATGCCCGGACGATCCACTGGACGCTCGGCGCCGAGCTCTTCACGCGCGATCTGGCGAAGACGTTCGCGTTCGTGCGCGACGGCGCGGCCAAGCCGGACGAGCCGGAAACGGCCGGCAGCGCCATCGGTTTCGAGCAGGCCAGTGATAAGCCGGCCGGCGCCATCGCGCTGGTCGGGGCCCGCATCGTGCCGATGACCACGCGGCCGGGGCGCGGCGTGATCGAGCGCGGTACGGTCGTGGTCGAGGGCAACCGGATCGTGGCGATCGGCGCCGATGGCTCGGTGCGCGTGCCGGCCGGCGCCAAGCGGATCGACGTCGCCGGCAAGACGATCATTCCCGGCATCGTCGACGTCCACGCCCACGTGCGCGGCGAGAGCGCCGGCATCCTGGCCGAGAACTCGTGGCCGCTCGCCGCCAACCTGGCTTACGGCGTGACCACGTCGCACGATCCGTCCAACGACACGCAGACGGTGTTCACCAAGAGCGAGATGCAGCGCGCCGGCTGGCTGCTCGGGCCGCGTCTCTACTCGACCGGCACGATCCTCTACGGCGCCGAACTGCCGATCAAGGCGACGGTCGAGACCTACGAGGACGCGCTGATGCACATCCGCCGGATGAAGGCGGCTGGCGCGATCAGCGTCAAGAGCTACAACCAGCAGCGGCGCGACAGCCGCCAGATGATCCTCAAGGCGGCGCGCGAGCAGGGGCTGATGGTGGTGCCGGAAGGCGGCTCGCTGCTCTACCAGAACCTGACCCAGATCACCGACGGCCACACCGGCATCGAGCACAGCCTGCCGGTGCCGAAGCTGTATCGCGACGTCCTCACCCTGTTCTCGAAGACCAAGGTGGGCTACACGCCGACGCTGATCGTCGCCTACGGCGGCCTGCAGGGCGAGAACTACTGGTACCAGCACGACGACGTGTGGCGGAACCCGCGCCTGTTGGCCTTCACGCCGCGCGACGTCCTGGTGGGGCGCTCGCGCCGGCGCCCGATGGCTTCCGAGGACGACTTCAACCACCTGCTGATCGCCCGCGGCGCCAAGGCCGTCAAGGACGCCGGGACTTCGGTGCAGCTCGGCGCGCACGGCCAGCTGCAGGGGCTCGGTGCGCACTGGGAACTGTGGATGCTGGCGCAGGGCGGGATGACGCCGCTCGAAGCGCTCGACAGCGCGACCATCTCTGGCGCGCGCTATCTCGGGATGGACAAGGACATCGGCTCGCTCGAGACCGGCAAGCTCGCCGATCTCGTCGTCCTCGACAAGAACCCGCTCGAGAACATCCGCAACAGCGACAGCGTCCGCTACGTCATGCTGAACGGACGGCTCTATGACGCGGCGACGCTCGATCAGGTCGCGCCGGACACGCGGAAGCGGCCGCCATTCTGGTGGCAGCGGCCCTAGCCTGGCGCTACGCTTTCGCCGCAGCCGCCGGCGCGATCGGTTCCGCGATCATGACGCGGGCGCGATGGCGCCAGAGCTTCACCAGGAATGCGGTCCAGCAGACGACGGCCAGGGGCGCCGTCACGAGGAACTCGTTCAGGCGTGACGACGCGATCCACATCATCTGGGACGCGACCCGGCCGAAGGCGATGAACGTGAAGAGCAGCGCCAGCGAGAGCAGTGAGCCATAACCCCAGAGGTTGCGTTGGGTCTCGGAGAGCGACAGTAGCTGGTGGCCAGGCGGCAGCGAGTGCGCTGCCAGCGCGTCGTCCTTTGGTGATGCGCGCAAGGACGCGGCGAAGGACGCATCGCCGGCCAGGAAGGTATCGACCAGCGCCCGCGTGTCGGCGCTCGCCTGCCCGGTGGCGTAGAGCGGCCAGAGATCCGAAATGACCTGACGGGTGACGTTCATGGGGCGTTTCTCCAGGCCGAGCGATTCGCGGCCGATCCTGTCCGGCGGGCCGAAGGCCGTCAAAGAGAAGAACGCGCGCCGGCAGGCGACCGCACGCCGCGAACCTCTACGACGCGGCGACGCTCGACCAGGTCGCTCCGGACGCGCGGAAGCGGCCGCCGTTCTGGTGGCAGCGACCCTGACGCTGTGTCAGTGGCGCCCGGCCCGGCGCTTGTGCGCGAAACTCGCCGCGGCCAGCTCGAGACCGTCCCGATCGAGAGCGCGCACGGCGGCGCGCGCGGCGTCGTCGAGACCGGCGCGTCGCCCTTCGCCTTCCGGATCCGCCAGCCAGCGTTCGCGCGCCGCCCGGTCGACATAGAGCGCGGCCAGCAGCGCCTCGACCCGGGCCTGCTGCTGGCGCGCCGCCTCGAACGATGTCGCGCGGCGGACGTCGACACTCTCGCGCGTCGACCCGATCCTCGCCGTCGCGCGGAGCCCACGCGGTGGCGCGGCCAGTGACTCGGCCCGTCGGGCCCGGCCGGCGGCGAGCGCCACCCGCGCCCGGTCGAGCTCGCCGAGCAGCGCGTCGAACGTAGGGAAGGCGCCGTCGCGCTCCAGGATCACGTCGAGGGCGTGCGGGACACGCTCGCCGACCCGTTCCAGCAGCGCATAGACCGAGTCGGGCACGGCATGGCGGTGATCGTCGAGCAGGCGCCGCTCGCCGCTCGCCGCCTCGACTTCGCTGCCGCCGGCGATGTGGATGGCACGGATGCGGTGGGCGGGCAGGGCGTCCACCAGCGCTCGCGGGTCGTAGCCCAGGTTCTGGCCGTTGGTGACGAGATTGTGCAGGTCGAGCAGCAGGTCGCTGCCCGACGCCTCGAGAAGCTCCAGCAGCCAGGTCTGTTCGGTGCGATCGCTGCCCGGGGGATCGAGCAGCGTGGAGACGTTCTCGGCCAGCGGTGGCGCCCCGACCCGCCGTGCCGCGCGTTCGAGGTTCTCGGCGGCGGCCTCGACGGTCAGCGCCGTCCGCGTCGGCGCGGCCAGGTGGCCCAGCTCGACGCCCCCGGCGCGCACGAACGCCAGATGATCCGACCAGTGCTCCGGCACCACGTCGTCCATCAGCCGGGCGAAGGCATCGAGGCGGGCGACGTCGACGCCACCGGCCGCGGCGAAGCCGAGCGAGACGCCGTGGATGGCGACGGGAATCTCGCGAGCCAAGGTCCGCAGCGCGCGGCGGGCACGCCGGGAATCCAGAAACCGGCCCTCCGGGATCACCTCGACGATGTCGAGCCGATGGCCGTTGGTGAGGATGGCGCCGGCGAGCAGCGGATGCCAGGTCAGCCCGAACCGATCGCGAGACGCGCCGTCCATCGCTCAGCTCCCGCAGCCACCGCAGCCGCCGCCACCGCCCCCGCACGAACTGCCGCAGGAACTGCCACAGGAGCTGCCGCTCGAACTGTCCCCTCCGGACGCGCTGGCTTTGGGAAACAGCCTCTGCGCATCCGGGTAGATCGGCAGCGCGGCGCCGACGCCGAACACCGCGGCCAGCAGCGCCACATCGGTCCCGCCGCTCTGCGGCCGCAACGAGCTCGCCCGGTCCTTGAGGCCGGCGAACAGCGTGCGCAGGTCGTCGACGAGCGCCTTGCCGGCCGGCGTCAGGCGCGGGTGCGTGACCGTGAACGTCACGACCGCGAAGAGGACGGCGAGCCCGACGAGGACGGCGATGTTGGAGCGGCCGCGGGCGAGCGCCACGACGATCTTCAGCACGGCGACGAGCAGCAGCATGCCGGCCGACCACAGCCAGAGCCGGCCGCGGGCCGCCCGCTGAGCGTCGTCGGGCAGCAGGCCGCGGCGGACCAGTTCCGGCTCGCACTCCGCCGTCACGGCCGTGGTGACCGCGTGGTCGCCGAGCACCTCGGCCATCGTCGCCGCCTGGCCGACCCGGGTGACGATCGCCTTTTCAGTCGGCTTGGTGACCCGCCGCGCCGCGTCCTTGGCCGCCACCAGCATCGCGTGGGTGCCTTCGACCGACAGGGCGCCGCGATCGATGAGCGTCAAGGTGGCGACGCGCACGGCTTCCTCCACTCCCCCGCGCAGGAAGGCGATCTCGAGGTAGTCGACCAGCGGCCGCGGCGAATCGCCGCGCTCGCGCGTCCACCGGGCCAGCCAGGCCAAGGCGGTGACGGCCAGACCCAGGGCGACGTAGAAGACGAGGAACTCCGGACCGCGGAGGTCGAGGGGGTTCACCATCGTCGTCTCACGACAGTCGCGCCGCCCGTCGATGGAGGAAGCTGGCAAGCTCGACGACGCCGAGCATGATGGCGCCGGCCTGGCCGGGCTCCAGTTGGCGAGTTTCCCGGGCCGCGCTCATGGCATCGAGCACCGTGGTCCGATCGGCGGCAGCCCAGTCCTCGGTGAGGCGGGCCAAGGCGTCGCGCGGCGGCAGCGCCGGGCCGCCTTCGAGCTCCAGGATCTCGGCGGCGCCGACCCGCAACGGTCCGGCCGCGTCGGCGACCCGCAGCGCCAGGCGCTCCTCGCGGCCGCCGTCGATGGCGTAGCTGGCCCGCAACCGGAGGATCTGGTTGAGCAGCACCTGGCGCAGGCGCGCGATGGTCGCCTGGCGCGAGACGACCAGCGACGCGAACGGATCCGGGCCATGCAGCACGCGATGCCGGCGCAGGATGTCGGTGAACTTCACGGCAAAGGCCTCGGCCGCCGGGCCTACCTCCGCCGCCAGCAGCCACAGGATCTCGAGGCGGATGGCCGCATGGGCTCGTTCGAGCGCCGGCCGCAGCCGTTCGACGCGGCCGCCCTCGAACGCCGACAGCACCACCGCGACGTTGACGTCCGAGGTGGCGCGGATCCGGTTCTCGGCGGCGCTGCCGAAGAGCACGATCGACTGCAGCGTGTCGCCGAGCTCAGAACGCGCGTCCCGGACGAAGTCGTCGAGCACCCGCCCGATTGGAGTGGGGAGATCGGCGATCGCGGTGGCAGGCGCGGCATCCATGACGGTCCGTATCCTAGTGGATCCGCCGGCGGCCCGGCCCGCTGATCCACCACCCACTCCGGAGTCGTAACCTGGCACGACTCCTGAGTGGGTGCAGTTTGCTACCAGACGCGGACGCGCTTGTCGGGCGGCAGGAACATCTTCTGCGTCGGGGACACGGCAAACGCGGCGTACCAGGGATCGAGGTTGCGGACGGTTGCGGCGCGGTAGGCGTCCGGCGCGTGGCCGTCGGTCGTGATCTGCAGCCGGACCGATTCCTCGCGTGACTTGTCGCGCCAGCTCTGGGCGAAGGCGACGAAGAAATCTCGATCGTTGGCCGGCTTGCCGTTCAGCGACAGGTGGTAGGCGTCGTAAGCCGCGGCGAGGCCGGCCAGGTCGGCGATGTTCTCGCTCAGCACCTGGTGTCCGTCGATGGCCAGATCCGGGAACGGGCGGTAGGCGGAGTACTGGGCGGCGAGCGCCGCGCCGGCGGCCTTGAAGTGAGCCAGATCCTCCGGCGTCCACCAGTTGACGAGCCGGCCCTGGGCGTCGAACTGGCTGCCGACGTCGTCGAAGCTGTGACTGATCTCGTGGCCGATCGTCGCGCCGATGGCGCCGTAGTTGGCGGCGGCGTCGCGGCCCGGATCGAAGTACGGCTTCTGCAGGATGGCCGCCGGAAAGTTCATCGCGTTCTGCAGCGGCAGGTTCACCGCGTTCACCGTCTGCGGCGTCATCCACCACTCGGTGCGATCGACCGGCTGCCCGAGCTTGGCCAGCTGCCGTCGATACTCGAACAGGTCGGCCCGCCGCACGTTGCCGACGGCGTCGTCCTTGGCGATCTGGAGCGGCCCGTAGTCGATCCACGTGTCGGGATAGCCGACGCCGACGTAGAGCGTCGCCACCTTGGCCTTGGCCTTGGCTTTGGTCGCCGCTGTCATCCACGCCAGGCCGTCGATGCGTCGATCGAACGCCTTGGTCAGGTCGTCGGCCATGGCCCGCACCTTGGCCTTGGCATCGGCGGGGAAGTGGCGCTCGACGTAGAGCCGGCCAACGACTTCGCCGAGGGCGCCGCCCGTCGCGTCGACGCCGCGCTGCCAGCGCGGGCGCTGCGCCGGCACGCCGCTCAGCGTCTTGCCGTAGAAGGCGAACCCCTCGTCGGCGAACGCCTTGGGCAGGAAGCCGGTCAGCGGGTTGACGGTGTGGAAGGCCAGCCAATCCTTCCACGCATCGAGCGGCGCGCTGCCGGCGAGCGCGGCCAGGCCGGTGACGGCCGCCGGATGCCAGACGGTGAAGGCCGGGGCGTTCTGCAGACCCGCGGCCTCGAGCACCACCGGCCAGTCGATCCCGGGCGCCTTCGTCGCCAGCTGCTCGCGCGTCCACAGCTGCGGCAGGGCCACGTCGGCCGACTGCGTCCGCGTCGCGTGGACCTTGGCCATGCGTGTCTCGAGGTCGACGATCGCGGCGGCGCGCGGGCCGGGATTGGTGACGCCCATCAGGCCGAGGATCGTCGCGACGTGCGCCGCGTAGGCCTTGCGGAGCGCCGCCATCTTCGGGCTGGCCGACACGTAGTAGTCGCGATCGGGCAGCCCCAGCCCGCCCTGCAGCAGGTAGGGCATGTTGCGCTCGGGTTCGCGCAGGCCCTGCGCGATCCACACGCCGAACAGGTGCTCGGTCTGGAAGTTGGTGGCGTTGAGCGGATCGACGTCGGCGCGGATCGTTCCGCCGATGGCCCGGGCGAGCGCGCCGCGGTCGGCGATCGCGGCGATGGCGTCGAGCGCTGGCTTCAGCGGCGTCAGCCCCTTGGCGTCGATGCCCGCCTCGTCCATGAACGCCGCGTAGAAGTCGGCGACCTTGCGCGCCTCGGCGCTGGCGCCCTTGCCGGCCTCCTGGATCAGCGTGACGGTCTGCTGTCGCGTCTGGTCGACCAGGATGCTCGAGGCCCCGTAGCTGGCCTTGTCCGGCGGAATCGGCGTCGCCTTCAGCCAGCCGCCGTTGGCGTAGGCGTAGAAGTCGTCGCCAGGTGCAACGGCCGTGTCCAGGCCAGCCGTGTCGAGACCGGACGGCAGCGCGGTCTTTGACGAACCGGCCGGCGAACCGGCCGGTGAGCCGGCTGCCGGGCCCCCCGGCGGCGGCGCTGGCGGAGCCGATGGGGACGAGCAGGCCGACGACACGGCGAGGCCAAGCACGACGAGCCAGGACGAGGGGACACCGCGTTTCACGATCACTCTCCGTTTCCCGACGCCGTCAACTTCTGCCGCCGGCTGCGTACGTATCTGGGTGCACCCGCAGGACATCCGCTCCGCGCTCCGGCTGCTCGCCCGCAGTCCCGGCTTCTGACGCGTCTCGAGGACGGCCGGCACCGGCCGGTGGATGCGGCCGACGTGGCGACCTTGCAGGCGTCGCTGCGTACGGTGCGCGCGCTGGGCGGGTACAGCAAGCGGGAAGTGACGATCGGGAGCGAGCGGGAGACTGGCCGCGAACTGGGTGCCGACGCGGCGCGTGCTCCGAGTGCCGCTGCGCGACGCGATCTGTTCTGCTATCTCGAGGCGTGCGGCCGGACGGACTTGGGCACGACGAACCTGTGAGGCGGCAAGGACTCCACGAAGGGTCCGGCGTGACGCCCGCGGCTACTTCCCGCCGGCGACCTTCGAGGCCTTGGGGCCGGTCCAGGTCCAGCTGCTGATCAGCCAGCCGCTGGCGCCCTTCGTCAGCGTGAACGTCATCTGCGACGCCGTGCGCATGGCGACGCCCTTCTCCTTGAAGGTGTAGACCGCCGGCGCGATGACGTATGCCGCGGCGCCCGTCACCTCGACGCGCGTCGGCGCGCCCAGGACCACCTTCTGTTCGGTGATGCCGCCCTTGGTGTCCGCGGCGCTCAGGTCGGTCGCCCACGCCTGCACGGCTTTGGCGCCGTGCCACACGTAGGGCGCTGCTTCGTCGACGATCACGAGGCTGGCATCGGCGACGTGCGTGGCCGCGGCACCGGCCACGTCGCCCTTGTTGAAGGCCGCGAGGAAGGCACTGATCGGGGCCACCACCGCCGGATCGGCGGTCTGGGCGTAGGCCGGCGCGCTCAGCGTCAGGCAGGTGAGCGCGGCAAGGGCCAGCAAACGCATCGTATCTCTCTTCGAATGGGGGTCGGACGAGGGACCAGGTGAAGTCTAGCCGGTGCCCTCTTCCGGCAGTCGGGCTTTCGCCGATGGTGACCCGTTCGCGGCGGCGGGGTCGCCCGATCGCAGGACCGCCTGCACTCGGGGGTCCGCCGCGGCGAGGCGGCCGCGAATCCACGTGCCGACATCCCGATGCGTCTGTCGGTACAGGTCGGTGTGCCGGTCCCAGCTCATGAACCGGACGTCCTTCGGGAACTCCGGCCGGATGACGACGTCCGACTCCTCGGTCTGCAGATCGACGCGCGAGGTCAGCATGCTCAGCCCGATCACCTGCACGATGCC
>JBDSLU010000556.1:0-10480 GCA_039916225.1 Vicinamibacteraceae bacterium
CCGCGCTGGCCGAGCTGCGCGCCGAACCGGATGCGGTGGCCACCGGACTGCGCGCCGCCGGCGAGCGGACGGCCGGGCAGCGCCTGCTCCCCAGAGAGCTGCTGGAGGAGACACGGCATCGGCTGGAGGTCGCGGCCTCGTCCTATCAGCAGGCGATCGACGCCGGGGGTGGCGGGGCCGAAGCGCACCTGCGCCTGTCGCGCGTGCTGCTGCATCTCGATCGGCTGGCCGAGGCCGAGACCCATCTCTCCCGGGCGCTCGCGCTCACCCCCGATCCGCGACAGACCTATTTGATCGCGCTGTTCCTCGCCGACCTGCGCGAGCGACAGCAGCGGACCGCCGACGCCATGGCCGCCTACGCGCGGGCGCTGGCGGCGTGGCCGGGAGCGCAGGCGCCGGTCGTCGGGCTGGCGCGACTCCGGGCGATGACCGGCGCCGTCGACGCCGCCCGCGCCACCCTGACCCGGATTCACGCCGAACGCGACGTGCGCGAGCGATCCGATCCGTGGATGGGCTACGTCGGCGGCCAAGGCTGGCGGATACCCGCGGCGCTCGACGCCCTGCGTCGCGACTTCGAGCCGCTGCCATGATGCGCGCCATCCTCGTGCTCGCGATCGGCGTCGCCGCGCCGCTCCTTCAGTTCAAGGCCAGCGTCGACGTGGTGCGCGTCGAGGCGCTCGTGCTCGACGACGGCAAGCCGGTCGCCGGCCTGACCGCGGCAGACTTCGTCGTGACCGACAACGGTGCACCGCAGTCGGCGCGTGTCCGCGCGGTCGCGCGCGAGCCGATCGACGTCGCGATCGCCCTCGACGTCAGCGGGAGCGTGGCCGGCACCCGGCTGGAGCGGTTGCGCGCTGGCGCCCTGGCCCTGGTCGGCCAGCTCACCCCGGCCGACCGTGCCACGCTGCTCACCTTCGATCACGGCCTGAGTCTCGGGCCGCGCGACGCCGCGCCGATCGCGCTCGATCAGCGCCTGCGCGAGCTGAGCGCGCAGGGCCGGACGTCGCTCGTCGACGCCGCCACGACGGCGCTGGTGTGGAGCATCGGCCGCGATCGGCCGATGCTCGTGATCGTGTTCAGCGACGGGCGCGACACCGCGAGCTGGACCCGGCCGGAGCAGGCCTTGGCCCTGGCCGGCCGCAGCGAGGCGGTGGTCGATGCGGTGGTGATGGGCGAGCTGCTGCCGACCGGGGCCGCCCGGCTCGTCGCCAGCGATCACTCGGATCCCTTGACGCCGGACGAGCGCTTCGCCGCCGATCTCGCGGTCACGACCGGCGGGCGCGTCCGCAACGGCAGCGCCGGCGCCGGCCTGGCGGGCGCGTTCCGCGAGGCGCTCGAACAGTTCCGCGCCCGCTACGAGATCACCTACGACGTCACCAGCCAGACACCGGGCTGGCATGCGGTGGATGTACGCGTCCCGGCCCGGCGGGGGACGACGATCCACGTCCGTCGCGGCTACCAGCGCTGACGGATCACCGTGCGCGGTCTCGCTCGCCAGCCGATCGACGTCGCCATCGTGCTCGACGTCAGCGGCAGTTCCAAGCTCGTCATCACCAACGGCCTGCCCGCCGCACTGACCGCGGACGATCGGTTCCTCACCGATCTCGCCGCCCAGACCGGCGGCCGGGTGCGCGACGGCGAGGCCGGGGCTGGGCTTGCCGGCGCGTTCCGCCAGTCGCTGGAGCAGTTCCGCGGCCGCTACGAGATCGCCTACACCGCGAGCGGCAAGGAGCCGGGCTGGCACGCGGTCGACGTGCGCGTGCCCGGGCCGCCGCGGCGCCCCGGTCCACGCCCGGCGCGTCCTGCCCTGTGACAGAATGCCGCCGATGCTGGCGGCAACGCTGGCCGGGCTCATCGCCGGCCTGATCCACGTGCTCTCGGGCCCCGACCACCTGGCGGCGATGGCGCCGCTGGCTGGCGGCCGCGGACGCGCCTGGCGGGCCGGCTTCCTCTGGGGTGTCGGCCATTCGGGCGGCGTGCTCGCAGTCGCGCTGCTGGCGCTGGCCCTACGGGGCGCGCTGCCGATCGATGCGCTCTCGTCGTGGAGCGAGCGCATCGTCGGCGTCACCCTCATCGGCATCGGCCTCTGGGGCTTCACGCGCGTCCTGCGCGGCCCGATTCACACGCACGTCCACGTGCGCGCCGCCGCCGCGGTCGGCGTGCTGCACGGCGTCGCCGGTTCGTCGCACTTCCTCGGCGTACTGCCGGCGCTGGCGCTGCCCTCGGCGGCCGCGTCGTTCGGCTATCTCACCGGCTTCGCGCTGGGCACCGTCGCCGCAATGACGGGCTTCGCCCACGGGCTCGGCCTCGTCAGCGGATCGGACGACGCGCCGCGCCACCGCCGCTGGCTGCTGTCGGCGTCGTCGGCCCTGGCCATCGTCGTCGGCCTGGTCTGGATCCGCGGCTAGCAGCCCGTCACAACTTCCGAAGTATCAGGCACTTCAAGTAGAGCGTCTCTGGGACGCCGAGGAGCACCGGGTGATCGCGACCCTGGATCCGCTTCTCGACGATCGAGACCGCCACCCCGGCGTCCGCCGCGGCGGCGCGCACCACGTCCTCGAACAGCACGTCGTCGACGTGATGCGAGCATGTGCAGGTGACCAGGATGCCGCCGGGACGCAGCAGCCGGAACGCGCGCCGGTTGATCTCCTTGTAACCGGTCAGCGCCTTGGGCACCGACGCCTTGTTCTTGGCGAAGGCCGGCGGGTCGAGGATGATCGTGTCGAAGTGATCGTCGCGGCGATCGAGCTCGTGCAGCTCGTCGAAGACGTTCACGGTCCGCACGTCGACGCCGCTGATGCCGTTCCGCGCCGCGTTGGCGCGGATGCGGGCGCTGGCGTCGGCCGAGATTTCGAGCGCGACCACGCCGGTGCAGGCGGGGGCCAGGGCCAGCGCGAAGCCGCCGTCGTAGCTGAACGCGTCGAGCAGGCGGCCGTGCGCGTAGCGCATCGCCGCCTCGCGGTTCTCGCGCTGATCGAGAAACAGACCGGTCTTCTGGCCGCTGCGCAGGTCGACCTCGAAGTCGATGCGGCCGTCACGGACCGGCACGCGCTCGGGCACCGAGCCGGCGACGACCGCCACCACCGGCTCCAAGCCTTCCAGGGCGCGGACCTTGGCGTCGTTGCGGACCAGGACGCCGGCCGGTCGCAGCCGCTCGCCGAGGATAGCGACGATCTCGGGCTGCAGGCGCTCGGTCGCCTGCGAGAGGGTCTGCACCACCAGGTAGTCGCCGTAGCGGTCGACGACCAGCGACGGCAGCAGGTCGCCCTCGCCGTGCACGACGCGATAGGCGTTGGCGTCGATGCCCAGCGATTCGCGGAAGCGGATCGCCTGGTCGAGACGGGCGCGGAGGAAATCCGGACCGACGACGGCGCCGCCGGCGGTGAGCAGCCGCAGCGAGATCTGTGAACGGTCGCTGTAAAAGGCCGAGCCGAGCGGCCGGCCGCGCGGGCCGAGCACCTCGACCACGTCGCCGGGGTCGGCCCTGACCTCGGTGAGGTCGGAACGATAAATCCAGACGTGACCGGACTTTGCACGCTCTACGCCGCGAGGAGACACGACCACGGTTGGCATCGGGGCGTATAGTACAATGCGCCGTCTATGCGCGTTGCCATTGGGGCCGACCATGCCGGCTTCGAGCTGAAAGAAATCATCAAACAGACGCTGGACGAGCTCCGCGTCGCCTACCGCGATTTCGGCACCGATTCGGACGAATCGGTCGACTACCCCGATTTCGCCGCCAAGGTGGGCCGGAGCGTCGCCGCCGGTGACTTCGACCGCGGCATCCTCGTCTGCGGCACCGGCATCGGCATGGCCCTCGCCGCCAACAAAATCGCCGGCATCCGGGCCGCCCCGGTCGTCGACTTGGAGTCGGCCCGGCTGGCCCGCGAGCACAACAACGCCAACGTGCTCGCCATCGGGGCCCGTGTGACCCCGCCCGAGCGCGCGCTCGACCTCGTCCGCCTGTTCCTCAAGACCGAGTTCGAAGGCGGCCGCCACGAGCGCCGCCTGCAAAAGGTCGCCGCGCTCGAGCAGTGCGCGCCGGCCGCCGTCAAGACCGGCGCCTGATCGTCACGACTTCCCGCATGCCCACGACTTCGACCGCCGCCCGAGCCGCTTTTTCTCGCACCCTCGCCGAGACCGACCCCGAGATCTTCAGCACCATCCACCGCGAGGTGGCCCGCCAGAACAGCGGGCTGGAGCTGATCGCGTCGGAGAACTTCGTCAGCCTGGCCGTGCTCGAAGCCGTCGGGACGGTGCTGACCAACAAGTACGCCGAGGGCTACCCCGGACGCCGCTACTACGGCGGCTGCGAGGAAGTCGACGTCGCGGAATCGCTGGCCATCAGCCGGGCCAAGGCGCTGTTCGGGGCCGAGCACGCCAATGTCCAGCCCCACTCCGGGGCGCAGGCCAACATGGCCGTGTTCCTGGCGACGCTGAAGCCGGGCGACACCGTGCTGGGCATGAACCTGGCCCACGGCGGGCACCTGACGCACGGGCACCCGCTGAACTTTTCAGGCAAGTTCTACACGATCGTCCCCTACGGCGTGCGCGCCGAGGACGAGCGCATCGACTACGACGAGATCGCCCGGCTGGCGCAGCAGCACAAGCCGAAGCTGGTGGTGATCGGCGCCTCGGCGTATCCGCGGACCATCGACTTCGCCCGCATCGCCGCCGCCGCGCGCGACGTCGGAGCGCTGGTGATGACCGACATGGCCCACATCGCCGGTCTCGTCGCGACCGGCCAGCACCCGAGCCCGGTGCCGCACTCCGACTTCGTCACCACCACCACGCACAAGACCCTTCGCGGACCGCGCGGCGGCCTGGTGCTGTGCAAGGCGCAGCACCAGAAGGAGCTCGACAAGGCGGTGTTCCCCGGCATCCAGGGTGGACCGCTGATGCACGTCATCGCGGCCAAGGCGGTGTGCTTCAAGGAAGCCGCCGAACCGGCCTTCACGACCTACCAGCAGCAGATCGTGGCCAACGCCGCGCGGCTGGCGCAGGCGCTGGCCGGCCAGGGCTTCCGCCTCGTCAGCGGCGGCACCGACAATCATCTGATGCTCGTCGACGTGTTCTCGAAGGGCCTGACCGGCAAAGTCGCCGAAGCCGCCCTCGGGCACGCCGGCATCACGGTCAACAAGAACGCCATCCCGTTCGACAAGAACCCACCGATGGTGGCGAGCGGCATCCGGGTCGGCACGCCGGCGGTGACGACCCGCGGCATGCACGAGGCCGAGATGGACCGGGTCGCGTCGCTCTTCGCGCGCGCCCTGGCGGCGCCCGACGACGCGGCGTCGCTCGCCGCGGTGAAGGCCGACGTCGAAGCGCTCTGCGCCGAGTTCCCGCTCTACCCGACCGGCCTGCACCTCGCCACCGGCCTGGCCCCGCGCTGAGGCAGGGCCGATGTCGCTCGGCGCGCGCGTCGACGCGATCTTCAGCTCCGACGGCCCGCTGGCGCAGACACTCGTCGCCTTCGAGCCGCGCGACGGGCAGCGCCGCATGGCCGCGGCGGTCGCCGACACGCTCGAGGACGGCGGCATCCTGCTCGTCGAAGCCGGCACCGGCACCGGCAAGACACTCGCCTACCTCGTCCCGGCGATCCTGAGCGGCCAGCGCGTCGTCGTCTCGACCGGCACCAAGAACCTGCAGGAGCAGATCTTCACCAAGGATCTGCCGCTGCTGGCCCGCGTCCTGCCGGTGTCGTTCACGGCGACGTGCATGAAGGGCCGCGGCAACTACCTGTGCCTGCAGCGCTACGAGGCGTTCAAGGAATCGCCGACGCTGCGCACCGACGTCGATCGCGTGCACCTGGCCCTCGTCGAAGCCTGGGCCGAGACCACGGAGACCGGCGATCGAGGCGAGATCGAGGAGCTGCCGGACGACCTGCCGTTCTGGCCGCACATCGCCGCCACGTCGGAGACGTGCGCCGGCACCACCTGTCCGCGCTACACCGACTGCTTCGTCACACGGATGCGGCAGAAGGCCGCCGAGTCCGACGTCGTCATCGTCAACCACCACCTGCTCTGCGCCGATGCGTCGCTGCGCCATCACGCCTTCGGCGAAGTGATCCCGGACAGCCCGGCGCTGGTCATCGACGAGGCGCACCAGCTCGAGGACGTGGCGACGCAGCACTTCGGTGTCGCCGTCAGCAACTACCGCGTCGAAGCACTGGTCGATGATGCCGAGCGCGTGCTGCGACAGGCCGACCTCGCGCGGGAGACGCGCCACGCGTTGCAGCGCGCGACGCTCGGTCTGCACGGCGCCGGGCGGGGCTTCTTCATCGCGGTCGCCGAGGCGGCGCAACGCGCCAGCGCCGCCAATCCGCCCGGCTCCGGCCCGGTCGATCGCGCCCTCCGCGGCGAGGCCTTCCGCGGCGCTGGTGCGGCCACCGCGCGGATGCCGGCCGCGCGCCGGACGCCCGGCCTGTTCGACGATCGGGTCCGCGTCACCGCCGACACGCTGGCGCCGGCGGGCGAAGCCGGTCTCATGCTGCTCGACGCGCTCGCCGCGGTCGCCGACTCGATCGGGCGCGGCGCCACGGTGCCCGACGAGGCGGCGGCGCTGGCCCGCCGCGCCACCGCCCTGCGCGACGAGTTGCGCATCGTGCTGCGTGCCGATGACCCGGCCTTCGTCTTCTTCGTCGAGACACGCGGCGCCGGCATCCATGTCCGGGCGCTGCCCATCGAAGTGTCAGGGATCGTCCGCGAGCTGGTCCTCGATCGCTCCCGCACCACGGTGCTCACCTCGGCAACGCTGACCATCGCCGGACAGTTCGACTACGTGCGCGCCCGGCTCGGCGTGAGCGAGGCGCGCGAGGCGGTGCTGGCCTCGGAGTTCGATCACGCGACGCAGGCGCTGCTCTACCTGCCGCGCCAGATGCCCGATCCCCGGCAGCCGGACTTCACCAGCCGTGCCGCCGACGAGGTGATCGCCATCCTGGAGCGGACCGAGGGCCGCGCCTTCGTACTGTTCACGAGCTATGCGTCGATGCACGCCGTCCGCGAGCGCGTCGCACGGGCCCTGCCCTACCCGATGCTGACGCAGGGCACCGCCCCGCGCGGCGTCCTGCTCGAGACCTTCAAGCGCACGCCGAACGCGGTGCTGTTTGCGACGTCCAGCTTCTGGCAGGGCGTGGATGTGGTCGGCAATGCGCTCAGCTGCGTGATCATCGACAAGCTGCCGTTCGCGTCGCCCGGCGATCCGATCGTGGCCGCCCGGCTCGAGGCGATCGCGGCGCGGGGCGGCGATCCGTTCGCGACACTGCAGGTGCCGCTGGCCATCCTCACGCTGCTGCAGGGCCTGGGACGGCTGCTGCGCCACCGCGACGATCGCGGCATCCTGGCGATTCTCGATCCGCGGATCCAGACGATGGGCTATGGTCGCCGTTTCCTGGCGTCGCTGCCGCCCGCGCCGATCACCCGGACGCTCGACGACATCACGCGGTTCATGGCGCGGGCCGACAGCCGGACCTAGTGTCCCGAGTCACTAGAAACGGGCGCGCCGGGTGCGCGGGTGGCGGGTGCGGCGCTCGCCGTCGCCCAGGATCTTCGCCAGCAGCTCGTCGACCGCGTCGATCAGCTCCTCGGGCATGAACGGCTTGGCCAGAAAGGCCGATGCCTCGGGCAACCGCTGGTCGGGGAAGACGGCTTCGGGATAGAACCCCGAGATGAACAGGGTCGGCAGGCCGGGCCGGTCGGTCCGCACCCGTTCGCACACTTCGGCACCGCTCAGCCCGGGCATCATGACGTCGGTCAACAGCAGGTCGAGCGCCCCCGTGTAGCCGCCGAGCACGGTCAGCGCCTCGTCGCCGTCCTTGGCCTCGAGGACGACGTCACCCTCGAGTTCGAGGAGCAGCCGGACCACGTGGCGCACCACCGGGTCATCCTCGACGAGTAGGATCGTGCGCGGAATCCGGGCACTGTAGGTGGCGTCGCTCGCGCCCGGCAGCTCGGCGCCCGGCGGCGTCGGCGGATCGTCGTGCGTGGAATCGCCATCGGAGGCGAAAGCGGCAGCGAAGCGTGCTGTAAGAAGCATGGGCTTCCGGGTTCCCTGATTGTGCGTCTGAGGGTGTAAACGAACGGTCCGGGGTCCACCGAACAGCTCGGGTGGGTCGCCCCCGTTCCGGGCCTCCGGGCCGACCGCTCGCCGGCAAAACAACGGGTGTATGCTGCCGGTGCGCGCGAAGGGCGCGGAACCGATCATGCGGAGGCAATCGTGATGCAGTGGGGGAAGTCGCAGCGGAGCGTGCTCGGGCTCCTGGTCGTCCTGGTGGCGTGGGCCGCCCCGTCGTTCGCCCAATCGACCGGCATGGTCAAGGGCAAGGTGGTCGACGCGGCCAATCAGATCGTCGAAGGGGCGACCGTCATTATCGAGACGAGCGATAGCGGCGCCCGCCGCTTCAAGGTCACGACCAACAAGAAGGGCGAGTACATCCAGATCGGCCTGCAGCCCGGCAAGTGGTCGGTCACGGCCGCGAAGGACGGCATCGGCGAAGCCAAGGCCGATGTCCGGATCACGCTCGGCGCCAGCGAACAGATCGACCTGACGCTGACCAAGGGCGGCGCCGCCGCCGGCACTGGCCCCTCGAAGGAAGAAGCGGCCAAGCAGGCGGCCATGCAGAAGGCCTTCGACGATGGCGTCGCGCTGACCCAGGCCGGCAAGCTGGATGAGGCCATCGCCAAGTTCAGTGAGGCCAAGGCCGTCAACCCTGACTGCTTCGCCTGCCAGTTCAACATCGGGCTGTCCTACGCCGCCAAGAAGGACGTCCCCAAGGCCGAAGAAGCGTTCCTCGCGGCCAGCGCCCTCAAGCCCGAGTCGCCCGAGCCGTTCAACCAGATGGCGAACATGTACAACGCCGCCAAGCAGTTCGACAAGGCGGCGCAGATGGCCGCCGAGGCGTCGAAGCGCTCGGGTGGCGCCGCGGGCGGTGGAGCCAGCGCCGAAAGCCTGTTCAACCAGGGCGTCGTGCTCTGGAACGGCCAGAAGTACGCCGAGGCCAAGGTGCAGTTCGAGGCCGCGGTGAAGGCCAAGCCGGAGTACGCCGAAGCCCACTACTGGCTCGGCATGGCGAGCCTCAACACCGGCGCGATGCCGGCCGCGCGCGCCTCGTTCGAGAGCTACCTGAAGCACGCGCCGACCGGTCAGTACGCCGAGCAGGTGAAAACCTTCCTGGCTCAGCTGCCGAAGTGACGGAGCCTCCCGACGCGGCGGTCATCGCCGCCAACCTCGCGGCGGTGCGGGCGCGAGTCGCCCGAGCCGCCGAGGCCAACGGCCGGACCGCCGACGCGGTCCAGCTCGTCGCCGTCTCCAAGACGTTCGGCCTCGACGCCATCCGCGCCGCCATCGCCGCCGGCCAGCAGGACTTCGGCGAGAACCGCGTCCAGGAAGCGCTGCCCAAGATCGAGGCGCTGTCGGCGGAGCATCCCGATCTCCGCTGGCACCTGATCGGCCATCTGCAGTCGAACAAGGCCCGCAAAGCCGGACGGCCGTTCGACGCCGTCCACTCGGTCGACTCCCTGGAGCTGCTGCGCCGGCTCGACGAGGCGGCGGCGGATGGCCGTCGCCAGCCGCTGTTGCTCGTCCAGGTCGACCTCGCCGGCGAAGCCACCAAGTTCGGCGCCACTCCGGACGAGGCGCGAGCCATCGTGCAGGCCGCGGCGTCGCTGCGGGCGGCCCGCCTTGTCGGCCTGATGACCCTGCCGCCCTTCTACGACGATCCGGTGGCGGCCCGCCCGATCTTCGCGCGGCTCCGCGCGTTCCGCGACGAACTCGTCGCGAGCGGCGTCCCCGCCGCGCAGCTCGCCGAACTGTCGATGGGCATGAGCCACGATTTCGAAGTGGCCATCGCCGAAGGCGCGACCATCGTCCGCGTCGGCAGCGCAATCTTCGGCGCCCGCGCAAAACTGTAATGTTGCTCGGAGCTTGCTCCGAGCAACTTGCGGGAACTGCGTACTTCGCAGGCCGTTGCTCGGAGCATGCTCCGAGCAACTTGCAGGATGTGCGTACTCAGGGGCGCAGGCGGCGGTGGATGCGCAGGGCTTCGCGACCGAAGGTCAGTTCGGTCTCCAGCCTGTATTCCTCCGCGAACCACGGCTCGGCCAGGAACGTGTTCAGGCCGGCTCCTGGCTTCTCGAGGATGTAGTCGGGACGGGCGACGCGGAACGCCCGCGCGAAGTCGTGGACGCGCACCGCTGGCGCGATCGACGGGTCGATGAGGCCGAGGGCGTCGACCATCGGCCGGCCGCCGTGGAAACCGATATAGCCGATCTCGTAGTAGCCGACCCGGCTCGTCGGCCGCGTGTGGGCAGCCAGCCACCGACCGGTTTCGATGTAGAGGCGGACGTTGTCGTTCAGGCGCGACGTTCGCGGCAGCGCCGCCAGCGGCGGCAGCGAGATCGCGACCGCCACTACGATCGTGACCGCCGACGCGACGATCGACCGACGGTCCTGCGCCACGATCCGTGACGTCAGCCGGTCGATC
>JBDSLU010000557.1:0-3020 GCA_039916225.1 Vicinamibacteraceae bacterium
TGCGCGGCGAGCTGATCCTCGCCTTCCGCAAGCCGCGCGCCTGAGCCCGGCCCACGTCCCCGATCAGCGCGCAGCGACGGGCCGCGCCTCGACCGTCGCTGCCAGCCGCGTGATGGGCGCGCGAGTCATCGCGGTGGCGCCTGCGGGAGCAGCCGCGGCTCGCGGATGCCGACGACCGTCCCCGGTGACGGCGTGCCGGTCGCGAGCGGATCGAGTCGAAGGTGGGTGATCTGGCCTGTCCATCCCTGTTCGGCGCTGAGCGGAATGCGCACGCGCTGCTCGCGGCCATCAGCCATCCACGATGCGCAGGCCGGCGGTCGAGTCCCGAGGCCGCTGAAGGACGGACCGAAGCGGAGGCAGGCGAGCTGCTCCCGCGGCCACGCGTCGGCCTGGACGCGGACCTCGAAAGCCGCGAACGGACTCGCGTCGACGTCGATCGGCGTCGTCCAATAGGGCGTCGGGCCGGTGACTTGATAGTCAGCGACTTCGAGCACCGCGAGGTCGGAGAAAAACGACGGCACCATCACCCGCTCGCCCGAATCGAGCGTCCGCAGCGGCGCCGGATGGTAAGCCGGCCAGACGACGGCGAACAGCGCGTAGAGATTGCCGGCGAGGAGGAGCGTGCCGACCGCCGTGGGCGACGCCGCGCGCGCGGCCGCGCCCGGCAACGATCGAAGCCCGAGCGCCAGCAGCACGGCGAATGCTGGCAGGCCCGGCAGCAGGTAACGGCCCTGCGGCTGGGTGAACTGCAGGTTGATGCGGACGACGACGGCCAGGGCGGCGAGGACGGCGACGGCGAGAACACCAGCGAGCCGCCAGTCGAGGCGCCGCCGCCAGATCGCGAATGCCGCGCCGCCCAGGGCCAGGGCGAAGAGCGCGAGGTAGGGCCGGTAGAAGAGTTTCGGCATCAGCACGTTGGCCCAGCCGAAGATGCCAATCAACGATTTCGTCAGCGTCCGTGGAAAGTCGCCGGCGAAGTAGGACGAGAACAGCGACCGGTCGGTGATGAGATGCGCGACCGCGTGCCGCATCGCCGCGCTGGCGAACGGATCGCCGTAGAGCACGATGTTGCGGATCGACCACGGCGCGACGATGGCACCAGCCAGGGCCAGGGCGGAGAGACGCGCGGCGCGCACGCGCCACGTCGCGGCCGGCTCCGCCGCGAGGAGCGCAACGGCGAAGGGTGGGACGAGGGCGATCGCGCTGATCTTCGACAGATAGGCCAGGCCGACGGCGGCTGACGTCCACCAGGCGACGCGCCACGAGAACGGCTCGCGCACCAGCCGTACCATCCCCCAGGTCGCGGCAGCCGCGCCGCAGGCCAGGAGCGCGTCGTTGCTGACGTGGCCGGCCCGGAACGCGAACATCGGGAGGAGCATCACGAACAGGGCGGCGAGCAGGCCGGCTGCCGATCCTCCCGCCGCGACGCCGGCCTTCCAGACGAACAGCACCGTGCCGATCGAGATGACGACGGCCAGCAGCCGCGCGGCCCGCTGCCACCCGAAGCGTCGATAGTCGTCGCCGGTGTTCAGAAAGCGGCGCGGCTCGGCCACGCTGACGAACTCGCCGTTCGGCCGGCGCGCGAGGATGATGTCGGGCGAGCTGGCGTCGACGGCCAGCGGCGCGAAGAGGGCGTAGGCCAGCGGCGGCGAGTTCGCTTCCTCGAAGCCGGGCGCGTAGTGCGGCAGGCGCCAGTGGTCGTGCAGGTAGCGGGCGTACTGCCAGTGCGCCGGCTCGTCGGGCGCTTCGTTGATCGGGACGATGAGCGACCAGGCGGTGAAGAGCGCGAACGCCGCGACGACGAGCAGGCGCGGCAGGCGCGGCAGGCGCGGGGCCGTCATCGAGCCGCGGCGGGTGCGCCTGCCGGCCCCGGTTCGGGCGGCAGCTCGATGCGACGAATGTCTCCGACGATGACGAGGAAGCTCACCACCGCGATCAGGGCGTGCGCGCCGACGTAGACCAGCGCGCCGGCGAACGAGCCGGTGCTCTGCAGGATGTAGCCGATGACGATCGGCGTGACGATGCCGGCCAGGTTCCCGAAGGTGTTGAACAGCCCGGCGGCGAGGCCAGTCGCCTCACGCGGCGCGACGTCGGCCATGACCGCCCAGCCGAGCGCGCCGACGCCCTTGCCGAAGAAGGCCAGGCTCATGAGGGCGATCACGGCCCATTGCGCCGACACGTAGTTGCAGCCGACGATCGCCGTCGAGAGCAGCAGGCCGGCGACGATGGGCAGCTTGCGCGCGACGCTGAGCGGAACGCCGCGGCGCAGCAGGGAATCGGACACCCAGCCGCCGAGGATGCCGCCGATGAACCCGCAGAGCGCCGGCAGCACGGCGATGAAGCCGACCTGCAGGATCGACATGCCGCGCTCCCGCACCAGGTAGATGGGAAACCAGGTGAGGAAGAACCAGGTCAGCACGTTGATGCAGTACTGGCCGAGGAAGATGCCCAGCAGCATGCGCTGCCGCAGCAGGGCGAGGAGAAGACCGGGCCGGGCCGGGGCCGCAGTGCGCCCGCCCTGATCGAGGTCGACCAGCCCGCCGCCGCGGCGGATGTACTCGACCTCGGCGGCGTTGGCCATCGGATGGTCGGCCGGCTCGTAGACCAGCCGATTCCAGGCCACGCCGAAGACCAGGCCGACCACGCCCATCACCGCGAAGACCCACGGCCAGCCGAACTGGTGGGTGACCGCCCCCATCACCGGATAGAAGAGGACCGTGGAAAAATACTGGGAGGCGTTGAAGATCGCCGAGGCCAGCCCGCGCTCCGCGGTCGGGAACCAGACTGCGACCAGCCGGCTGTTGGCCGGGAACGACGGCGCCTCGGCGGCGCCCAGCCCCAGCCGGAGCCCGAAGAGGGTGGTGGCGGCGACCCGGCCCACGCCGAGCAAGGCCACGCCGCTCTGCGCGATGGTGAAGGCCGACCAGCCGAGCAGGCTCCAGCGGTAGACGCGCCGCGACCCGACGCGGTCCAGCAGCCAGCCGCCGGGGAGTTGCAACGCCACGTAGCTCCACGAGAAC
>JBDSLU010000558.1:0-15696 GCA_039916225.1 Vicinamibacteraceae bacterium
CGAAGAGCGCGTCGGGCAGGCGCGACATGTGCCGGATGCCCTCGAGGTTCTTCTGCAGCTTCTTCTTCTCTTTTTCGAGCTTGGCGATTTCCTTCTTCGACAGGGAATCGTAGCGCCCGTCGGTGACCATCGCCTCGAGGTCGCGCAGCCGCGACAGGCTCTTCTGGATGGTCGTGAAGTTCGTCAACAGGCCGCCGAGCCACCGCTCGTTGATGTAGAACATGCCGCAGCGCTGCGCGTCCTCGGAGACGGCGTCCTGGGCCTGCCGCTTGGTGCCGACGAACAGCACCGTGCGTCCGGCGGCGGCGAGCTGGCTGACGAACTGCTCGGCCTCCCGGAACAGCTTGGCGGTCTTGCCCAGGTCGATGATGTAGATGCCGTTCCGTTCGCCGAAGATGAACGGCCTCATCTTCGGATTCCAGCGCTTCGTCTGGTGGCCGAAGTGAACGCCGGCCTCCAGCAGGTCCTTCACAGCGATAGGGGTCAAGCTTCCTCCAACGTCTTTCTGTTTAGCGCTTGCTGAACTGGAAGCGCTTACGCGCACCGGCCATGCCGTACTTCTTGCGTTCCTTGATGCGCGGGTCGCGCGTCAGGAGTCCAGCCTTCTTCAGGCGGGGCCGCAACTCGATGTCGTAGGCACACAGGGCGCGCGCGATGCCGAGGCGGACGGCGCCGGCCTGGCCGGACATGCCGCCGCCGGACGTGGTCGCGATCACGTCGAACTTCTCGGCGGTCTCGGTGAGGATCAGGGGAACCTTGACGACACCCTGGAGCGTCTCGACCTTGAGGAACTCGTTGAGCGGTCGCGCGTTGATCTGGATCGCGCCCGAACCCGGCCGGAGGAACACGCGGGCCGCGGCGCTCTTGCGCCGGCCGGTGCCGTAATACTGGATTTGCGTCACTGCCACGTCTAATGCCTCACTTCGCCGGAGCGATCACGACCGGCTTCTGGGCCGCGTGCGGATGTTCCGCGCCTTCGTACACGTTCAGCTTGCGGTACATCGCATCGCCCATCTTCGACTTGGGCAGCATGCCGCGCACGGCTTCTTCGACCAGGCGGCGGGGGTGCTTCGCGCGCACGTCCTTGGCGCGTTCCTCGCGCAGGCCGCCGTCGTAACCGCTGTGGTAGCGGTACATCTTCTGTTCTTCCTTGCGGCCCGTCAGCTTCGTCTTGGCGGCGTTGACGACGACGACGTGATCCCCCGTATCGATGTACGGGGTGTAGATGCCTTTGTGCTTGCCTTGCAGCAGGTGCGCCGCGAGACTGGCCACGCGACCGACCGGGCGCTCAGCGGCATCGATGACATGCCACCGGCGCTCGATCCGGCCAGCGGTGGGGACGTACGTAGACATGGAACTCCCTCTCAAGGCCGCAGCTACCCTACGGCAAACAAAAAGGATACGCAGGTCCGAGCAACCTGTCAACGGCTGACGGGCCGGCCAGCGCCGAGCTGGCTGAGCCCCGTTTGGGTTGCCCTCTGACCGCACTGGTCCAGGCAGGCGCGAGCGCCAGGCCGGTGGTCGGGACGAGGCCGACGGGTTCAGGCCGCCGCTCGACGGTAGGGGGCCTCGTCGATCGTCCGAGAGAGCCGTCGCTCGCCCGAGCGCCGACAGTCTCGAGGGGCCGACGCCCGGCCCGGGGGGGCACCGAGGTCGCCGGCGCCCCGCAACCAGAGTTGACGCGAGACGGCGATCCGGGGCAGCCCGTCGCGGTCGGACGACCGTCGGATTCCCGGCGGACGGTGTCAGGAAACTGCGCGCTTCGACGTCGGCCGTAGCGGTCCGCCCGCCGACACCCCCCGATCGTGGCCTCGCGTCACGCTGCGCACCGGTGTGCAAATCAATTTCATTCGGGAAACACAGGAGATTTTCGTGATCACTGACGTTTCTTGGCAGTTTTCCTAACAGTTTCGTGATGTCGAGGCGTGCGCCCGGGTCTCGATTCGAGGCGCGTGTGCCGTGTGCGGCCGCGTAGAACCGCCAATTTCTGACGGAGTGACGAGCTTTGGCACCGCCCTTGCTCTTTGGGTCGTCCGTAAGGCGGAAGCCGCTGCGCGAACTGCGCAACGACGGTCCGCGCGAATAGACCGGGGCGCAATGACGCCCCACACGGCCGACCGGTGCCACGGAGTGAAGGGCATGCGGCGGCCACGCGAGGTCCAGAGTGTTCGGAAGATCACGCGCAGTCGTCGGTTTGGACATCGGCTCGAGCTCGGTCAAGGCCGTGGAGCTCAAGGGGTCGGGCAAGTCCTTCAAGGTTACCGCGTTCGGCATCGAGCCGGTGCCGCCTGACAGCATCGTCGACGGGGCCATCATCGATGGCGCGGCCGTCGCCGACGCGATCCGGCGCCTCTTCGAGTCGAAGAACATCCGCACCAAGGATGTCGCTGCGTCACTCGCGGGCAACGCCGTCATCGTCAAGAAGATCACGCTCCCGAAGATGACCGAGCAGGAGCTCGCCGAGTCCATCTACTGGGAAGCGGAGCAGTACATCCCCTTCGACATCCAGGACGTCAACCTGGACTACCAGGTCGTCGGGCAGGGCAGCGGCGCCGCCGCGGGCACGATGGACGTCCTCCTCGTCGCCGCCAAGAAGGAGAAGATCGCCGACTACACCGGCGTCATCGCCCAGGCGGGCCGCTCGCCGGTGATCGTCGACGTCGACGCCTTCGCGCTGCAGAACGCCTACGAGGTCAACTACGGGCTTGACCCGACGATGGTGGTCGCGCTCGTCAACTTCGGCGCCAGCGCGGTCAACATCAACATCCTCAGCGGCGGCCAGTCGCTCTTCACGCGCGACATCTCGATCGGCGGCAACGCCTATACCGACGCGCTGCAGCGTGAGCTGAACATCCCCTACGAGACGGCCGACGCGCTCAAGCGCGGGCTGCACGTCGAGGGGTACTCGATGGAGCTGGCGCGGCCGACCATCCGCGCGGTCACCGAGAACGTCCTCCTCGAGATCCAGAAGACGTTCGACTTCTTCCGCGGCACGACTGGCTCGGATCGCATCGACCGTCTCGTCGTCAGCGGCGGTGCGTCGCGCGTCGACGGCTTCGTCGACATGCTGGCCGAGCGGTTCGATTCACAGGTCGAGCTGTTCGATCCGTTCAAGAAGGTGACCTTCGACGCTGAGAAGTTCGGCGTCCTGTCGGCTGCCGATGTGCAGGCGACTTCCGCCGTGGCCGTGGGCCTGGCGCTTCGCAAGGTGGGCGACCGATGATCCGCATCAATCTCCTCAGCGTCGAGAAGCCGATCGCGGCCGCTGCCTCGAGCCGCCCGAAGTTCTCGCTCAATCTCTCCGAGAAGGCCGGCCCGATTGCCGCCCTCTGCGTGCTCGTCGGCTGCTCGGGCTACGTCGCGCTCGACTACCTGAACCTGCAGCAGCAGGACGCCGCCATGCACCAGGAGCTGATCGCCGCCCGCGCCGAGAAGGCACGGCTGCAGCCGATCCTGCGCGAGGTCGAGCGCTTCGAAACGCAGAAGAAAGACCTGCAGCAGCGGGTCAACCTGATCGAAGAGCTGCGGCAGAACCAGGTCGCGCCGGTCCACATGCTCGACCAGATCAGCCGCAGCATGCCGGACCGCCTCTGGCTGCTCGACATGAAGCAGAAGGACAACGAGGTCACGCTCGACGGCAAGACCAGCACGCTGTCGTCGCTGGCCGACTTCGTCGCCAACCTCGAGGCTTCCGGCTACTTCGCCAAGCCCGTCGAGATCACCAACAGCGAAGAAGAGAAGGCCGGTGATACCGACCTGATCAAGTTCACGGTGAAGGCGACCTTCGAGATGCCCGGGTCGAAGAAGCCGGCCGCCCCGACGCCGGCCGGCGCCCCGGCGCGGCGCCTGGCGCAGTAGCCGCCGCAGCGAATTTCGCGAGCAAAGGACCAGCACAATGCATCTCGGACTCAACAAGCTTCCCTGGTATGGCGCGATGCTGATCGCCGTGGCGATCGGCGGCGCGGGCATGGTGAGCTACCACTACCTCTACGCCGGCTTCCCGAGAGCGTTCTCGGAAATCGTCCCGATCGGCGAGAGCGAGGGCACCCTGCGGGCCAGCCTGGCCGAAAAGGAAGTGCAGCTCGCCCGCGAGCGGCAGGACATCCAGCGGGGCCTCGACGCCGAGCGCCGCCTGGTCGACTTCCGCGAAGAGCTCAAGCAGCTGGAGCGGCAGTTCAACGATCTGAAGGTCGTCCTGCCGGACAAGCGCGACGTCGCCGACATGCTGCGCCGCATCCAGACGCTGGCGACGCAGTCCAGCCTGGTGGTCAAGGTGTTCCGGCCGCAGGCCGTCGTCAGCAAGCAGCTCCATCAGGAGTGGCCGATGGCGCTCGAGCTCGATGGCACCTACCACGACCTGGCCCGCTTCTTCGACCACGTCAGCAAGGTGCCGCGCATCATCAACGTCGGCAGCATCGCCATCAAGGGCAAGCCGTCCACGAACACCGTCGGTGACGGCACGACGATCACCGCGCAGTGCACGGCGACGACGTTCGTGCTGCTCGACAAGCCGGGGCCGGCGACACGCAAGCCCGGCACGATTCAGCGTCCTGGCGCCGCCGCGCCGCGGGCACCCGCGACCGCGCAGTAAGGGTGGTGGTGGATCTCATGGGTTACGTCAGGAGGATGTCCGTGCTCGACTCACTGCCTCGGTCCTTCACGCTCGCGCTCGGTGCGACGCTTGCTGTGACGGCCATCGTCGTCATCCCGTCGACGCTGCGCGCGCAGCAGGGCGCTGCTGCGCCGGCGGCAACGCCGGCCCCGGCGCCTGTTGTGTCGGGCGCCGGCTACAACTACGACGCGTCCGGTCGACGCGATCCCTTCATGGCGCTCGACCGCGCGTCGGACCCGCGCGTCAACGCCGGCAAGCTGACCGGCCTCGCCGGCCTCATGATCAACGAGGCCACCGTCAAGGGCGTGGTCAAGAGCCGTGGCCGGATGATGGCCATCGTCCAGGCCCCAGACAACAAGACCTACGTCGTGAAAGCCAGTGATCGACTGCTGGACGGTGAAGTACGCGCCGTCACAGCCGAAGCCGTCGTGTTCGTTCAGAACGTCAACGATCCGCTGAGCCCGGTACGCCAGCGGGAAATTCGCAAACCCTTGCGGATTGTCGAGGAGGCGAAGTAATGCGCGGGAGAAGAGCGGTGGTTCCGCTCCTAACAATCATGCTGGCGACGCTCTTGGAGTTGAGCAGTGTCGCGGCCAAATCCTTCACGTTCGGCGAAGCCCAGGCCGCGCAGGCCCCGGCAGCCACCGAACTCACCGGCGTCGAGGTCGGCAGGAATGCTGACGGCGTGACCGTGACCCTCAAGGGGAACGGCAAGCTGGCCTACGGCACGCTCCAGGAAGCGGATCGCCCGCCCCTGCGGCTGGTCGTCGACTTCCCGGGCGTCCGTCCGAACGTGCCCCCGGCCACGCCTGGCCAGGGCGCGCTGCGGCGGGTCCGTGTGGCGCTGAACAATCCGAATCCGCTCGTCACGCGGGTGGTGCTTGACCTCGATGTCAAGGTCACCTACAGCGTGAAGGCGTCCCCCGACGGCCGTGAAGTGACGGTCGTGCTCGCCGGGCCGTCCACCGAGCAGACCGCGGTCGAACCGGCGCGTTCCGCGCCGGCGATGGCTGCTCCCGTCGAAGCGACGCCGGCCGCGCCGGCGGCGACGTCCGCGGCCAACCGCCTGACTGGCGTGGTGGTCGGCACCGCGCCCGAGGGCGTGACGCTGACGCTGCGCGGCAACGGCATGCTGCCGGTCGCCGAAGTCGAAGAGGCCAAGGACGCGCCAGCGCGCCTGGTGCTGACGTTCCCGGGCGTGCGCCCGGCGGCGACGGCGCTGACCAACGTCAAGAAGGGCGTCGTCGATCGCGTCCGCGTCGCCGGCAACGGCACGCCGGGTTCGACCCGCGTCGTCGTCGAGATGTCGAAGCCGTACGCCTACCGCGTGCAGCCCGACGCCGTGAACCCGCGCAACGTCGTCGTCACCATCGGTGACCCGGCGGCGCTCGGCACGACGCCGGCCGACTTCACGCTGGCCAGGGCGGTGACGGCGTCGACGACGGCGGCTCCGGCCGCGGCCGTCCGGACGCCGACGGCAGCGGTGACGCGCACGGCGCGCACCGAGCCCGTCGTCCAGGAGCGCAAAGCCGGCGACATGTCGCCGCGCCGCTTCACCGGTCACCCGATCAGCCTCGACTTCCAGGGCGTCGACCTCCGCGCGGTGCTCCGCACCTTCGCGGAAATCACCGGCCTCAACCTGGTCATCGATCCGGAAGTGAAGGGTGTGGTCGACGTCTCGCTGCACGAAGTGCCGTGGGATCACGCGCTCGACATCATCCTGCGGGCCAATCAGCTCGACTACACGGTCGAGGGCACCATCGTCCGCATCGCGCCGATCGAGACGCTGCGCACCGAAGGTGAATCGCGCCGCAAGCTGGCCGAAGAGCAGGCGCTCTCCGGTGAGCTGGTGACGGTGACCAAGATGCTGTCCTACGCGAAGGCGGCCGACCTGGCGCCGCTTCTCCTGCGGACGGCGCTGACCAAGCGCTCGTCGATTCAGGTGGACCCGCGCACCAACAACCTGATCATCAGCGACCTGCAGGCTGGCATCGACCGCGCCATGGCGCTGCTCGTCGACCTCGACGCGCCGCAGCCGCAGGTGGAGATCGAAGCGCGCATCGTCCGCACGACCAAGGACTTCGCCAAGGAGCTCGGCATCCAGTGGGGCTTCGGCGGGGCCGCGGCACCGGAACTGGGCAACACCACGCCGTTCGCCTTCCCGAACACCATCCGGGCCGGCGGCTCGGCGGGCACCACCAACCAGCAGGGCGCCGACTTCGGGAAGATCTCCCTGGGCGCGCTGAACGGCGCCTTCAGCATCGACGCGGCACTGTCCGCGCTCGAGACCGACGGCAAGGTGCAGGTGCTGCTGAAGCCCCGCGTCGTGACGCAGAACAACATCAAGGCCACCATCACCCGCGGTGAGGAAATCCCCTACACCACGCTGTCGGCGGCGCCGAGCGGCGGCGACGGCTTCCAGATCATCCAGCAGGTCCCGCAGGTGTCGTTCAAGATCGCGGCCCTGACCTTGGCGGTCCTGCCGCGCATCTCGGCCTCGGGGACGGTCATCCTCGAAGTCGACGTCGACAACGGGTCGCGCGGCACGGTGCAGGCCAACGGCAACATCTCGGTCAACACGCAGCGCGTCCAGACGACGGTGCTCGTGAAGGACCAGGGCACGACCGTCATCGGCGGCATCTACGAGACGCTCGAGACACGCATCCAGGATCGGACCCCGGGCCTGTCGCGAGTGCCGTTCATCGGCAACTTCTTCAAGCGTAATCAGCAGTCGTCGAACGAGGGCGAACTGCTCGTCTTCATTACGCCGCGGATTCTGAAGAGCGCCGAGGCGGTGACGGCACGGACCAACCCAGTCAACGGAGCCGGCAAGTAGCGGGCGCGAGCAGCGCCCCGCCACCCGGCTGGGCAACTGCGGACGGCTCATCCCAAGAGAGGACGTAGGGAGGCAGTTGTGAATATCAAGAATTTGAACATGCGGTGGGCCACGCGGAGCGTGCGCCCGGCAGCGGTCGCCGGCCTCGCGCTGGCAGTGATTGGCGCCACGGCCTGCGGCAGCGCCACGGCCCGCGAAGGCCAGACGCCGTCGTATCCGGTCATCGTCGTTCTCGAGGGCGCCAACGGCGCCCTCGGTTCGGGTGCGATCTTCTCGCCGGGGGCGGTGGCCTCGGATGTCATCACCTTCGTCAAGGCGACGAACTCGTTCACCATCTTCAGCGACCCGGGTCGCGTGACGATGCGGGTGGCGATGCGCGATGTCACCAACCCGAACGATCCGACGAGCAACAACGCGATCAGCTTCAACCGGTATCGCGTGGTCTACAAGCGCTCCGACGGCCGCAATACCCCCGGTGTCGATGTCCCGTACGCGTTCGATGCCGGCCTCACCTTCACGGTGCAGCCTGGCGGCGATGCCAGCATCCCGTTCGAGCTGGTCCGCGTCCAGGCCAAGCAGGAAGCGCCGCTGGCGCAGTTGACGACGGGCGGCAGCCCGGCCGTCTCCATCTCGACCCTGGCCGACATCACGTTCTTCGGTCAGGACCAGCAGGGACGCGAAGTCGTCGTCACCGGGACCATCTCGGTGAACTTCGCCAACTGGGGTGATCCGAACAGCTAGGCGCCGGCACGGCGGGGCAACCACCATTTCTATGCGCCGGCTGAGGGAGCCGCGGTCGCATCACAGGGTAGAGGCTATGCAGATCACACACGCACGCACGAATGACTCGATGCGTCGAGGCCGGATGCGCCGGGCCAGCCTTCTGGGCTGGCTGCCGGTCGCAGCGGCAATCGCGCTCTCCGGGTGCACGGTCAAGAAGACCGAAGCGCCGGACATCACCGGGCCGTCGGAGCTCGGGCTCTCACTCGAGCTCCGGGTGTCACCGGATGTCCTCAACATGGACGGCGTCTCGCAGTCGACGCTGACCATCACCTCGCGGGACTCGAATGGCAAGATCGAGCCGAACGTCGACGTTCGCGTCGAGGCGATGGCCGGCGGCGAGATCGTCGACGTCATCGGTCGCCTGTCGACCAAGAACGTCAAGACGGGCGGCGACGGTCGAGCGACGCTGACCTACACGGCGCCGAACAGCGGATCGAGCCAGAACAGCGATTCCGGCAACATGATCATGACGCTGGCGGCCATTCCGGCCGGCTACGACTACCACAACGCGGTGGTGCGTCAGGTTCAGATCCGGCTCGTGCCGCAGGGCATCCTGCTGCCGCAGCCGTTCGCGCCGGTGGCCCGGTTCACCCTGTCGCCGACCGCTCCCGGTGAAGACCAGGACGTGATCTTCGACGCGACCGGCTCGACGGCGTCATGCGTGCCGGATCCGACCGATCCGAACAACGCCAGCAAGTGCACGCCGCAGTCCGGGGCCATCACGTCGTACCAGTGGGACTTCGGCAACGGCCAGACGGCCAGCGGTCCGCGCGTCACGACCCGCTTCTCGACGCGCGGCATCTACACCGTCCGGCTGGTGGTCACGAACGACCGAGGGCTGAGCAACAGCACGACGCAGGCGGTCACGGTCAATGGCGTGCCCAATCCGACGGCCGGCTTCGAACTGTCGCCGGCTAACCCGGGCGTCAACCAGCAGGTGTTCTTCGACGCCAACGCGTCGGCGGCGGCACCGGGTCGGACGATCAGCCGTTATGACTGGAACTTTGGCGACGGCTTCTCCGGCAACGGCGTCACCGAATCGCACCGGTTCGCGCGGGCTGGGTCGTTCACAGTCACGCTGACAGTGACGGACTCGGCGGGTCGGACGTCCACGGCGTCGAAGACCGTGACGGTCGGCAACACCGTCGGGCCGACGGCGGCCTTCACCGTCTCGCCGGGCACGGTCGCGGCGAATGCGGTGGCGTTCTTCGACGGCACCGTGTCGACGTCGACGCCCGGACGGACCATCGTTCGCTACGAGTGGAACTTCGGCGACAATCAGATCGTCGAGGGACCGCGCGCCGAGCACGCGTTCCGGATCGCCGGGTCCTACAGCGTCACGCTGACGGTTACCGACAGCAACGGCGCCTCGGATACCGAGACCAAGTCGGTCACCGTCACCCCGTAGGTTCGTCGCAGACAGGGCACCATGGGCGAGACGACACGCCTCGAGGAGTTGAAGCGCCGGGTCGAAGCCGACCCGGCGTCCATCGCCTTCGCATCGCTCGCCGAGGAGTACCGGCGCGCCGCTCGCTTCGATGAAGCCGTCGAAGCGAGTCGCGCCGGGCTCCGGTTCCACCCCACTTACGTCTCCGCGCGCGTCACGCTCGGGCGCAGCCTGATGGAGCTCGGGGTCTACGATCAGGCCGAGCGCGAGCTGCACGTCGTCGCGCGGTCGACCCCCAACAATCTGGCGGCCCGGCGGGCCCTCGGCGACCTCTACTGGCGCCAGGCCGACCTGGTCCGCGCCCTCGAACAGCTGCAGCTGGCGTCCGGCCTCGCGCCGGGCGATGGCGAGCTGGCCGAGATGGTGCGCGAGCTCGAGATGGACGTCGCGGCTGCGGAGCCGCCCATCGACGAGCCGGTCCAGGAGGTCGAGGTCGTCGCGGCGGGTGTCTCCGGGACGCTGTTGTCCCAGTCGGCGGCCATCGAGGCGCTCGAACGCTTCTATCGGGCCATCGTCCGGCGGAAGGCCGCAGGGCAGGGAAGCGAAGCGGTCGAGCTGGCGTCACAGCCGGCTCATCGCGACGCCGAGTCGACCGAGACGCGACGGGCGAGCTAGGAACCCAGACAGTTGACAGGCGACCGGCGCCGGTGCCACGGTGCCGTCGTGACCCATCCGTTGTCCGGGCGCCACGCCCGGGTCGCCGCGGCCCTCCAGGCTCAGGGTGTCGATGCCCTGGTCATCGTCAACTCGTCCAACATCAGGTACTTGACGGGGTTCGCGGGAACCGCCGGCATCGTCGTCGCGACCGCCGGTTGCCTTTACTTGCTGGCGGACTTCCGCTACAGTGCCGCGGTCGCACGGCTGGTCAGGGACGGCATCGCGCCGCCGTCGCTGATGCCTGTATCGCTCGAAGGCAGCACGGGTTACGATCGTCGGCTGGCCGACCTGGTAGCCCAGGAGGGCTGGGCGCGCGTCGGGTTCGAGGAGGCGCACGTCAGCGTCCAGCGGGCCCGGCAGTGGAGTGAACTGTTCGCGGCGGCGAAGGCCGGCGCGGCGCTGGTCGGAGTGAGCGATGCGGTCGAACGGCCGCGGCTGGTGAAAGATGCCAGCGAGATTGAGACGCTGCGGGAGGCCGGCCGGCTGTTGTCGGCGGTCACCGTGGACGTTCTGGATACGGTAATCCGCGCCGGGCGGACCGAGCTGGAGATGGCGGCCGATATCGACTGGCGCGTCAAGCGCGCCGGGTTCGAGAAACCGGCCTTCGACACGATCGTGGCTTCGGGGCCGAACAGCGCGTTGCCGCATGCGCGGCCGACGTCGCGGCGCGCCGCGGCCGGCGAGCTGGTGGTGGTCGATTTCGGGGGCATGCTGCACGGCTACGCCGTCGATCTGACGCGGACGGTCGGTCTCGGTGCGGTGCCGGACGAAGCCCGCCGGATCTACGGGGCGGTGCTGGAAGCGCAGGAGGCGGCAATCGCCGCCGCCGGACGGGCCGAGGTGACGACCGGCGAGGTCGACGCTGCGGCCCGCGACACGCTGGCCCGTCATGGCCTCGACGGCGCGTTCGGCCACGGGACGGGACACGGGTTGGGGCTCGACGTACACGAGGCCCCGCGTCTCAGCCGACGGTCGGTGGACGCGCCGGGCACGGACCGCTTGGAGGCGGGAATGGTCTTCACGATCGAGCCGGGTGCGTATGTGGAAGGCACGGGCGGCGTGCGGATCGAGGACGACGTCCTGCGCCTCGAGGGCGGCTGCGCGCTCCTGACGGATGTGCCGCGCGCGTGGCGGGTGATCCCCGCATGAGCACGTCTGGAACCGCCGCCGGGCGTCCTGCCGCCAAGGCCGGCTCGCGCCGCGGCGACAGCGGCCCCCATCCCGTGGTCGGAAGCCCGGCCGCGGCCGACGCCGGCGAGCCACAGACCGACAGGGAGTCGGACCATTCGATGAACGTAGACGCGATCAAGCAGATCCTCGACCTGGTGCGCGAGCACGAGCTGACCGAGTTCGAGCTCGAGCAGGCCGGCGTGAAGCTGCGTGTGCGCAAGCAGGGCACGGCCCCGCCGGCGCTGGCCCCCGCGGCCGCGGCCATGGCGCCGCTGCCGGCGCCCCTCCTGGCGGCGCCCGTCGCGGCCCCCACCGCGGTGCCGTCCGCGCCGGCGCCGCCGGTCGAGGACGCCCTCGAGCTGTCGGTGGTGACGTCGCCGATCGTCGGCACGTTCTACCGCACGCCGGATCCGTCGTCGCCGCCGTTCGTAGAGGTGGGGCAGCGCGTCAAGAAGGGCCAGACGCTCTGCATCATCGAAGCGATGAAGCTGATGAACGAGATCGAGTCGGAGTACGAAGGCGAGGTCGTCAAGGTCTACGTCGAGAACGGCCAGCCCGTGCAGTACGGCGAGCGGCTCTTCGCGGTGAAGACCACCTAGCCCGGCCCGCTTCCGGCCTGCCACGACACCGCCGATGTTCAAGAAAATCCTCATCGCCAACCGCGGAGAAATCGCGCTGCGCGTGATTTGCGCCTGCCGCGAGCTCGGCATCCAGACCGTCGCCGTCTATTCCGAGCCCGACGAGAACAGCCTGCACGTCCGCTTCGCCGACGATGCCGTCTGCATCGGGCCGGCGGCCAGCCGGGACAGCTACCTGAACGTCCCGGCGATCATCAGCGCCGCGGAAATCACCGGGGCCGACGCCATCCATCCCGGCTACGGATTCCTCTCCGAGAGCCCGTACATGGCGGAGGACTGCGAGGCCTGCCACATCAAGTTCATCGGGCCGTCGGCCAACGTGATCCGGCTGCTCGGTGACAAGGCGCGCGCCCGTCGCGTGATGAAGAAGGCCGGCGTGCCGGTGCTGCCCGGCAGCGACGGCCCGGTCGACAGCGAGGAGCGCGGCCTCAAGATCGCCAAGGACATGGGCCTGCCGGTGATCATCAAGGCGGCGGCCGGCGGCGGCGGCCGCGGCATGCGCATCGTCCGCACGCTGGACGAGCTCGGGCCGGGCCTCAAGACCGCCCAGCGCGAGGCCCAGGCGGCCTTCGGCGTCGGCGATGTCTACATCGAGAAGTACATCGACGCGCCGCGCCACATCGAGTTCCAGATCCTCGGCGACCACCACGGCAACGTCGTCCATCTCGGCGAGCGCGAGTGCTCGATCCAGCGCCGCCACCAGAAGCTGATCGAGGAAGCGCCGTCGATGGCGCTCACCGAGAAGATGCGGCGCAAGCTCGGGAACACCGTCGTCGACGCCGCCCGCGAGGTGCAGTACACCAACGCCGGCACGTTCGAGTTCCTGATGGACCAGACCGGGAACATCTTCTTCATCGAGGCCAACACGCGCCTGCAGGTCGAGCACGGCGTCACCGAGCTCGTCACCGGCCTCGACATCGTCAAGCTGCAGATTCAGATCGCGGCCGGGCACAAGCTGCCGTTCAAGCAGAGCGACATCGTGATCCGCGGGCACGCGATGGAGTGCCGGATCAACGCCGAACACCCCGAAACGTTCTGCCCGAGCCCCGGCCAGATCCATGCCTTCTCGGTTGGCGGCGGACCCGGCGTCCGGGTCGACACGTTCGCGCACTCCGAGTGCACGGTGTCGCCGTACTACGACTCGCTGGTGGCCAAGGTGATGGCGCACGGCAAGGACCGGACCGAGGCGATCGCGCGCATGCGCCGCACCCTCGAGATGTCGGTGGTCGAAGGCATCCGGACTACGATTCCGCTCCACCTGAAGGTGCTCGCCGAGCCCGACTACCAGGCTGGCAAGATCAACACCGCCTTCATGGAACGCTACCTCCCCAAGGCGCCGGTCCAGCCGGACGACAAGCTGGCCAAGGTCGTCTAGCCGGCTGGCCGCATCGCGCGGCCGGCCAGTCCCAGTGTCTGGCTTCGTGTCGTTCCCGCTCCCGCCGCTCTATCCCATCGTCGACGAAGGCGCTGCCAACCTCGCCGGGCACACCGTGCCGGCGCTGGCCCAGGCCTTCCTGGACGGCGGCGCGCGCCTGCTGCAGATCCGCGCCAAGCTGGCGCCGTCGGGGCGCTTCGTCGAGGACGCGATGGCCATCGCCGCGCACGCCCATCCGGTCGGGGCGCTGGTCGTCGTCAACGATCGCGTCGACGTGGCGCTGGCGGCCGGCCTTCGCGCCGTCCATGTGGGGCAGGACGACGTGCCGGTGTCGATGGTCCGGCGGCTGCTCGGGCCGGAAGGCATCATCGGGCTGTCGACGCATACGCGCGAGCAGGTCGACGCCGCGCTCTACCAGCCGATCGACTACCTCGCGGTCGGTCCGATCTTCGACACGACCAGCAAGGATCCGGGCTACGACGCGGTCGGCCTCGAGCTGATTGCCTATGCGGCGTCGAGGACCGAGCTGCCGATCGTGGCGATCGGCGGGATCACCCTGGAGCGGGCGCGTCGGGTGCTGGACGCCGGCGCGCGCTCGGTCGCCGTCATCGGCGATCTGCTTCGCACCGGCGATCCGGCGGCACGGGTGGGGGAGTTCCTGCAGGCGTTGCGCGCCGCACGCTGACCGCGGCGGGTCCCGCGAGGAACCCGCCGCCAGCGACTACTTCGGGGCGGTACCGGCGGCGAGCTGCTTCTGCAGGATGCTGTTGCGCTTGCCGTAGCCGAAGTAGATCACGAAGCCGATCAGCAGCCAGACGATCAGGCGGAGCCAGGTGTCGCCCGGGAGGGTCATCATCAGGCCCAGGCAGCAGAGGATCCCCATGATCGGCACGAACGGCATCAGCGGCGTGCGGAACGGCCGTTCCAGGTCAGGGCGCGTGCTGCGCAGGATCCACACCCCGGCGCAGACCAGTACGAAGGCCAGCAGGGTGCCGATGTTGACCAGCTGCCCGAGCAGCTGCAGCGGCAGCACGCCGGTGGCCAGGCCGACCGCGACGCCGGTGAAGATCGTCGACAGGTACGGCGTCCGGAACTTCGGGTGGACGGCGGCGCCCCACTTGCCGATCAGGCCGTCGCGCGACATCGAGTAGAAGACCCGCGACTGGCCGAGCAGCATGACCATGATGACCGAGGCGAGCCCGAGCACGGCGCCGACGTCGATCAGGATGCGAATCCACTCGGGCGCGCCGATGATGCGCATGGCGTCGGCCACCGGGGCGTTGCCGCCCAGCTGCGAGTAGTGGACGATGCCGGTCAGCACCGCCGAGACGATGACGTAGAGGAAGGTGCAGATGGCCAGCGAGCCGAGGATGCCGATGGGCATGTCGCGCTGCGGGTTCTTCGCTTCCTGGGCCGCCGTCGAGACCGCGTCGAAGCCGATGTAGGCGAAGAACACCAGGCCGGCGGCGCGCAGGATGCCGGACGGGCCGAAGGTGCCCCATTCGCCGGTGTTGGCGGGGATCAGCGGCGTCCAGTTGGCGGAGTTGATGTGGCCGAGGCCGACGCCGACGATGAGCAGCACGATCGCCACCTTGAGGAGGACGATCAGGTTGTTGACCTTGGCCGATTCCTTGATCCCGATGACCAGGATGGTGCTCATCACCGCGACGATGAAGACGGCGGGGAGGTTGACCGTGGCGCCGGTCATGTTGAGCCCGTAGTGCGCGCAGCCGGCGACCATGCCGACCTGGGGCTCGGTGCACCACTGGGTGGGCGCGTTGGTCAGGTTGGCCGGCAGCACGATGCCGAGCTGCTGCAGGAGGCTGACCAGGTGTCCCGACCAGCCGACGCCGACGGTGGCCGCGCCGGCCGCGTATTCGAGCACCAGATCCCAGCCGATGATCCAGGCGATCAACTCGCCCATGGTGGCGTAGGCGTAGGTGTAGGCGCTGCCGGCGACCGGGACCGCGCTCGCCATCTCGGCGTAGCAGAGCCCGGCGAACGCGCAGGCGATGCCAACCAGGATCATCGAGATCCAGACCGCCGGCCCGGCATGGAGCGCGGCCGCCTGGCCGGTCAGGACGAAGATGCCGGCCCCGATGATCGCGCCGATGCCTAACGTGGTCAGGTTGAGCGCTCCGAGCGAGCGCTTCAGCGACCGCTCGCCGACTTCGTCCG
>JBDSLU010000559.1:0-14600 GCA_039916225.1 Vicinamibacteraceae bacterium
GATCACGCACGATCGACGGCGCGCCTTCCGCTTCGCGCCGTCGCAGTCGCCCGGCGCCGCGCCGTTCCTGGCCCGCTGCGGGCTGGGGTCGGCGCCCGGAACGATCGTCTTCGTCGAGCGCGACGGCTGGTCGGTGCGCTCCACGGCGGCGATCCAGATGGCCCGACGACTCGGCTTCCCGTGGTCGCTGGCCGTCGTCGCGCGCATCGTCCCGGCCGCGATCCGCGACGTCGTCTACCGCGTCATCGCCCGCCATCGCCTCCGCTGGTTCGGCCAGCGCGAGACCTGCCGCATCCCCACACCCGAAGAAGTCGGCCAGTTCCTGTGAGCCGGCTGGCGCCATCCTGATGTCCACGATCCTCGCCGCCCTGATGACCGCGCCGCACGCCCCCATCGAGGTGCGCGAAGTCGCCCGCCCCGAACTCGTCCCCGGCAGCGCCCTGCTCGAGACGATCTACTCCGAGGTGTGCGGCACCGACGTCCACCTGTGGCACGGGCGGCTGGCCGGCGTGCCGTATCCGATCATTCCCGGCCACGTCTCGGTCGGGCGGCTCGCCGAGGCCAACGGGCCGCTGGTCGGGATCGACGGCGTCCGGCTGCGCGACGGCGACCCGGTCGTGTTCTTCGACGTGCACCGCACCTGCGGCCGGTGCTACGCGTGCACCGTCGCCCGGACACCGACCCGCTGCCCATCGCGACGCGTTTACGGGATCACCGATCCCGCCGCCGAGGGCCTGCTCGGCGGCTGGGCGCAGGCGATCTATCTCGAACCCGGCGTCGCCGTCGCCAAGCTGCCCGACGGCGTCTCGCCCGAGGCCTACATCGGCGGCGGATGCGGCCTGCTCACCGCCGTGCACGCCATCGAGCGCGCCGGCGTGAGACCGGGCTCGCGGGTCCTGGTGCAAGGCGTCGGCGCGGTGGGGCTGAGCATCGTCGCCCTGGCCCGGATCGCCGGCGCGCACTGGGTCGGCGCGGTCGGCGACCCCGAGGATCGCCGGGCCCTGGCAACGGCGATGGGGGCCGACGCCGTCTATGCCTTGACGGAGCTGCCCGACGATCGACGTGAATCGATCCGGGCGGCCACCGACGGACACGGGCCGGACATCGTGATCGAAGCGGCAGGATCGGCGCGCGCGGTCGAAGAGGGCCTGGAGATCGTCCGGGACGGCGGCGTCTACGTCATCGCCGGGCACTACACGGACGTCGGGCCGAGCACGATCAGCGCGCACCGGCACATCAACCGCAAGCACCTCGATTTGCGCGGCTGCTGGGGCAGCGAGGTGCGCCACTTCGCCACCGCGCTCGATCTGCTGGCGCGGCACTCGGGCACGGTGCCCTGGGCGCGGATTGGCGCGACGTCCTTCGGGCTGCACGAGTTGACCGAGGCGCTGCGCCAGGCGGAGGCGCTGGCCTTCACGAAGGCGCTGGTGGCGCCCAATGGGATGCCGGCCGGGGCTTGACGGCCCGGGACAGTGGGTGTCCGATAGTGGGATTCGGCGTTCCGCGCACGCACAGGCCGGGCTGGCATCCGCTCGACGCGCACGTCCTTAACTGCTGTCCTGTCATGAGTTAGCCGGCCGTTCGCGGGCTGGCACGGTGTTTGGTTCTAGAGGCCGACATGGTCGACATCGCACGTCCGGAATCGGTAGCCCGGAAAAAGAAAATGAAGCGCATCGCCTACGCGGTGGCGGGCCTTATCGTCATCGTGCTGGTGACGGCATTCGTCTCACGCCTGAAGCCTGCCGCACCCTCGGTCGACAAGGCCACCCTGTGGCCCGACGTCGTCAAGCGTGGGCCGATGGTCCGGCAGGTCCGCGGCACCGGCACGCTGGTGCCCGAAGACACCCGCTGGATTCCGGCCACGACCGCCGGCCGCGTGGAGAAGATCCTGCTGCGATCGGGTGCCGAGGTGATGCCGGACACGGTGATCGTCGAGCTCGGAAGCCCCGAGGTCGAACAGTCGGTGACCGAGGCCCGCTTGCAGATGGAGGGGGCGGTCGCCCAGGTCGTCAACAGGCGCGCCGAGCTCGACAGCGCGCTCCTGACCCAGCGCGCCGACGCCGCCAACATCGAATCCGAAGCCCGCCAGGCGCAGATGCAGGCCGAGGCCGATGAAGCCCTGCTCAAGGAGGGCCTGCAGGACGCGCTGACGGCCCGCAAGGCCCGGGCCCGCGCCGATGACCTGCAGAACCGCACGCAAATCGAAGCCCGCCGCCTCGAGCTCGCCGAAAAGACGCTGAAATCGCAGCTCGCGGTGCAGGAATCGGAAGTCAGCCGGCTGCGCGCGACCTACGATCTGCGGCGCCAGCAGCTCGAGAAACTGAAAATCCGGGCCGGCATCAAGGGCAAGCTGCAGGTCGTCCCGGTCGAAGTCGGCTCCCAGCTGGCCGCCGGCGCCAACGTCGCCCGCGTCGCCGACCCGGGCCGCCTCAAAGCCGAACTGCGCATTCCCGAGACCCAGACCCGGGACATCGAGATCGGCCAGATCGCCTCGATTGACACACGGAACGGGTTCGTGGCCGGGCGCGTCTCACGCATCGACGCGGCGGCGACCAACGGAACGGTGACCGTCGACGTCCAACTGACGGGCGAACTGCCGCGAGGGGCCAGACCGGACCTCACGGTGGACGGCACGGTGGAACTCGAACGCCTCGACAATGTGGTGAACGTAGGCCGCGCGGCTTTCGCCCAGGAGAACAGCACGATGTCGCTCTTCAAAGTCATCCAGGGGTGCACGATCCCGCAGATGGACTGCGAGGCCACCCGCACCCAGGTGAAGTTCGGGCGCAGCTCGGTCAACACGATCGAGGTGCTCGACGGCCTCAAGCCGGGCGACCAGGTGGTGCTCTCCGACATGTCGGCGTGGGATGCCCACGACCGCGTGCGACTCAATTGACCCGTTCCGATCCGCATCACGCGATTCGAACCCTGCGAGGTAGACATGGCTGAACCCGGCAGCGCGCTCATCACACTCGACAACCTGAAGAAGGTCTTCTACACGGACGAAGTCGAGACCCACGCCCTGGCGGGGATCCATCTCGAGATCAAGAAGGGCGAATACGTCGCCATTGCCGGCCCCTCGGGCTGCGGCAAGTCGACGATGCTCTCGATCCTGGGCCTCCTCGACACGCCGTCCGACGGCAAGTACTGGCTCAATGGGCGGCCCGTCGAGCAGCTGAGCCTGTCGGAGCGCGCCCGGACCCGCAACCGCGAGATCGGGTTCATCTTCCAGTCGTTCAACCTGATCGGCGACCTGACGGTGTTCGAGAACGTCGAACTGCCGCTCACCTACCGCGGCATGCGGGCGGCCGAACGCAAGGAGCGCTGCAACGCCGCGCTCGAGCGCGTTGGCATGGCCCACCGCGCCAAGCACCTCCCGAGCCAGCTCTCGGGCGGTCAGCAGCAGCGCGTCGCGGTGGCCCGCGCCGTCGTCGGCGACCCGCTCATCCTCCTCGCCGACGAGCCGACCGGCAACCTCGACTCGAAGAACGGCGAGATGGTCATGGACCTGATGCGCGAACTGCACCGCGGCGGCGCCACCATCTGCATGGTGACGCACGATCCGCGCTACGCCGCGCACGCCGATCGCAGCATCCATCTGTTCGACGGCCGCGTCGTCGAAGAGAACAGCGAAGTCAGCATCTGAGTCCGGCCGGCGGCCCCGGGCCGCTCGACTGATCCGCGTGCGGTGGCCATGACGGGATGGCGGCGGTCCGACCGGACCGCCGCAGCAGGAGACGTGCATGCGGTCTATTCTCCAGGACCTGCGCTTCGGCGCCCGACTCCTGCTGCGCGCTCCGGCCTTCACGCTGGTCGCCGTCGCGTCATTGGCGCTCGGCATCGGCGCCAACGCCGCGATCTTCGGCGCCATCAACGGCCTCCTGCTGAAGCCCATCGACGCCCGCGCGCCGGACCGCCTGGTGGCGATCTTCACCAGCGACTTCAGCGGCCCGCGCTACGGCGCGTCGTCGTACGCGGACGCGGTCGACTTCGCCCGTGGGGCCCCGGCCTTGAGCGGTGTCGCCGCCGCCACCATCGGCGCGATCAGCCTCACCATCGATGCGACTCCCGAGCGGGCCTTCGTCGAGGAGATCAGCCCGAACTACTTCGACGTCCTCGGACTCGCCGCGGTTGCCGGCCACCTGCCGAGCGCGGCCCTCGCCGACGGCGGCGCGGCGCCAGCCGTCGTGCTCACCCACCGCTACTGGCAGCGCCGCTTCGGTGGCGCCCCCGGCATCGTCGGCCGGTCGATCCGCATCGGTCGCGAGGCGACGACCATCGTCGGCGTGGCGCCCGAAGGCTATGCCGGTCTGATGCGCGGCCTCGACCTCGATGCCTTCGTCGTCCAGCCGTTCACGCCCGAACGCGCCCAGGCCCGCGGTGACCGCGGCTACACGATCATCGGCCGTCTGGCGTCCGGGGCCGGCCTCGGCGTGGCCCAGGCCCAGCTCGCTGCCGTCGCGGCCAACCTGCATCGCGCCCATCCGCAGGAGTGGACCGACGTCCGCGGGCAGGCGCGCCTCGTCACCGTCGCCGGCGAGCGGGCCCTGCGGATCCCGCCCGACGCGACGCAACCGGTCGCCGCGTTCCTTGCGATGCTGGCCTTGACCGTCGGGCTCGTGCTCCTCGTCGCCTGCGCCAACGTCGCCGGGCTGCTGGTCGCCCGGGCCGCCGATCGACAGCAGGAGATCGCCGTCCGCCTCTCCCTTGGCGCGAGACGGGGCCGGCTCGTGCGCCAGCTTCTCGTGGAGTCGGCGCTGCTGGCCGCCATCGCGGCGGCCGCTGGCCTGCTCGTCGCGCAGTGGCTCCTGGTGATCCTGGAACGGATCCATCCGCCCCTGCCGCTGCCGGTGCGCCTGACGTTCTCGATCGACGGCACCGTGCTGGCAATGACGACGGCGCTGGCCGCGACCACCGCGATCGCCTTCGGCCTGGCTCCGGCGCTGCAGGCGACACGCGGCCTGCAGCGGGCCGCCAACGTTCGCGGCGGTGTTCCAGATCGCGCGCGCCGCGTTCCGCTCCGCGCGGTGCTCGTCGTCAGCCAGGTCGCGCTGTCGGTGGTGCTGCTGGTCCTCGCCGGGCTGTTCGTCCGCAGCCTGCAGCAGGCGTCGGGCGGCGCGCTCGGCTTCGATGCGGAGCACGTGCTCATCGCGACCGTCGATCCCTCGATGCTCGACTACCCCGACGCGCGGGGCGCCCAGTTGTACGACGCGATCGTCGCGCGGGTCCGCACCGTGCCCGGCGTCCGCGCCGCCAGCGTGGCGCGGGTGGTGCCCCTCTCCCTGGACTTCGACGGCGGCCGCCGCCACATGCGGCCGTCGCAGTACGAGCCGCGGCCCGGCGAGGACATGGAAGTCCCCTACAACGCCGTCGGCCCCGCCTACTTCTCGACCCTCGGCATTCGCGTGATGCGGGGGCGCGAGTTCGCCGACGCCGATCGGCCTGGCGCCGAAGGCGTGATCATCGTCAACGAGGCTTATGCCGCCCGCTACTGGCCGGGCCGCGATCCCCTGGCCCAGCGGGTGTCGGTCGCCGGCGACGACGGCCCCTGGCTGCGGGTCGTGGGCCTCGTCGCCAACACGAAGTACTCGACGCCCAACGAAGCGCCGACGCCCATCCTGATCCTGCCCTTCGCGCAGCACTATCGCCCGCAGGCCAAGATCCACGTCCGCACGGCGGGAAACCCCGCCGACCTCGCCGGTCCCGTGCGCGACGCCATTCACGCGGTCGATCCGGCGCTGCCGATCCTGGCCTTGAGCACGATGTCCGAGCGGACCAGCGTTTCGCTGCTGCCGCAGCGGATCGCCGGTGGTCTCATCGGCGTCTTCGGGTTCGTCGCGCTCCTGCTGTCGCTGCTGGGCCTGTATGGCATCCTGGCGCGGAGCGTGGCGCAGCGTTCCCGCGAGATCGGCATCCGCCTGGCGCTCGGCGCCGCACCGGGATCGGTGATGCGCCTCGTCATGGCACAGGGCTGGCGGCTCACCGCGATCGGGCTCGTCAGCGGCCTCGCCCTGGCGGCCGCGGCGGCGCGGCTCCTCGAGGCGTTCCTTCCGGCCGTCAGTCCACTGGACACACCGGCCTTCGCCGGAGCGGCCCTGGTGCTCGGGGCTGGCGCCTCGATGGCCATGTGGCTGCCCGCCCGCCGCGCGCTCGCGGTCGACCCGGCCCAGGCCCTGCGAAGCGAGTAACATTCCCTTGGCGACCCCACGCATGCATTCGACCGATACCCTGCCCACGCGTCTCGACCTGCCCGAGGATCGGGAGCGGGCGCGCGCTTCGGCGACGCCCTGCCGGCTGCTCGTCGCCGACGATCAGCCCGACGTGCTCGAAGCCCTTCGCCTTCTGCTGAAAGGCGAGGGCTACCAGATCGACACGGCGGCTTCTCCCGCGGGTGTCGTCGCGGCGCTCGAGGACAAGGAATTCGACGTCCTCCTGATGGACCTGAACTACGCCCGCGACACCACGTCGGGCCAGGAAGGTCTCGATCTGCTCCACACCGTGCGGACCATGGACCCGACGCTGCCGGCGGTGGTGATGACCGCCTGGGGCAGCGTCGACGTGGCCGTCGAGGCGATGCGCCGCGGCGCCCGTGACTTCGTCCAGAAGCCCTGGGACAACGCCCGGCTGCTGGCGATTGTCCGGACGCAGGTCGAGCTGTCGCGGGCCCTGCGCCGCGGCCAGCGGCTCGAAGCCGAGAACCTGATGCTGCGCGGCGACGGCCAGCCGCACCTGATCGCCGACGCGCCGGCGATGCAGCCGGTGCTGCAGATGATCGCGCGCGTCGGTCCGTCCGACGCCAACATCCTGATCACCGGCGAGAACGGCACCGGCAAGGGCCTGGTCGCGCAGGCGCTGCACACGGTGTCGACGCGGGCGACGCGGCCGCTGGTCACCGTCAACGCCGGCGGCGTCTCGGAAGGCGTTTTCGAAAGCGAGCTGTTCGGACACGTCCGCGGCGCCTTCACCGATGCCAAGGCCGATCGCGTCGGCCGCTTCGAAATGGCCGAGGGCGGCACCCTCTTCCTCGACGAGATCGCCAACGTTCCGCTCAGCCAGCAGAACAAGCTGCTCCGCGTCCTCGAGACCGGCGACTTCGAGCGTCTCGGCTCGTCGCGGACGCGGCGCGCCAACGTCCGCCTGGTGTCGGCGACCAACGCCGACCTGCACGCCGAGGTCGCCGCCGGCCGCTTCCGCCAGGATCTGCTGTTCCGCATCAACACCATCGAACTGCGGCTGCCGGCGCTGCGGGAACGACGCGAGGACATCCCGGCGCTGGCCATGCACTTCCTGCAGCGGCGGGCGCGGCACTACCGCAAGGCCATCTCCGGCTTCGACCCGTCGGCGATGCAGGCGCTGCTCGAGCACGCCTGGCCGGGCAACGTGCGCGAGCTCGATCACGCCATCGAGCGCGCCGTGCTGATGGCCCAGGGCAGCACCGTCAAGGCCAGCGACCTCGGCCTGCGCACGACACGCACCGAAGGCGCCGGCCGACTCGAGGACATGAGCCTCGAGGACGTCGAGTGCTTCCTGATCAAGAAGGCGATGAGCCGTTACGACGGCAACGTCAGCCACGCCGCGCGCGGTCTCGGCCTGAGCCGCAGCGCGCTCTACCGCCGCCTGCAGCGCTACGGGCTGTGAGTTGACCTCAACGGCGAAGTCCGAAGGACTGGAGCCGTGAGGCTAGCGACGAGTTCGAGACCAATCCGCCGGCGGCGGATTGGTCGAGGAGTCGGGCGGTGACCGCGCCACGGACGCGCCTCTCTCACGATCAACGGCTCGTCCTGCTCGCGCTCGGTGCCCTCGCGCCGTGCGCGCTCGTCGCCATGGTCCTCCTCTGGTCCGGCGATCACCATCCGCGCACGCAGTGGACGCTGACGGTCACGCTCGCCATCCTGGCCGCCGGCTTCCTCGGCTCGATGCGGGCCCGGGTGATCATGCCGCTGCAGACGGTCGCCAACCTGCTTTCGGCGCTGCGCGAGGGTGACTTCTCGATTCGGGCGCGCGGCTCGCGCCGCGCCGATCCCCTCTACGACCTGCATGCCGAGGTCAACGCCCTGGCCGAGATGCTGCGCGGACAGCGTCTCGACTCGCTCGAAGCGACGGCTCTCCTTCGCAAGGTCATGGCCGAGCTCGACGTGGCCGTCTTCACCTTCGACGAACGACGCCGGCTGCAGCTCGTCAACCACGCTGGTGAGCGGCTGCTCGGCGCCCCCGCCGAGCGGCTGCTCGATCGGCACGCGTCCGAGCTGGACATGGATCACTGGCTCGACTCGGGCGGTCCGCGCATCGAGCCGATCGCCTTGCCCGGCGCGACCGGCCGCTGGGAAGTGCGCCATACGCCGTTTCGCCAGCGCGGACTGCCCCATCACCTGGTGGTGCTCACCGACGTCAGCAAGCCGCTGCGGGACGAGGAGCGGGCGGCCTGGCAGCGCCTGATTCGCGTCCTCGGTCACGAGCTGAACAACTCACTGGCGCCGATCAAGTCGATCGCCGGCAGCCTGGGCAGCCTGGTCCAGCGCGAGCCGCGGCCGGACGACTGGGAAACCGATCTCGGCCGCGGCCTGAGCGTCATCGCGACGCGCGCCGAGGCCCTCAGCCGATTCATGGCGGCCTACGCCCAGCTCGCCCGGCTGCCCGCGCCGAGCCCGCGTCCGGTGCGGGTCGGCACCCTCGTCGAACGCGTCGCCCGGCTCGACAGCCGCCGGCCGGTGGTCGTCGACGGTGGTCCCGAACTGACCATCGAGGCCGACGGCGATCAGATCGAGCAGCTGCTGATCAACCTGATCAAGAACGCCATCGACGCGGCCGTGGAGACCGCCGGGGGCGTCTGCGTCGCCTGGTCCCGTGTCCCAGGATCGATGCCGCCGGCCTTCGAGCTGACCGTCGAGGACGAGGGCCCGGGGCTGTCCAATACCGCCAACCTCTTCGTGCCCTTCTTCACCACCAAGCCGGGTGGCTCGGGTATCGGGCTGGTGCTGTGCCGGCAGATCGCGGAAGCCCACGACGGCTCGCTGACCCTGGAGGACCGGGCCGACGTCCGCGGCTGCCGTGCGGTGCTGCGGCTGCCGATCGGCCGCGCCAGCGCGGCCGGGGCGTAGCCGCCGAACTCCCAATCTCCAACTGCCAACGTCCCAGGCACTCCCAACGCCCAACTCCCAATCCTGCCAAGTTCGGCCGGAGCGAAGCGACCGGCCTTTGGGAGTTGGTTCTTGGAGGTTCCTTGGGAGTTGGCGCTTGGAAGTTGGAAGTTGACGCGCGATCAGGCGGAGCGAGCGGGCAAAGCCCGCGCGCGAAGCTGATAAGCTACGCGCATGCACCCGTGGCACGACATCTACGTGGACGATCACATCATCGGCGCCGTGTTCCCGGCGATCATCGAAGTGCCGATGGGCAGCAAGAACAAGTACGAGCTCGACAAGGAATCGGGCCTGCTGCGTCTCGACCGCGTCCTCTACAGTGCCGTCTATTACCCGGCCAATTACGGCTTCATTCCACGGACCTACTGTGACGACGGCGACCCGCTCGACGCCCTCGTGCTCGGCCAGGAATCCGTCCATCCCCTGACCGTCGTCGACGCGCGCGCCATCGGCGTGATGCGCATGCGCGACGAAAAGGGCATCGACGACAAGATCATCTCGGTCAGCGTCCACGATCCGGCGTTCTCCGACTACAAGGACCATACGCAGCTGCCGGCGCATACCCTGCGCGAGATCCGCCGGTTCTTCCAGGATTACAAAATCCTCGAGAACAAGCAGGTAGTGGTCGAGGATTTCATGGGGCCCGAAGAGGCGGTCCGCGTCCTCGAGGAATCCCTCGAGATGTACCGGAAACTGCGGCGCGGCGAGATCGATCGCCGCAAGTCGTGACCGGGCCGCACCTCGTGACCGGCCCGATCGTCCCGGCCACCCTCGACGGCTGGAGCCTGCTCCACCAGGCTTTCCGCGTCCGCTGGCCGGCGTTGCGTGCGCTCTCGTCATCAGTTCGCAGCAGCCTGGCGTCCGAGGTCGCGCGAGCGCTGGAGGTGCCGGCGACCGACGGTCTGACCGGTTTCGTCCAGCTCCTCGGCCACAAGGGCGACCTGCTCCTGATCCACGCCCGCCGCGACTTCGACGCGCTGTCGCAGGCGCAGCTCCACGTCGCGACCTCGTCGCTGTTCGAGTACCTCGAGCCGACGTTCTCGTACGTGTCGATCGTCGAGCTCGGCATGTACGAGATGACCGCCAAGCTGCACGGCGAGCTGGCCGGACGTGGTCTCGAGGCCGGAACCGATGCCTTCGCGCAGGCCCTTGCCGAGGCGATGGCCGACCAGGCCAAGCGCGTCAGCAGCCGGCTGTTCCTCGAACTGCCGCGGCGCCGCCACGTCTGCTTCTACCCGATGAACAAGCGGCGCGGCGAGGTCAAGAACTGGTACAGCGCCCCGTTCGAGGAGCGCGCCGGGATGATGCGCGAGCACGGCCACATCGGCCGCAAGTACGCCGGCAAGGTGACCCAGATCATCTCCGGTTCGATCGGCTTCGACGACTGGGAGTGGGGCGTCGATCTCTTCGCCGACGATCCGGCGATCTTCAAGCAACTGATTTACGAGATGCGGTTCGATCGCGCCAGCGCCGACTACGCCGAGTTCGGCGACTTCGCCGTCGGCGTCCAGTTCGACCGCGCCGAGTTGTCGGTCCTGCTCGAAGGCCGCACGCCGGCGCTGATCGCGGCACCCGACGCGACGGCCCAACGCTGATGCCCGCGGCGTCGTCCCGCCGTCTCCCGGCGCCTGCCGCGACGGATCCGACGCCGGTCTATCGTCTGCGCGACGGCCTCTACGCCGCCGATCTGGTGACCGCCGGCCTCGCCTGGCTGGATGTCTTCTCGCACCTCGATCGCCAGCCGTCGACGCTCGAGACGTTGTGCGGCGCGCTCCAGCTGCACGTCCGGCCCGCCGACGTGATGATCACGCTGTTCGCCGCCATGGGTCTGGTGGCCCGCGACGGGGACGCCATCGGGCTGACGCCGCTGGCGCGCGACCACTTCGTCCGCGACTCGCCCTACTCGCTCGCCGCCTACTACGCGTCCTTCCGGGAACGGCCGGTGTGCCGTGACCTCGTCGAGGTGCTGCGGACCGGCAAGCCGGCCGGGTTCGCCAGCGCCAAGCCGACCGACTGGCTGACGGCGATGCTCGATCCCGGGTTCGCGGCCGGCTTCACCGCGGCGATGGACAGCCGCGGCCTGTATCTGGGACCGGCGGCCGCCGCTGCGCTGGATCTGAGCGGCCGGCGCACCCTGCTCGACATCGCCGGCGGTTCCGGCATCTACGCCTGCGCGTTCGTCGACCGGCACCCGCACCTGTCGGCCACGGTGATCGAGCGGCCGCCGGTCGACGACGTCGCCCGCCGGGCCATCGCCGCGCGCGGCTTCTCCGACCAGGTCGGCGTCACCCCGGGCGACATGCTCCGCGAGCCGCTGCCGGCCGGGCACGACGTCCACCTCATCTCGAACGTCCTGCACGACTGGGATCTGCCCGCGGTCGATCGCATCCTGGCCGCCAGCTTCGCGGCCCTCTCGCCCGGCGGCCTGCTCGTCATCCACGACGCCCACCTGAACGCCGAGAAGACCGGCCCGCTGCCGGTCGCGGCCTACTCGGTCATGCTGATGCACGGCACCGAAGGCCGCTGCTACAGCGTCACCGAGATGTTCGAGCGCAGCGCCGCCGCCGGATTCCGCGACCCGGCGTTCGTCGAGACCGCTGGCGATCGCAGCCTGGTCACGGCGCGCAAACCGGCGTAAAAAGAAAAACGCCCGGCCCCTTCGCTGGGACCGGGCGCTCGTCGTGACGAAGACGAATCAGAGGTTCAACTGCATGACGGTGTTCGAGACGGCCGTGCCGCCGAGCACCAGGCAGTTCGCCGTGATGTCCTGCTTGCCACCGGCGACGCGCTCCAGGTCGCTGTCCGACAGCTCGCCCTCGGCCGCCGCATACGGGATGATCACGTGGACCGTGTCCGCCGTGTCAGCAACGGCCTTGACCGTCACCGCGCCCAGCTGGGTGTTCAGCTGCTTCTCGATCGTGCCCTTGGGGTTGCTCAGGAGGGCCGCACGGTACTTCGGGTTCTCGGTCGCGAACTTGCCAACGAGGTCCTGGATCTGGCCGCGCGTCATGTTGTCCGCCATGGTGTGTCTCTCTCTCTTGTGGCTGTCGAATCAGTGGTTTGGTTTCCGGCCGCCCATCGGTCGGTCACGGACTCTCTTAGAGCAACCGCGGTGCCACACGCACCGAACGCCGCTGTGCCAATGAATCCGGGCCGATATTGCGGCCCGCGGGCCTGACGCGCCCCGGCGGTTGGGGCTGGGACTCCAAGTCCCGCAGGCGGGGCTCCAACCCGGGCTGATTCCGGCTCGGGAACTCAGACGCGACGCAGGTGGACCGAGTGGACCCGGTGCTCCGGGCCCTTCACCAGCACCAGTTGGGCGCGGGTGCGCGTGGTGACGATGTTCTCGCGCAGGTTGCGGCCGTTGATCTCGCGCCAGATGGCGTGAGCGGTGGCGTTCGCCTCGTCGTCCGAGAGCGACGCGTAGCGGTGGAAGTAGGCCTGCGGATCCTGGAAGACCGTGGCGCGCAGCTTCATGAACCGGGCGACGTACCAGTCCTCGATGATGCGCTCGTCGGCATCGACGTAGATCGTGAAGTCGAAGAAGTCGGAGGCGAACAGCTGCATCTCGGCGCCGACCGCCGGCGGCGCCTGCAGAACGTTCAGGCCCTCGACGATGACGACGTCGGGCTGTCGCACCGCCTGCTCGGCGCCCGGCACGATGTCGTAGCGGACGTGCGAGTAGACCGGCGCCTTGACCTCCGGCGAGCCCGACTTCACGTCAGCCAGGAAGCGCACCAGGCGGGCGCGATCGTAGCTCTCGGGGAAGCCCTTGCGCTGCATCAGACCGCGCTCCTCGAGGACGCGGTTGGGCAGCAGGAACCCGTCGGTGGTGATCAGGTCGACGCGCGGATGATCCGGCCAGCGCGAGAGCAGCGCTTGCAGGATGCGCGCGGTGGTGCTCTTCCCCACCGCCACCGAGCCGGCCAGGCCGATGATGAACGGCGTCTTGGCCGATCGATCGCCGAGGAAGGTCGATGTCGCCCCGTGCAGCGTCCGCGTACCGAGGACGTAGAGGCTCAGGAGTCGCGACAGCGGCAGATAGATCTCGACCACGTCCTCCATCGACAGGACGTCGTTGAGGCCGCGTAACGCCGTCAGGTCGGCATCGGAGAGTGTGAGCGGAGTGTTGGCGCGCAGAGGCGCCCACTCGGCCCGGGTAAAAGTGAGGAAGCGCGACGGAATCGCTTCCCGCGCAGCCTGCCGGCGGTCCGTGATGACCCGGGGATCGTCCATCGCCACGCCGGTCTCAGTAGCCCGAGGGCGGCGCGCCGACGGCTTCGCCGCGCGACTCGCGGACGATCTTGACGCCGGCGCTGGCGCCGATGCGGCTCGCTCCGGCGGCAGCCATCGCCTTGACCTGCTCGAGGTCGCGGACGCCGCCGGCGGCCTTGACGCCCATGTCGGGCCCGACGACGCGGCGCATCAGCTGCACGTCGGCGATCGTCGCCCCGGTCTTGGCGAAGCCGGTCGACGTCTTCACGTAGTCGGCGCCGGCCGCCTTGGCCAGCGTGCAGGCGGTGATCTTCTCTTCGTCGGTGAGCAGCGCCGCCTCGATGATCACCTTGCTGATGGCGCCCCCTTCCCGGCACGTCTCGGTCACCGCTTCGATGTCGCGCTCGACGGTGCGCAGGTCGCCCGACTTGAGGGCGCCGACGTTGATGACCATGTCGACTTCGCGAGCGCCGTCGAAGACGACGCGGCGGGTTTCGTAGGCCTTGACGTCGGCGGTGGTGGCGCCGAGCGGGAAGCCGACCACCGCGCAGACGCCGACCGGCGTCCCGTGCAGCAGGCGGCGCGCCGTCGCCACCCACACCGGGTTGACGCAGACGGTCGCGAACTGGAACTCGGCCGCCTCGCGGCAGAGCGTCTCGACGTCGGCGCGCGTCGCATCCGGCTTGAGCAGCGTGTGGTCGATGAGGCCGGCCACTTCGCCGGGCCGTCCGCCGCCGGCGTGGAGTCCCAGGCGCGTCGCCCCCGCCTCGAGCAGACCGCGGACACGCGTCGGGCAGCAGTCGTGCAGGACACCGTGGCAGGCGCACTGCACGCCGTCACTGCCGCCGCGGCCGAGCGAGGCGATGACCTCGGCGGTGATGATCTCGACGAGGCGGGCGATATCGTGGCCGCTGGCGCTCATGTCGCGGAGCCTCGCCCTTCGAGCCGGTGGATGCCGGCCAGGCGGCGGATGTAGCGGGGTTCGGTCATGGGCGTGGCCAGCCAGGTGTCGACGATGGCAAGGGCGGCGTCGGTCGGCAGCAGCGTCGCGCCGAGCGTCAGGACGTTGGCGCCGTTGTACTCCCGTGAGTAACGAGCCAGGGTCGGGGTGGTGCACATCGCGGCACGAATGCCGGCCACCTTGTTGGCGGCCATGCACGAGCCGAGGCCGGCGCCGTCGATGACGATACCGCCGTCAGCCTCGCCACGGGCGACGGCCAGTGCCACGACCGCCGCCACGTCCGGGTA
>JBDSLU010000560.1:0-3005 GCA_039916225.1 Vicinamibacteraceae bacterium
TCGTGCAGCATCCACGCGCTGTCGACGCTGGGGAACGTCGACAGCGCCGCCACCGCGCCGCCGAAGAACGGCGGCCGCTGCCCGCTGTAGCCGTTGACGATCGGACGGCGGTGCCCGAGGGCCTCGAGCATGAACGGCGTGTTCTCGATGTCGCCGCTCATCGGCAGATAGACGACCGCGCCCGGCGTGGCTCGCGTCGCCAGCCACCGCGAGACGACCGAGGTCGTCGGCGGGGCCGGCGTCCAGGCGAGCGGGCCCGGGTAGTACTCGATGGCGAGCAGCGCCAGCAGACCGATGCCGATCCAGCGGCCGCGCGGGCCGTCGGTGATCTCGCGCGTCGCGATCGCCGCCAGCGTGGCCAGGCCGAACACGACGAGCACCACGAAGCGCGCCGGCGCGCGGATCGCCTGGAAGCCGAACACGTAGGCGTGCAGCGTCGCGTACAGCGCGCGGACGCCGTCGGGGCCGAGCGACAGCACGAAGCCGGTGACGAGCGTCGCGCTCGCCGCCGCGGCGAGCGGACCACTGCCCCGCCGGCGCGCGACGACCAGCCCGGAGATGGCGAGCGCGATCACGACGAAACCGGGGAACAACTCGTGCTCCGCGCCGCGATCGGTGCGGAGCAGGCCGGTCCGTCCGTAGACGGCGTTGGCTTCAGGCGCGCTGACGTAGCTGGCCGGCGTCGCCGCGTGCCGCGCCGCCTCGAACAGGTTGCGGGTGAAGCCCTCGCGCCGTTGCACCTGCAGATACGGCCAGACGAACGGCGCCACCAGGACGGCGCCGAGCAGCGCGGCAACGGCGACGCGCCCCAGGACCTTGATGGTGCGCCGGCCGCCCGTCGCGACGATCAGCGACACGAGGCTCACCGCCGCGCCGACCGCACCGATGACGCCGTAGTAGATCGACGTCGCCGCCTGGAACGCACCGGCCGCGCCGAGCGCCAGCGCGCCGGTCCACGACGGCCGCGCGACGAGCCGATGCAGGGCCAGGGCGACGAGCGGCATGGCGTAGGTGGCCTGCAGCTGCAAGTGCCCGAGGTGCGCGAAGTGGTAGGGCCAGAAGCCCCACACCGTGCCGGCAACCAGCGCGGCCCACGTCGAGCCGGTCACCGCACGGGCGAAGGCGTGCATCGCCAGCGCCGAGGCGAGGAGCGACAGCACCAGCACCACGTTGTAGGCGAACACCGCGCTCCCCGTCAGCGCGTAGAACGGCCAGGCCACGATGGCGACGACGAGGAAGTGATCCGAGTAGGTCAGCGTCTGGCGCGCCGGGTGAAAGATGGGCGCGTCGAACACGCGGCCGGTCACGACGTCGGCTGGCGTACGGGAGAGCGTGTCCAGATCCCAGCCGAGGATCCACAGGTTCAGGTACGGGTCGCCGGTACCATGCAGCGCACCAAGCGGACGCGTCGCAGGACACGTCGCGCACGAGGTCGAGACGTGGCGATCGATGGCCAGCGGCCAGGTGAAGACCACCGCCAGCAGGACGTACCACGCGAGCGGCAGCAGCCGGCGCGCCCAGGGCATCGGCGGCCTACGCGTCCTTGGGGTCGGCGCCCGGCGGGCCCAACTCGCGCGCCAGCAGGCTGCCGGCGATCTTCGGGTTGGCCTTGCCCTTGGCCGCCTTCATCACCTGTCCGGTGAGGAAGCCGATGGCCGACTGCTTGCCCTTGCGGTACTGCCCGACCGCATCGGTCTCACGCGCGATCACCTCGCGGACGATCGCCAGCACGGCGCCCTCGTCGCTGACCTGCGCCAGTCCTTCGGTCTTGACGATCTCGTCGGGCGCGCGGCCGGTGGCGAACATCGTCTCGAACACCGTCTTCGCCGTCGAGCCGTTGATCGTTCCGCCGTCGACGAGGCGGATCAGCGCGCCGAGGCCGTCGGGCGTCACGGTGGTGAGCGCGGCGACGTCGCCGTCCGAGGCGTGCAGCAGCCGCAGCAGCTCGCCCATGATCCAGTTGCTCGCCGCCTTCGGGTTGGCGGCGGCCGTCGCGGTGTGCTCGAAGAAGCGGGCCAGGCCAGCGCTCTGCGTCAGCACGCCAGCGTCATAGGCGGGCAGGCCGTACTGCGCCATCAGGCGCTGGCGCAGCGCCGCGGGGAGCTCGGGAAGCTCGGCCTGCCACCGCTCGAGATCGGCCGCGGCGATGCGCAGCGGCGGCAGATCCGGCTCGGGGAAATAGCGGTAATCGTGCGCTTCTTCCTTGCTGCGCATCGACTCGGTGCAGCCGGCATCGGCGTCCCACAGCCGCGTCTCCTGCACGATGCGTCCACCTTCGCCGACCACCGCGCTCTGCCGGACGATCTCGTATTCGATCGCCTTCTGCACGAACCGGAAGGAGTTGAGGTTCTTGATCTCGACCTTGGTGCCGAGCGTGGTCGTGCCGACGGGCCGCACCGACACGTTGGCGTCGCAGCGCAGGCTGCCCTCTTCGAGGTTGCCGTCGTTGGCGCCGATCGTGGTCAGCACATCGCGGAGGCGGCTGAAGAAGTCGGCGGCCACGGCCCCCGAGCGGATGTCGGGCTCGGTGACGATCTCGACCAGCGGCGTGCCGGCGCGGTTGAAGTCGAGGCAGGTGCCGGTGGCGGCCTCCGGCGTGTCGTGCAGCGACTTGCCGGCGTCCTCTTCCATGTGAACGCGCGTGATGCGGACGTCGTGCGTCTCGCCGCCGGTCTGCCAGCGAACGCGGCCGGCGAGCGCGAACGGCCGCTCGTACTGCGAGATCTGGTAGCCCTTGGGCAGGTCCGGGTAGAAGTAATTCTTGCGCGCGAAGATCGAGGTCGGCTGGATCTCGCAGCCGAGCGCGAGCGCCGCCTTGACGGCCAGCTCCACCGCCCGCGCGTTCAGGACTGGCAGCGCGCCCGGAAAGCCGAGACAGACGGGACACACTTGCGTGTTCGGCGCCGCGCCAAACGCCGTGTCGCAGCCGCAGAAGATCTTCGTCTGCGTGGACAACTGCGCGTGGATCTCGAGTCCGATCACTGCCTCGAATTGCACGCGCCGAT
>JBDSLU010000561.1:0-2519 GCA_039916225.1 Vicinamibacteraceae bacterium
GCGATCCGGGCGCCTCGACGCCCAGAAGAGACCTCACCTATTTCCTGACGGGCCCTCTGTCGACCGGGAGGCACGGTAGCGCGCACCGCCTGAACGTGGCCTGAACGGTCCGTTCAGCCGCCGTTCAGCGGCGAATGCGCTATAAGCAGGCAGGAACGATGCGCCTCCTGATCGTCGAGGACGACCCGCGGCTGGCCGGCCACCTGGCAGATGCCCTGGGTGCGGCCGGCTATGCCGTCGACGCGGCCGGCGACGGCGAGCGCGCCGACGACCTGGCGCTGAGCGAGCCCTATGACGCGATCGTGCTCGACCTCGGCCTGCCCAAGGTCGACGGCCTGACGCTGCTCGGACGCTGGCGCGCGGCCGGCCTCGCGACGCCGGTCCTCGTGCTGACGGCGCGCGGCAGCTGGCACGAAAAGGTCCAGGGCATCGACGCCGGCGCCGACGATTATCTGGGCAAGCCGTTCCAGATGGAGGAAGTGCTGGCGCGACTCCGCGCCCTCATTCGCCGCGCCGCCGGCCACGCCTCCGCGGCCCTCACCTGTGGTGCGGTCACGCTCGAGCCGCGACTGGCGCAGGTGACGCGCGACGGCGTCCCGGTGAAGCTCACCAGCCTCGAGTTCCGGGTCGTCGCCTACCTGATGCACCATCGCGACCGCGTCGTGTCGCAGGCCGAGCTGACCGAGCACATCTACGCCCAGTCGTTCGATCGCGACTCGAACACCGTCGAGGTCTTCATCGGGCGGCTCCGCAAGAAGCTGGGCGCCACCTTCATCGAGACCGTGCGCGGCCTCGGCTACCGCGTCGGCGGGACGGCGCCGTGAAGGTCCCATGGTCGCTGCGCGGACGCTTGCTCGTCGGCGCGGCGCTCTGGACGGTCGGGCTGTTCGGCCTGGCTATCGTCCTGTGGCACGTGGCCCTCGGCAACAGCCACCCGCCCGCCTTGATGCGCGTGATCTTCGGTCACGCCGGCCTGGTGGCCGTGATCTGCGCCGGCTGTCTCGCCGCCGGCCTGGTGCAGGTCCGGCGCGGCTGGTCGCCGATCAATCAGCTGCGAGCGCGGCTGGTCCGGCTCGAGGCCGGGGTCGAGCGTCGCCTCGATGGCGAGTACCCGAGCGAGGTCACGCCGCTGGTCGGTGATCTGAACGCCCTGCTCGAGCAGCGCGAGCAGTCGGTGCTGCGCGCCCGGGCCAAGGCCGGCGACCTGGCGCACGGCCTGAAGACCCCGCTCGCCGTGCTGCTGCAGGAAGCGGATCGCGCCGCCGCGGCTGGCCACGCCGATCTGGCGGACGCGATCCGGCAGCAGGTCGATCGCATGCGGCGGCAGGTCGACTATCAGCTCGCGCAAGCCCGCGCCGATGCCTTGGCCGAGGGACGGGCCGGCGCCGCGGCGTCGGTGGCGGCATCGGCCGAGGGATTGGCGCGGACGCTGCGGCGGCTCTACGCCGAGCGCGGCGTGGCCATCGACGTGGACGTCGCGGCCGGCCTGCAGGTCCGCGTCGAGCGCGAGGATCTCGACGAGATGCTCGGCAACCTGCTCGACAACGCCTGCAAGTGGGCTCGCACGCGCGCGACGATTTCGGCGGCGCTGGCCGGCGATCGCGTCGTCGTGACGATCGACGACGACGGCCCGGGCATCGCGCCGGCCCTGCGGGACGCGGTGTTCGAACGAGGCGTCCGCGCCGATGAAGCGGCGCCAGGCTCCGGACTGGGCTTGGCTATCGTGCGCGACCTCGCCACGGCCTGCGGCGGTGCAGTCGCCTTCGCGGACGCCCCGATCGGCGGACTCCGCGTCCGCCTCGACCTGCCGGCCGCCGGCGCCTGATCGCGCGTCGGCCGGTCCACCGACGCAAGGCGGTAGACAGTCTGCATCCATGAGCGAGGGCCGCGCCGGCACGACGCGCTGGCCGGCTGACGGCGCACGCCGTGGGCCGGCTACGACGCGGCGGACACGCCGGCCGGCGGCTCGTCGCCCGACTCGGGCCGGGTGTCGACCGGGATGGGGATCGGCGCGGCGACGTTGGGCCACGCGCCGCTATAGCGCTGGGCGTGGATCTCGCGGCCCCGCGCCAGCGCGTCGTCGAAGGTGGCGCACAGGTGCTGGGGGCCGAGCCGACGTTCGAAATGCGATCGTCGCATCAGCGCCAGCGGCTGCTCGCGCGCGCCAGCCACCAGGAACACGCGGCTCGTGGCCGTCACCGCCCGCGCCAGATCCTCGATGGCGTGCAGCGCGGTGCCGTCCATCGCGGTCACGTAGCGCACGCGCAGGATCACGATCGGCGGCAGCCCGTCGAGCCGATCGCGGATGACGTCCAGCTTGTCGGTGCCGCCGAACAGCAACGGGCCCTTGACGCGGAAGACGGCGATGAACGGCGGGATGTCCTTGCCCTGCAATTCGTCGGGGCGCACGCGGGCCACGTATTCGTCGGTGACCTCGGCGACTTCGGTGGTGTTCGCGACGCGGCGGATGAAGAGCAGCGCCGCCAGCGCCATGCCGACCTCGACCGCCTGGGTCAGGT
>JBDSLU010000562.1:0-8357 GCA_039916225.1 Vicinamibacteraceae bacterium
CGCCCTCGGTGCTCACGTCGTCAGCGGCCGGCCGCGACCGCTTCGTACTTCTTCACGAAGGCGGACAGCCGATCGCAGGCTTCCTTGAGCCGCTCGAGCGAGTTGGCGTAAGAGATGCGCAGGAAGCCAGGCGCGTCGAACGCCTCCCCCGCCGTCGTCACGACGTACGACTCCTCGATCAGCTTGTCGGCGAACTCGGCCGAGGTCGTGATGCCTGTCGCCGCCATCAGTTCGGTGATGTCGATGAACAGATAGAAGGCGCCGGCCGGCTTGACGCACTTGATGCGGGGATCGGCCGTCAGCCAGGTCCACACCTGATCGCGGCGGCTGCGGTACTCGTCGAGCATGGCCTTGACGCAGTCCTGTGGGCCGGTCAGCGCCGCCACGACCGCTTTCTGCGTGATCGAGCAGACGTTCGACGTCTGATGGCTCTGGAGCGCGCCGCAGGAGGCAATCACTTCCTTCGGCCCGACCGTCCAGCCGCAGCGCCAGCCGGTCATCGCGTAGCCCTTCGACGCCGAGCCGCAGACGATCGCGCGCTCGCGCATCTCGCGGAACAGGATGCCCGGAAGGTTGGCCGGGATCGGCTCGTAGATCAGCTGCTCGTAGCAGAGGTCGAGCACGATCCACAGGCCGCGGGCGTGCGCCGCCCGGGCCAGCTTCGTCAGCTCCGCTTCGGTGATCAGCGCGCCAGTCGGATTGGCCGGCGAGTTGATGATGAAGCCCTTGGTCTTCGGTGTGATCGCGTCGATCAGCGGCTGCGCGTGCAGCGTGAAGCCGTCACTGGCGCTGGTCCGCACCACGACCGGCGTGGCATCGGCGAGCTTGATCTGCTCGACGATGGTCGGCCAGCCGGGAACATGGGTGATCACTTCGTCGCCGGGGCCGAACACCGACAGCGCGGCGTTGGCCAGCGCCTGCTTGCCGCCGGCGGTGACGATGACCTCGGCCGCCGTGAAGGTGATGCCGTAGTCCTTGGCGTATTTGGCCGCAATGGCCTCGCGCAGGTTCGTAATCCCCGAGTTCGCCGTGTACTTCGTGAAGTTGCCGTCAATCGCCGCATGGGCGGCAGCCTTCACGTGGTCCGGCGTCGAAAAATCTGGTTCACCGGCGCCGAGGTCGACGACGTCCATCCCCTGGCTGCGCAGCCGATCGGCGGCAAGCAGACCCTTGAGGGTGGGCGACGAGGCAATACGGGACATACGCGATGCGAGCATGACTGATCGTTCCTTCTGACTCCGAGTTGTGAGGGAGGATTACCGAACGGCGCGAGGCCCTCCCCCGGTCGCCTCGCGCGTCTCTTGCAGCCGCCGATGGACGGCGGGGGGCACGAAAGCCGCCACGTCGCCGCCGAGCGAGAACACTTCCTTGACGAGCCGCGAGCTGAGAAAGCTGTTGGCCGCGTCGGGCATCAGGAACACCGTTTCCACCGTCGGCGACAGATGGCGATTCATGTGCCCCATCTGCATCTCGTACTCGAAGTCCGACACCGCTCGCAGGCCGCGGACGATGGCCGTCGCCTGCTTGCGCTGTACGTAGTCGACGAGCAGGCCGTCGAAAGTGTCGACCTGGACGCCCGGGTCACCGGCGAAGACCTCGCCGATGATTGCGACGCGCTCTTCGGGCGTGAAGTGCGGCTGCTTGGCCGCGTTCTTCAGCACCGCCACGACGATGCCGTCGAACAGCCGCAGCGCCCGCCGGATGATGTCGACGTGCCCGTTCGTGATCGGATCGAACGAACCCGGGAAGATCGCCGTGCGGAGCGGGCGTTGGTCGGTCACCGTCGAGGTCATCTCGTCATCGCCCGTAGAACGCCAGCGCGCTGTCTCCCGACGCCAGCCGCCTCACGGGCGGCACTCCGGCCGCCTCCGGCGCCGATCGCCGGGCGGCGTGCTCCAGCACGCAGATCCCGCCCGCGACGATCAGGCCGACTGCCAGCGACACCGCGCCGGCGAGGTCGGGCTCGTCGTAGGGCGGATCGAGGAAGACGACGTCGTAGACGGGCTCGAGCCGGTTCAGGACGTCCTCCGCCGACCCGCGCTCGATAGTATAGCCGCCCCCCTGCCCCACTTCGTCCCGCACCGGCCCTCGCGTGCCTGTCATACCGAGCCCGCAGCGGGCCAGGTTCTCGGCGATCAGCTTCCGCGCCCGGGCATCCTGTTCCACGAACGTGACATGCGCCGCGCCCCGGCTCAGGGCCTCGATCCCCACGGCACCGGTCCCGGCATAGACGTCCAGTACCCGAGCCTCGGGCAGCCGTCCCTGCAGCACGTTGAACAGGGTTTCCCGCAGCTTGTCCGACGTCGGCCGCAGTCCCGTCCAGGTCGGGGCGTCCAGGCGGCGCCCTTTCAACGTTCCGGCGATGATCCGCATCGTGGCCGCTCAGCCGACGTGGACCAGGCCGAAACGGTCGGCCCAGCCGGCGCGGATACCAGCCAGCGTCGGATCGTCGGGCGGGGCCTCGTCGAGCCACGTCGAGGCCTCGTCGCGCGCCCGCGCCAGGATTGCCGCGTCGCGCACCAGATCGCCAATCCGCAACGTCGGCATGCCGGCCTGTCGGGTACCGAAGACATCACCCGGGCCGCGCAGGATCAGATCCTGTTCCGCCAGGGCGAAGCCGTCGCCGCTGTCGGCGATCGCCTTGAGCCGGGCCCGCGCCTCGTCGGTCAGCGGCGACTGATACAACAGCACGCAGTGCCCCTGCTCGGTGCCGCGGCCGACGCGCCCGCGCAACTGGTGGAGCTGCGACAGGCCGAACCGCTCGGCGTGCTCGACGACGATGACCGTCGCGTTGGGCACGTCGACGCCGACTTCGACGACGGTGGTGGCGACGAGCAGGCGCAAGGCGCCGGACGTGAAGGCGTCCATCACCCGCTGCTTGGCATCGGGCGTCAGGCGTCCGTGCAACAGCCCGACCGGCCATTCGGGAAACACCGTTTGCGACAGGTGATCGGCCATGGCCGTCGCATCGCGGACGTCGATCTTCTCGCTCTCCTCGACCAGCGGATAGATGACGTAGCCCTGCCGGCCTGCCGCCAGCTCGCCACGGACGAAGGTCCAGACGTCGTCGCGGCGCGACTCGGGCCGGACGGTCGTGGCAATCGGCGAGCGGCCAGGCGGACGATCGCGCATCACCGTGACGTCCAGCTCGCCGTAGGTGGTGAGCGCCAGCGTGCGCGGGATCGGCGTCGCCGTCATCACGAGGACGTCGGGCATGGCGCCCTTCTTCCGCAGATCGGCGCGCTGCACCACGCCGAACCGATGCTGTTCGTCGACGACCACCAGGCCGAGCCGGGCGAACTGCACGGTCTCCTGCACGAGGGCGTGCGTACCGACGACGAGCGGGATGGTGCCGTTGGCGATGTTGGCGAGGCGCTCGCGCCGTTCCACCCCGCCGGTGCGCCCGGTCAGCAGTGCCACGCCGTAGCGGGTGGTGGCGAAGAATCTCGACAGCGTGCGCACGTGCTGCTCGGCGAGGATCTCGGTCGGCGCCATGATCGCGACCTGCAGCCCGCTCTCGAGGGCGACCAGCGCGGCGAGCGTCGCCACCAGCGTCTTGCCCGACCCCACGTCACCCTGCAGGAGCCGGTTCATCGGCTCGGACTTCTGCAGGTCGGCCACGATGTCGCGGACGGCGATCTTCTGGCCTGGTGTCAGCGCGAACGGCAGGAGCGCGCGCGTCTTCTCGCGCAGCGCGTCGTCGACGCGGTAGGTGTGCGGCTTGCGCTCGGCGAGCCGGGCCCGACGGCGCAACAGCACGCCGGTCTGGAAGGCGAAGAACTCCTCGAAGATCAGCCGCATGTGGCCCGGGCTGCGGGCCTTGTTCAGGGCATCGACGTCGGCGCCGGGCGCCGGTTGATGCACGGCGACGAGCGCGTCGCGGCGCGACGGCAGATCGAGCCGGCGTCGGACGGCGTCGGGCAGTTCGTCCGGCAGGTCGGCCGGCAGCGTGGCCAGCGCCTGCGCCACCAGGCCGCGCTGCAGCTTCGGTGTCAGTGTCCCGATGCGCTCGTAGATCGGCACGATGCCGAGCGGCTCGTCGGTCGCCGGCAGGGGATCGACGTGCGGCTCGTCATCGGCCCCCTCCTGGCCGGCCGCGCCGAGCCACCCTCCGGCGAGCGGCTCGTCCGCCAGGATCTCGTATTGCGGGCTGGCGAATTGCAATCCGCCGACGCCCTGCTCCACCTTGCCGAACAACGCGAGCGTCTGTCCGGCGTGCAGCACGTCTTTCAGGAACCGCTGGTTGAACCAGACGGCCCGCGCGGTGCCGGTGCGATCGCGCAGCGCGACCTCGAAGACGCTGAAGCCGGGACGACGCGTACGCTTGATGGTGGCGGAGACGACCGTGCCGATGGCCGAACAGATCCGACCCGGGGCGAGCTCGACGAGCGGTTTCGGGTGGCCGCGATCTTCGTAGCGCAGCGGGAAGCGGACGAGCAGGTCTTCGATCGTCTGCAGCCCCGCCGAGGCGAGGTCGGCGGCGCGGCGATCGCCGACGCCCTTGAGCGACGCGAGCGGACGGGTGAGGGCCGCGGCGCGGCTCATTGCACGACGATGGCGCGGCCCGGCTCGACGCGGATCTCACGGATCGCCGCCGGCAGCGCGAACGGATCGTCCAGGCCGACGCCGTCGGGATTGTCGTTGCTCTTCGAGTAGTGGCTGACGAGCGTCTGCAGCACCGACTTCGGCACCGGCACCCCGGCGACGCTCGCCTGCTCCAGCGTGAAACGGCCGCTGCCGCGGCTGGTGACGAGGACGCCCTGGATGCGCACCGGCAGGCGCCCGGTCAGCAGGCGCATCGGATCGAAGAAGCCCTTGGGCGGGTTGGCGCGGCTGACCGCGTCGAGATCGACCAGCGCCTCGCCCATCAGCCGGCCCTCCCCGACGATGGTGATCACCGGCTCGGCGATGCCGACCGGGACCTGCGAGGCCAGGTCGTAACGCAGATAGGAATTGACCTCGCGCTGCGTCAAGGGCGTCGTGAGACCGGCCGGCGCCTGGCGTCGCGGTGCCGCTCGTTCGACCTGGACGATGCGCTCGATCTTCAGCCGCATGCTGGCCGAATCGGCGCGCGTGTAGGCGTCCGCCGCCGCCACCGTCGCGGCGGCGACGACGCCGGCGATGGCCGCTCCGGTGAGCCACGACGTGCCGCGCAGGATCCTCGTGATCACTGGTATCAGTGTGGGCCTTCGGCGGGTCGCTGGCAACCCCTCCGACGCGAAGGCGGATGGCGCGGCGCGACTACGGACGCGGCGCGCGCTGGCGAGCCCGGGCGCGATTGACCAGCTCGAGCTTTCGAATTTCCAGCTGCTGTTCGAGCAGACGGAAGCGGGCGCGCTGGCGGACGTCGAGCACCTCGTCGACGGCGTCCCGCGCTTTCTGCTCGTCGGTGTAGATCGTCGCCTCGAGGCGCACCAGGGCGTCCATCCGGTCCTTCAGCTGGGCGTCGTTGGCCGATGCCTGCAGCAGCTGCCGGAGTTCGCGCATCAGCACCGCGCGTTCGCGTAGATGGCGCCGGCGCAGCTGCTGCAAGGCGCGCAGCCGGGTCACGAACGGCCCGAAGCGCGCCTCGTCGAGGCCGAGCGCCTCCTGCGCCTGCATCACCGTGTAGGCATCGAAGAGCCGCCCCAGCTCCGCCGGATCGGCGCCGGGATTGTCGGCTCGTGCCTGGGCCGCCTGGGCGGCGCGGAGGCGGCGCGGCTGGGCGCCCGCCGAGTCAAATCCCGCCAGCAGGATCACCAAGGCCGCGCCGGACACGATCGCGCCGCGGAGCCACTGCATGCGAACCATCGTCGAGGTCATCCTTCCCGGGTCCGCATCGGCGCCAGCGCCGCGGCGAGCTCGCCGGCGAGCGCCGTCCGCTCCTCTGCGGTCAGCGACGAAATGGCGAGTTCAGCCTGCCCCGCAGCCGGCGCAAACGCGTCGTCCGGCCCCGCTTCTTCGGCGACCGCGGCGAGCAGTGCCCATCCGTCATCGCCGGACGTGGCGTCGCCTTCGATCGGTCCGTCGACGTCGCCCGCCGCTCCGCCAGCTGAGACCGACGGCTCGCCACCGGTGACAGAAGCGACGTGCGCCACGATCGGCGCCACCGGCTGCCGTATCGATCGCGACAGGACGCCAGCGCCGGCCGCGGTGACGACGACGGCGATCGCTGCCCACGCCAGCCGCGGCGACCACCAGCCGCGCGCCGCCGTCGGTGCCGGCTCGCGCGAAATCGCGGCCTCGACGCGGGCCGCCAGATAATCCCAAAACAGCGGCGACGGTTCCGGTACGTCGACGGCACGGACCCGCGCCAGCACGCCGCTCAGCGCCTCGACGTCGGCGCGGCACGCCGTGCAGTTCCCAAGATGGGCCTGACGCGCTGTGTCGAGCCCACCGTCGAGGGCGAGCAGGCGTTCGTCGCGGGACAGATGGCTCATGACGGGCGCTCCTCGAGGAGCTTGCGCAGGTTCTGCAGCGCGTGGAAGAAGTTGGCCTTCACCGTGCCCACCGTGCTGCCGAGCGTGCGGGCGATGGCCTCGTGCGGCAGCTCATGGTACACGCGCAGGATCACCGTCATGCGCTGCTTCTCGGGCAGCCGGGCGATGGCGGCCTTCACGCGCGCCGCATCCTGTGTGCGCCGCAGGGGATCGTCCGGCCGGTCGCTCCGGACGTCGGCGAGGTCCAGTGGCTCGATCGGATCGAGCGGTGGCGTCTTCAGTGAGGCCCGGCTGAGGCAAACGTTGACGGCGATGCGGTAGAGCCACGTGCTGAACGCCGCCTCGCCCTTGAAGCGGGCCAGGCCCCGGTAGGCGCGGATGAAGGCGTCCTGGGCCAGGTCGCTGGCGTCGGCGTGCTCGCCGGCGAAGCGGTAACAGACGCCGTAGACCGCGCGCTGATGCCGGCGAACGAGGACGTCGAACGCGGCCCGCTCACCGGCCACCGCCGCCGTGACCAGGGCGCGATCGTCGAGGTCGGCCATATCGGTGGCGGGCCCGCCCGCCGTCGTCGCGGGCGATGCGTCCGGTGCCGGATCCTGCCGCTCGCTACCGGCCATCGCCAGGGTTGCCGGCCACGGGATGCGAGTCTGCCATACGTCCACGTGGTGATCTCGCCGAGGCTCCACGACGGTCACACCCGTCGCGGTCGTTCGGCCGCTCCTGCATGTTTGGACCACCCCTGCCATCCGAAGGTTGAGGCCTTAGTTGACTTTCGCTTTTTGTTTGGTAGACTCTTGCGCGTTCCGTTCGCTTTCCAGTGCCAGACGCGCCCGTCGGATTCGAACAGGGGGCCCAGTGCAGCCGCTCACCAAACGCCAGCGAGAGATTCTCGACTACCTCAACGACTTCATCCTGCAGCACGGCTACGCGCCGAGCCTCGAGGAAATCGGCAAACGATTCAGCCTGTCGTCCTTGGCCACGGTGCACAAGCACCTGACCAACCTGCAACAGAAGGGATTCATCAAACGGGCGTGGAACCGCAGCCGATCGGTCGAGCTGCTGCCCACCCGCACCAGCGCGCGGGCCGTCGAGCTGCCGCTGCTTGGTGTCGTCGCAGCGGGCGCCCCCATCGAGGCCATCGTCGGCAACGAAACCATCGAAGTGCCCGAGTCGCTGGTCGGCAAGCGGGACACGTATGTGCTGCGTGTGCGGGGCGACTCGATGATCGACGAGCAGATCCGCGACGGCGATCTCGTCATCGTCGAGGATCGGCGGACAGCCGACAACGGCGAAACCGTGGTGGCGCTCCTGTCTGGTACCGAGGTCACGCTCAAGAAGCTGTATCGCGAGCATGGGCACGTCCGGCTGCAGCCGGCCAATCCGGCCATCAAGCCGATCATCGTGCCGCCCGAGCAGGTCCAGGTGCAGGGCGTGGTCATCGGCGTGATGCGGCGCTACTGAGCCGCGAACGGCCGCGATCGGTCGAGCGCGCCGTGATCGGTCAGACGGAACGGGGAACGACGACTCATGAGCAACGAACGCAAGCACATCAACTTCACGATCGTGCCGGACGAAACCGGAGCTCGTGAGCGCGTCTACACCAACTTCTGCGCCGTGTCGCATACGCCCTTCGACTTCACGCTGACCTTCTGCGAGGTCCTGCCGCCGACGGAACAGGACCTCCAGCAGGCTCAGGCCGACCAGGTGCTTCGGGCACCGGTCAGGGCGCGCGTGGCGATTCCGGTGCAGCTGATGCCCAACCTCATCGCGGCGCTGCAGGACCACATGCGGATCTACTCCGAGTCGTTCTCGCAGCAGGCGCCGACCTGGCCGCCCGACCCGCAGAAACCGGTGCACTAGTGGCCCGTATCAGCTGGTTCGGTAGTGGATCTCGGGCGCGGCGCCCGGCTGGCCAGGCGCGAGGAGCGCGCAAATCGG
>JBDSLU010000563.1:0-8516 GCA_039916225.1 Vicinamibacteraceae bacterium
GCGCCAGCTCGTCGCCACGCTGCGTCAGCGCCTTCTCCTCGGCGAGCAGCGCGAGCCGCGCCGTGAGCCACGCCTCGCGCGTCCCGATCTGGTGTCCGGTCTTCGTCGTGTGTGTCGTCATCGTCGGCATCCTCGGTTCTCCCTGATGCGGCCGCGGTGGTATTCCGCTGTGCGACGGGGTGTCGCCGGCCGTGAGATAGATTTAGCGGCGGGGCCTGGCCGGGCGGGAGTGACAAGTGTGGCGGGATTCGCATGGACTCGCTGATCACGGCCGCCGGCCGTGCGCTCGCCGCCGGTGATCCGCTCGGTGCGCTGCGGCGAATCGCCCTTCGCGAGGACGCCTCGGCGCTGGCGCTGCGCGGCATCGCCATGGCCCAGCTCGGCGACCTCCCGCGAGCCAGAGCCCTGCTGCGCCGGGCGACGCGAGCCTTCGGTCCAACGGAAGCGGTGGCTCGCGCGCGGTGCATCGTCGCCGACGCCGAGATCGCGCTGGCCTCGCGCGACCTCGGCTGGCCGGCGGGCCGGCTCGACGCGGCCCGGGCGACGCTCGAGGCGCACGGGGACCGCTCCAACGCCGCCCACGCCCGCTATCTCGAGATTCGCCGCCTGCTCCTGATTGGGCATCTCGACGAGGCCGAGCACATGCTCACCGGTCTCGATGCGACGCGCCTGTCGCCGGCGTCGAGAACGGTGCACGATCTCGTCGCCGCCGGGATCGCGATGCGGCGCCTGCGCTCGCAGCCGGCCCGCGCGGCGATCGCCCGCGCCGAGCGCTCGGCGCGACAGGCGGGCATTCCGGCACTGGCCGCCGAAGTCGAGGGCGCCCGGCTGATCCTGACCACGCCGGCCGCGCGTCTCGTCGCTCGCGGACAGGAGCGCCTGCTGCTGCTCGGTGACGTCGAGGCGGTGCTGGCGTCGCCCGCGCTCGTCGTCGACGCGACGCGCCACGTGGTGCGTCATCGCGGCCGCATGGTGTCGCTCGCCACGCGGCCCGTGCTGTTTGCGCTGGCTCGCGCGCTCGGCGAAGGCTGGCCGGACGACGTGCCCCGCGACGCGCTGGTGGCGCGCGTCTTCGGCGCCCGCCACGCCGACGAATCACACCGCGCCCGGCTGCGCGTCGAAGCCGGACGGCTGCGGGCCCTCCTGCGACCCCTGGCCGGCATCCGGGCGACGCCGCGCGGGTTCGCGCTCCAGCCGCGCCTGGCCCGCGACGTCGTGGTGCTGGCGCGACCGGTCGAGGACGCGCACGCGTCGGTGCTGGCGCTCGTCGCCGACGGCGAATCGTGGTCCAGTTCGGCGCTGGCGCTGGCCCTGGGCACGAGCCAGCGCAGCGTGCAGCGAGCGCTCGAGGGGTTGGCCGCCGCCGGCAAGGTGCAGGCGTTCGGCCGCGGCCGGGCCCGGCGCTGGCTGACGCCGCCGGTCCCGGGATTCACGACGACGTTGTTACTCCCCGCGCTGCTGCCGGGTGACTAGACTCGGGACACCAAGATCGAGCCATGCATCGAGCCGCCGCCACCGTCATCCGCGAGTACGGGCCGTTTCCCGGCGCCGGTCAGGTCCATGGCGTCACCTATGACGGCGACCAGGTCTGGTTCGCCGCCGGCGACACCCTCAACGCCTTCGATCCGGCCAGCGGCCAGCGCACGCGCACACTCGACGTCGCGGCGCACGCCGGCACGGCCTTCGATGGCGCGCACCTCTTCCAGCTGGCCGAAGATCGCATCCACAAGATCGATCCGCACACCGGTCGTGTGCTGGCCAGCATCCCCGCCCCTGGCGGCGGTGGCGACTCCGGGCTCGCCTGGGCCGAAGGCACGCTGTGGGTGGGGCAGTATCGCGACCGCAAGATCCACCAGGTCGATCCGGAGACCGGTGCGGTGCTGCGCACGATCGAGTCGAATCGCTTCGTAACCGGCGTCACCTGGGTCGACGGCGAGCTCTGGCACGCCACCTGGGAGGGCGAAGAGAGCGACCTGCGGCGCATCGATCCGGACACCGGCGAGGTGCTCGAATCGCTGGAGATGCCGTCCGGCGCCGGCGTCTCGGGCCTCGAGTCGGATGGCGCCGATCGCTTCTATTGCGGCGGCGGCAAGAGTGGCAAAGTGCGGGCGGTCAGCCGGCCCCGGCGCCGCGCCACGAAGTAGCTGGAACCGTCGGCGGACGCCGGCGCCGGGTTCGCGCTACCCTTGACCATGGTCGGATCCAGGGGCTCCGGCACGACGCGCAATCCGCCGCGTACCGTGCCCGACGGGGTCAAGAACTACATCACCCCCGGTGGCTTCCGGAAACTGCAGGAGGAGCTCGCCCGCCTGTGGAAGGTCGAGCGGCCGCCGATCGTGGCCATCGTCACCTGGGCCGCCAGCAACGGCGACCGGTCGGAGAACGGCGACTACATCTTCAACAAGCGCAAGCTGCGCGAGATCGATCGGCGCCTGCGCTACGTGTCGAAGAGCCTCGACCGCGCGGTGGTGGTCGACAACGCCGGCAAGACGCACGGGCGGGTCCACTTCGGCGCGACCGTCACCTTCAGCGGCGAGAGCGGCGAGGAGCGCGAAGTCACCATCGTCGGCGTGGACGAGCTCGACGCCGGTGCCGCGCGCGTGTCGTGGCGGTCGCCGTTGGCCACCGCCCTCCTCAAAGCCAAGGTCGGAGACACGGTGACGGTCGCCGCGCCGGGTGGCTCCACGGACGTCGAGATTGTCGCGGTTCGCTACGACGATCTGCGCTGATCATGCCCGAGCGTCCGACTCGTCTCGACCTGACGCGCACCCAGATTCTTGCCTTCCGCCGGTCCGTGCAGGCGCTGGACGCCCGCCTGCCGAAGGGCGCGGCGTCGCTGCGGCGGGCCGCGTGGGCCGGCCTCCAGGACAGCATGCCGCGTGCCGCGCTGCTGTCGATGCACGCCCGCGTCGAAGGCACGGTGTCGACGACCTGGGAAGCGCCGTCCCTCGTGCAGGTGTGGGGTCCCCGCTACAGCGCCTACGTCGTCGATGCCCGCGATGCGCCGATCTTCACGCTCGGCCGGCTCCCGGACTCCGGTGCGACGCGACGGGTCGCCGAGGCGCTGGCCGACCGATTGTCGCGGTCGCTGGGCGACGCCCGCACCACGCAACGCGCGGCGGCGCGAGCGCTCGGCGAGCCGCCGAACCGGCTGCGCTACGCCACCCTGACCGGGCGGATCCGACTGCGCTGGGACGGCGCCAGGCAGCCGACCATGTGGATGGCGCCACCGCCGGGCATCGGTCCGAGCGCGGCGCGGCGCGAACTCGCCCGGCGCTATCTCCACGTCTTCGGCCCAGGCTCGCCCGAGGCGTTCGCGGCATGGGCCGGTATCTCGACGCGGGCCGGCGCGGCGATCTTCGCCGAGCGGCGAAGTTCGCTGCTCGCCGTGCGGACGCCAATCGGCGACGGCTGGATCCTGGCGTCGGACGAGGCGTCGTTCCGACGCCAACCCGACGCCGCCGCGCCGGCCCGACTCCTGCCGAGCGGCGACGCCTACTTCCTGTTCCAGCGCGCCGACGAGCGGGCGCTGCTGGTCGCCGACGCCGCGAACCGCGGCCGGCTCTGGACGTCGCGCGTCTGGCCCGGCGCGCTGCTGATCGACGGCGCCATCGCCGGCACCTGGCGCCGCGCCGGTGCGGCCGTCTCGATCGAGCCGTGGCGACGTCTTACGCGCGGCGAGCGTCAGGCGATCGAGGCCGAGGCCGCGTCATTGCCGCTCCCCGGTGATCTGGTAGGGTGCAGCGTCCTGACACCGACTCGATCCGGCCGCCGAGGGGGCGGTCCACCATGAGGGCCACCCTCGAGACACTCGGCGCCGTAGCGTTGACGTTGGTCATGACGGGCACCGCGCTCGTCGCGCAGATCCGCTATCTGCCAGACGCTCCTGGCACGTGGAAGCCGTGGGCGTTTCGCGCCTACCCCGACAACCGGCGCCAGCTCGCGGCGCAGCCGCTCGAGGTCAAGGCGCTCGAGCGTCAGCTGCTCGCGCTGAATGCGATCCTCAAGAGCACCGCGGGGTTCGCCTCGCCGGTGGGCTTCAGCGTCGAAACCGTCGGCGACATGGAGCTGCTGGCTGTCGGAGGGTCCGTTGCGCCGCCGGCGGTCCTGGCCAAGCGACCGCTGCCGGCGACGCTGAACTTCGGCGCCTACGGGGTGTATCAGACCGCCGCCGGCGTCCGCGGCGACACCGGCGAAACCTCGCAGCTGCTGCTCTTCGTCAACCAGCTCGCCGTGCCGCTCTTCCAGGATGCGGAGAACGCCGTTCCGGAGTTCGAGCACGCCGATGCGGACGTCGTCCGGCTTGCCAGTCCGAAGCCGGACCTGTTCGGCCTGCCCCGGTATGGCGACACGCTCGTGCTCACCAAGGCCTCGGCGCCGATCTGGGCCGCCGTGCCGCTCGGCGAGGTGCTGGAGCTGGCCGCGCGCGGCATCCAGTTCCGTCTGATCCAGAGCCGGGACGCCGCCGCCCGCATCCAGGCGCGCTACGACGAACTCAAGTCGCCGGCTGCCCGCGCCAAGCGGATCGCCGAGTACAAGGCGCTCGCCGCGCTGTCCAAGGACCCGGGCTATCTGGACAAGATGATGAAGGTGGACGCGACCATCGAGGCCGGCGCGGACGCCTTGCTGACGCCGCTCGGCGACGCGACGAAACAGGCCACCGGCATCGAGCGCGAACTGGCCGCCGCCAAGGCCGCATCGGCGGCACTGCCGGCGGCGGACCGGGCCGCGCCGGCGTGTTACGCCAGCCAGGATCCGGTATCGCTGTCGCGCTTCAAGCGCGCCCCCGCCAGCGGCTGCGTCGCCCTCGTGCGGCCGAACTGGGCGCTGTTCAACCCGGCGCTGCCGCGATCGGCGCCACAGGTGCTCGTCATCGGTCACTTCGCATCGTGCGTCGGCGATGGGCCGAAGCCGCTGCACGCCGGCGGTTGCGCCGCCAACACGCGCCTGCTCGAGTCGCTCGACCGCCAAGCCCTGCTCGCCTGGCTGCAGTGAGCCACCGTCCGCCGCGGCCGGTTCCCGGCGGCGGCGTACAATCCGCAAGATGGACCGGAATCCCGTGCGGGGCAGCGTGTTGGCGTGGATGCTCGTGGCCGCGTGCGCCGTCGCCGTTCCGGCGTGGACGCAGTCGCGGTCCCTGCCGGACGCGCCGGGCACCTGGAAGGCCTGGAAGCCGTTCGCCGCCATCGCCAGCGCCCGGCAGGAGCAGGCCGCCACGCCCGTCCTCGTCAAGGCCTTCGAAGCCGAGCTCCTGACCCTGAACGGAGTCCTGCGTCGTGCGCCGGCGGTCGCCTCGCCGGTCGGCTTCAGCGTCGAGACGTGGGGGAACCTGGCCGGCTACCGGGTGTCCGAACACGCCCCCGGCCAGCCGGCCGGCGGCCGGCAGCCGCTCGGCGGCGCGCTGACGTTCGGCGCCTTTCCCATCTTCGAATACGAGCGGGCGGGCAAGACCATCCGCGAAGACCACGGCGAAACAGCGCTCCAGCAGTTCTTCGTCAATCAGATCGGGCGGGGCCTGATCGATCGCGGCAATGTGCCGGACTGGGGCGCCGTCGACCACGATGCGTTCCTGCAGCCCCTGCCGCAGGGCGAGATCGCCGGCCTGCCGCGGTTCGGCGACGGTCTGGTCATCGCCCGCGATCCCGCGGCGTTGTGGACGCCGCTGTCGCAGCGCGCGGCGCTCGACCTCGTCCTGGCGGCGCGGCAGGTCGACGTCGCCGCTGCCCAGGAAAGCGTCGACGCCTCCGCGGCCCGGCTTGTCGTGGTGCGCGATCCTGCCTGGCGCGCCAAGCGCCTGAAGGAGGCCCAGCAGGGGGCCTCGACCATGCCCGATCCGCAGGGCTTCATGAAACAGATCGAGGAATCCATCCGTGTCGAAGAGGCGTCGCTGGTGAAGGAGCTGGCCCCGGCGACCGGCTCCGGCAAGCGGCTGGCGGACGCCCGGCGGGCCGCCGACGACGTGACCGCGTGGGTCGCCGAGCTGTCGCCCGCGGATCTGGCAGCCGGCTCGTGCTACGCGGCCAAAGGCACGACGCTACGCACCCGCTTCCCGACAGGCAAGCCGGCGTCGTGTCATCCGCTGGTCCGGCCCAACTACGGCTACTTCAACACCGCCCTGCCGCGGTCGGCGCCGCAGGTCGTCATCATCGCGCCCGTCGGCCGCTGTTTCGACACCGCCGACACGCGCAACCGCGAAGCCAATTCGCCCTCGCCGGCCGGGTGCCGGGCCAATCGCGCGTTGGTCGACTCACTCGACAAGGACGCCATCAGGGCCTGGCTGCGGTGAGCGATCCGAAGGGCGGCGTGACCGGCCGATCCGCCGAGGCCGAGCGCCTGCGCGACCTCGCCCGGCTGCGCCGGGTCCGCGACCGGATGGACCGGGAGTACGCGGAGCCACTGGACGTCGAGGCGCTCGCCCGCGGCGTGAACATGTCCGCCGGTCACCTCAGCCGTCAGTTCAAGCTGGCCTACGGCGAGTCGCCCTATTCCTATCTGATGACCCGACGCATCGAGCGCGCGATGGCACTGCTGCGTCGTGGCGATCTCAGCGTCACCGACGTCTGTTTCGAGGTCGGCTGCTCCTCGCTGGGCACCTTCAGCACCCGGTTCACCGAGCTCGTCGGCGTGGCGCCGAGCGTCTACAAGCGGCATCAGGCGGACGCCACGGAAGGGATGCCCTCCTGTGTCGCGAAGCAGGTGACTCGACCGGTCAGGAATCGAGAATCATCGGTCCGCGAGCCGCATCTAGACTGACCGCCATGGACATCACGATTCATTCGAGCTTCCTGCCGCAGAACGACCCGGACGCCGCCCTGGCCTTCTACCGTGACACCCTCGGCTTCGAGGTGCGCAACGACGTCGGCTACAACGGACTGCGCTGGATAACCGTCGGTCCTGCCGGCCAGCCCGGCGTGTCGATCGTCCTCTATCCGCCGACCGCCAGCCCCGGCCTCACCGAGGACGAGCGCCGCACCATCGCCGAGATGATGGCCAAGGGCACCTACGCCGTCGTCCTGCTGGCCACCAAGAACCTCGACGCGGCCTTCGAGCGGCTGCAGGCCAGCGGCGCCGAGGTCGTCCAGGAACCGACCGACCAGCCTTACGGAGTCCGCGATTGCGCGCTTCGTGATCCCGCCGGCAACCTGCTGCGCATCCAGGAGCTCCGCTGAGCGCATGGCTACGAAGACCGACAAGAAGTCGACCGCGCCGCGCGGTGCCGATGTCGCTGATCGCCACGATGTGATCCGCGTGCACGGCGCGCGGGTGAACAACCTCAAGGATCTGAGCGTCGAGCTCCCGAAGCGGCGGCTGACCGTGTTCACCGGCGTGTCGGGCTCGGGCAAGAGCTCGCTGGTGTTCGGCACCATCGCCGCCGAGTCGCAGCGGCTGATCAACGAGACCTACAGCGCCTTCGTGCAGGGCTTCATGCCGACGCTGGCGCGACCCGACGTCGACGTCCTGGAAGGGCTGACGACCGCGATCATCGTCGACCAGGAGCGGATGGGCGCCAACCCCCGCTCCACGGTCGGCACCGCGACCGACGCCAACGCGATGCTGCGCATCCTGTTCAGCAGACTCGGCAAGCCGCACATCGGGCCGCCCAACGCCTACTCGTTCAACGTCCCGTCGGTGAAGGCCAGCGGCGCGATCACCGTCGAGCGCGGCGCCGGCAAGACGCAGACCAAGAAGGCGACATTCAACCGCCTCGGCGGCATGTGTCCGCGTTGCGAGGGCATGGGCTCGGTCACCGACTTCGACCTGACGGCGCTGTACGACGACAGCAAGTCGCTGAACGGGGGTGCCCTCACGGTCCCCGGCTACAGCATGGACGGATGGTTCGGCCGCATCTTCCGCGGCTGCGGCTTCTTCGATCCCGACAAGCCGATCCGCAAGTACAACAAAAAAGAACTGCACGACTTGCTCTACAAGGAGCCGACCAAGATCAAGGTCGACGGCATCAACCTGACCTACGAGGGCATGATCCCGAAGATCCAGCAGTCGATGCTCTCCAAGGACAAGGAGGCGATGCAGCCGCACATCCGCGCCTTCGTCGACCGCGCGGTCACGTTCACGATCTGTCCCGAGTGTGCCGGCACCCGCCTCAGCCCGGAGGCCCGGTCGTCGAAGATCAAGGGCAAGAACATCGCCGACGTCTGCGCGATGCAGATCAGCGACCTGGCCGAGTGGATCCGCGCCCTCGACGAGCCGTCGGTGGCGCCGCTGCTCGCCGGACTACAGCATCTGCTCGACGCATTCGCCGAGATTGGCCTGGGCTACCTCTCGCTGGACCGGCCGGCCGGGACGCTATCCGGCGGCGAGGCGCAGCGCACCAAGATGATCCGCCATCTCGGCTCGTCGCTCACCGACGTCACCTACGTCTTCGACGAGCCCACCATCGGCCTGCATCCGCACGACATCGAGCGGATGAACGGCCTGCTGCGGCAGCTGCGGGACAAGGGCAACACCGTGCTGGTCGTCGAGCACAAGCCCGAGACGATCGTGATTGCCGACCACGT
>JBDSLU010000564.1:0-10728 GCA_039916225.1 Vicinamibacteraceae bacterium
TCCGGGCCCGCGACGCGCCCAGCGCCAGGCGCACCGACAGCTCGCGGCGCCGTGACTCCGTCCGCACCAGCAGCAGGCTCACCACGTTGGTGCAGGCGATGCCGAGGAGCAGCGCCGCGCCGCCGAGCAGCAGCCACAGCGTCGGCCGGATGTTGCCGACGATCACCTCGGCGAGCGGGCCGACGAAGGCGCCCTGATCCCGGTTCGAGTCCGGGTACTGGCGTTCGAGCTGCCGGGCGATGACGGTCATCGCAGCGCCGGCGGCCTCGATGGTCACCCCGGGCTTGAGGCGTCCGATCCCGTCGAGGCTGTGACAGCTGCGCCGCGCCAGGCATCCGCCGGTGGCATCGATCGGCGTCCAGAACTCGGCGCCTTCGCTCGGCGCGTACTGGAAGGTGGCCGGCAGGACGCCGACAATGGTGTGGCTCTCGCCGCTCAGGGTGACGCTGCGCCCGACCACGCGGGAATCCGAACCGAACCGCTCCCGCCAGGTCCGATAGGTGATGATCGCGACCCTGGCCCCGGCGCTGCTCGACTCGCCGGCGCTGAAGTCGCGGCCGAGAATCGGATGAATGCCCAACGTGCGGAAGAAGCCGCCGCTGACCTGCATGCCCGGCACCATCGCGCTGCCGCCTGGCGTGGCCAGCATGTGCCCGCGCTGCCGATAGGCCTCGAGGCTGCTGAACACCGTATTCGTCGACTGCCAGTCGCGGAAGTCCTGGTACGACAGGTTCGAGCGCGGGAACTGCGGGTTCGTCTCCATGACGTCAACGAGGCGGTCCGGCTCGGAATAGGGCAGCGGCCGCAGGAGCGCGGCCTCGACGAGGCCGAAGACCGCGAGGCATCCGCCCATGCCGAGCGCCAGCACGAGGATCGCCGTGGCGGCGAGTCCGGGGCTCTTGATCAGCTGTCGCAGTGCCAGGCGGATGTCCTGCACGGTGTGCTCGATGACCGGCACCGTGCCCTGATCGCGATAGGCCTCTTTCATGACGTCCAATCCTCCGAGCGCCAATCGCGCCTGTCGTCGCGCCTCGTCCGGCGAGAGCCCGCGGCGGATGTTGTCGTCGACGTGCATGGCCAGGTGGCTCTCGACCTCGTCGGCCAGCGCGCGCTCGCGGGCCTTACGCCGGAAGACCAGGCCGGCGACCCGAGCCAGCGACCGCCGGCCCACTCTCCAGACCGAGAGCGCCCTCATCGGCCACGCTCCGGGGCGAGGAAGCGGGCGAGGATCGCGGTGGTGTCTTCCCAGCTGCGCTCTTCCTTGGCCAGGAGCCGGCGCCCGGCCCGCGTCAGGCTGTAGAACTTGGCCCGCCGGTTGTTCTCGGAGGTGCCCCACTCGGCGGCGATGGCCCCTTCCTGTTCCAGCTTGAGCAGGGCCGGGTAGATGGTCCCGTAGTTCAGCGCCAGCTTGTCGCCGCTGGTCTGCTCGATGCGGCGCGCCAGGCCGTAGCCGTGCTGGGCGCCCATCGTCGCCAGCGTCTTCAGCACCATCAGCGCCAGGGTGCCTTGCCAGACTTCCTTCTTTTCGCCCACGTCGGCCTCCCGGCTACCAGTCACTCGTATGGCCAGACCATAGGCTACCCTATGGCCACACCATAGGACGAGAGCCGCGCCGGGAAGGTTGCAAGGCGGTGGCGTCAGGCCCGTTCCAGCTGGCGGACGAGCGCGTCCCGGCGGGCCGGCTCGCGGAGGCGTGGCAGCCCCGATCAGGGCATCGAATGCATCCCGTTCCGGAGAACCCGGCGCTTCCGGATGGCCCGCCTCCCTCGGCTGGGCGGCTCGGGCGCCCCGGCTGGGCCGGTCCTGTCGGGCGGTTCGATGGGGTCGGTCACGTCAGCCTCTGTCCGTCAGCAGGGGAGTCGCCGCCGGGGCGGAAAGGGTTCACGGGGGCCGATCCGGTATCATGGAGAGTTGTGTCCCGGCGGGCCGGGCCAGGAGTGAGGAACTGCGCAGATGATCGCCGTCTCGAACGTGTCCATGCGGTATGGGTCGAAGCTGCTCTTCGACGAGGTGTCGACGACGTTTTCCCCCGGCCGCCGCTACGGTTTGACCGGACCGAACGGCGCCGGCAAGTCGACCTTCATGAAGCTGCTCTCGGGCGAGCTGCAGGCGCAAAAGGGCAGCGTGGCCCGCCCGAAGCGGGTCGGCATCCTGCGCCAGGATCAGTTCGCCTTCGACGCGCACCGGGTCATCGACACGGTGATCATGGGCAACGCGATCCTCTGGGAGGCGCTGGCCGAGCGCGATCGCCTCTACGCCCAGCCGACGCTGTCGGACGACGATGGCATGCGCCTCGGCGAGCTCGAAGGCACCATCGGCGAGCATGACGGCTACTCGGCGGAAAGCGACGCGGCGATCCTGCTGGCCGGTCTCGACATCCCCGACACGCTGCACGAGCGGACGATGGCCGAACTGCAGGGCGGCCAGAAGGTCCGCGTCCTGCTGGCGCAGGCCCTGTTCGGACGGCCGGAAGGGCTGCTCCTCGACGAACCGACCAACCACCTCGATCCCGACTCGATCCACTGGCTGCGCGAGTTCCTGGTCCGCTACGCCGGGGCGTTGATCGTGATCTCGCACGACCGGCATTTCCTGAACGCGGTCTGCACCCACATCGCCGACATCGACTACCAGACGATCATCACCTACACCGGCGGCTACGACGACATGGTCGTCGCCAAGACGCAGATCCGGTCGCGGCTCGAGTCGCAGAACGAACAGCGCGACAAGAAGATCGAGCAGCTGAACGACTTCATCGCCCGCTTCTCGGCCGGCACGCGATCGAGCCAGGTGCAGTCGCGGCGCAAGGAAGTCGAGCGCCTGCAGACGACCGATCTCGCCCGCTCGAACATCCAGCGGCCGTTCATCCGCTTCCAGATGCACCGGCCGTCCGGGCGCATGGCCTTCGAGTGCGAGGGCGTGACCAAGACGCACGGCGGCAACGCCGTGGTGTCCGGCTTCGGGGCGGTGGTGAACCGCGGCGAGAAGATCGTCCTGGTCGGCCGCAATGGGCTCGGCAAGACGACGATGCTCAAGGCGCTGCTGGCCGACGCGCCGGGGCTGCCGGCGTCAGCCAGCGACCTCGACAGCGGCACCGTGCGCTGGGGGCACGAGGTGTCGATCGGCTACTTCCCGCAGGATCACACCGGGCTGATCAAGAAGGGGATGACGGCGGTCGAGTGGCTGCACCAGTTCGACCCGGCGGCGGCGCGGCAGGACATCCACGGCCTGCTCGGGCAGATGCTGTTCAGCGGCGAGGAAGGGCACAAGCCGACCCAGGCGCTGTCGGGCGGTGAGACGGCGCGGCTGCTCTTCTGCCGGATCATGCTGCAGAAGCCGAACGTCTTGGTGCTCGACGAGCCGACCAACCATCTGGACCTGGAGTCGATCAACGCGCTGAACATCGCGCTGCAGAAATACGAGGGCACCGTGCTCCTCGTCACGCACGACCAGGATCTGATGGAGGAAGTCGGGACGCGCGTCTGGCACTTCGACCGCGACGGCGTCCACGACGTCAAGGGCACGTACGAGGAATTCGCCGCATCCCAGGTGTAGCGGATCCGGGACGGCGTCCGGGAGCTGGTCCCGGACGTCGTTCGGGACGCTACCAGCAGAGGCCCTGGTAGGAGGCTTTGACGTCGGCGAGGTTGCCGGGGATGCGGACCAGGTCGACGATCACCTGGTCTTCGCGGCTGCGGGTCAGCGCCTCGGTGAAGTCCTCGGACGCGTTGCCGAGCACCAGCAGCTCGGACGCGGCGACGACCTCGTCGACCGAGTCGCACATCAGCCGGGCGAGGTGCGGAATCTGCTCCTCGATGTAGGCCCGGTTGGCGCCGATCAGGCGGCCGATGGTGATGTTGCGGTCGTAGATCCGCAGCGTGTAACCCTTGCCGAGCAGCGCTTCGGCGAGGATCACGAGCGGGCTCTCGCGCAGATCGTCCGTCCCCGCCTTGAAGCTGAGACCGAGCATGCCGATCTCGCGGCGGCCGCTCTCGACGATGCGATCGAGGGCGTGCTGGATCTGCCGCCGGTTGCTCGGCAGCACGGCCTGGAGCAGCGGCAGGTCGAGGTCGAGCTCCTTGGCCCGGTACGCGAGCGCCCGCACGTCCTTCGGCAGGCATGACCCGCCGAACGCGAAGCCAGGCTTCATGTAAGCCTTCGAGATGTTCAGCTTGTCGTCCTGGCAGAAGATGTCCATGACGTCGTGGCTGTCGACCCCGACCGCCTTGCACACGTTGCCGATCTCGTTGGCGAAGCAGATCTTCATCGCGTGCCAGGCGTTGCTGGTGTACTTCACCATCTCGGCGACACGGATGCTCGTGCTGATCAGCGGCGCGTCCAGTCCCTGGTAAAGGGACATCGTCCCGGTCGCGTCGGCGGCGTGGTTGTGGCCGACCACGGTGACTGGCGGATGCCGCACGTCGTGCAGGGCGCAGCCCTCGCGCAGGAACTCCGGGTTCACCGACACACCGAAGCCTTCACCGTACTTCTTGCCCGAGCAGCGCTCGAGAGTCGGGATGACGGTGCCATGCGTGGTGCCGGGCAGCACCGTGCTGCGCACCACCACGATGTGGTAGCTGTCCTTGTCGCGCAGCGCCTCGCCGATCTGTTCGCAGACGCGCGTCAGATACGAGAGATCGAGCGAGCCGTTCTTGCGGCTCGGCGTGCTGACCGAAATCAGCGACAGCTCGGTGCCGGCGATGGCCGCGGCGGGATCGGTGGTCGCGGACAGCCGCCCTTCGGCGACGTTCTTGGCGATGAGCTCGGGCAGGCCGGGCTCGACGATCGGGCTGCGCCCGGCGTTCAGCGAGGCGACCTTGTCGGGATTGACATCGACGCCGACGACCGTGTGTCCGTCCTCGGCGAGCGAGGCGCCCGTGACACTGCCGACGTAACCAAGACCAAAGACTGAAATGTTCATGAGAGGGTGCGTGCTGCGGCCGCGCCGCTGGTGAAGGCCGATTCGGTCGCGGTGTCCGCGACGGCGGCGTCGATAAGACTGCGTTCGAGCTGGCCCGCGGCCACGGACCAGTCGTAGTGGGTGGTGACGAGGGTGCGCGCTTCGCGCTCGAGGCGACGGCGCAGCTCGGGTTCGCGGATGACGCGGAGGACGGCGGCGGCGAAGTCCGCGGCGCCGTCGGCGATGAGCAGGTGGCGGCCCGACTCGGTCGGCAGGCCTTCGGCGCCGATGGTCGTCGACACGACCGCCTTGCCGGCGGCCATCGCCTCGAAGATCTTCAGGCGCGTGCCACCGCCGACGCGCAGCGGGACGATCGTCGCGCAGGCCGGCCCCAGGTGGGCGCGTACGTCGTCGACGGTGCCGGTGACCTCGACGCCAGCTTCCTGCGCCAGCCGCTTCACCGCGGCCGTCGGGGCGCGGCCGATGATCGACAGCGTCACGTCCGGCTCGGCCTGCCGCACCCGCGGCAGTACCTCGCGGCAGAAGAACAGCACGGCGTCTTCGTTCGGCATCCAGTCCATCGAGCCGACGAACGCCAGGTGCTTCGGGCGGACGAATGATTCGGGCGTCGGCGTGAAGAAGCTGGTGTCGACGCCGGTCGCGACCACGTCGATCGGCGGCAGCGTGTCCTTGCCGTAGAGCCGCCGGAACGAGTGGTCGTCGGCCTCGGACACCGCCAGCACGCGGTCGAAGCGCGACAGCGTGCGGCCTTCGAAGCGCAGCATCCGCCGCCATTGCTGGCGATACAGCTCCCGCGACACCGTCCCGGTCGCGTTCTCGGCGTGCCGGCGCCAGATCTCGGCTTCGACGTTGTGGGTGAACAGGATCGACGGGCACGGCGGCGTCCGCCGCAGGTTGACCGCCGGCACCAGGAAGTCGCACACCATCCGATCGAAGCCGCCGTGCTCGAGCAGTGCCTCGAGCGAATGGCGGTAGACCGCCGAGCGGTACTTGGCGACGGCGTAGGGGAGCGGATCGACGAGGTGCGCGGCGACGCCGGCGTAGAAACGCAGGCTGCCCTTCTCCGCGTCCTGCCACGGCACGTTGACCAGCTCGGAGCAGACCTCGCGCATCGCGGGTCGATGCGCGGCGGTCTCGGCGTCGTTGGCGAACGTCAGGTAGGTGATGTGGTGGCGCCGCGCCAGGTGGCGCATGAGGTGCCAGGTGCGGATCTTGCCGCCCTTGTCGAGCGGCAGCAGCAGATTGGCGTTGAGCCAGAGGATGCGCATGAGCTGTGAATCCCGGGGGCTTACGAGGCGACGAGCTGTGGATCGGCCGCGCCCGATCGCGTGGCCGGCAGCGGCGACGGCAGCGTCTGCACGCCCTCGCCGTCGATGAACGTGCGGTACCAGAGTTCCAAGTTGACCAGGCTCCACACGATCTCTGCACTCCCGTGCACGCCGCGTGCCGCCGCCTGGACGAGCCGTTCCACCGCCGCCGGGGCCATGAGGTCGCGCTCCCGCGCCCGCCGATCCAGCAGCACGTCGCGGGCCACCGCGTGCCAGCCGGCCTGCAGCCAGCGTCCGAACGGCACCGGGAAACCAGCCTTTGGGCGGGTCAGGATCGACTTCGGGACGACGTCCGCAATTGCGTCACGCAGGATGCGCTTGGTCGTGAATCCCGACAGTTTCCGATCGGGAGCGAGCCGCCACGCGAACTCGACCAGGTGATGGTCGAGGAAGGGCACGCGACTCTCGATCGAGGCCGCCATGCTCATCTGGTCCTGCTTCATCAGCAGCTCGACCAGATAGGTCTTGAGGTCGGCGTAGAGGAGGTGATCGAGCAGCGGCCGCGACGGCGACGGCCGATCGAAGGCCGCCATCACCGATCCGTAGGCCCGTTCGCGCTGGACGAGCGACTGCAGCCGCGGCGACAGCAGCTGCCGCTGCCGGGCCAGGTTGACCGCGGCGAAGTTGTCGAAGAACGCCATGTCCGGGGCGTGCTCGACCGCCAGGAACGAGCGGCGCGCGTAACGGCCGATCCGACCCGGCATCTGTTCCGTCAGGTCCGCAAGACCGCGTCGCAGCACGCCCGGCACCGCCGAGGCGTAGAGGCGGCCGAGGCGCCAGTTGAGCAGAGCCCGCGGATACTTGCCGTAGCCGGCCAGCAGTTCGTCGCTGCCTTCTCCGGTCAGCACGACTTTGACGTGCCGGCGCGCCAGCTCCGAGACGAAGTAGAGCGGCACGCTCGAAGGGTGCGCGATCGGCTCGTCCTCGTGCCAGATGAGACGCGGCAGCGCGCCGAAGAAATCCTGCTCGCCGACGATCACTTCGTGGTTCTGGGCCCCGATGGCCTGCGCCACTTCGCGCGCGTACTCGAGCTCGTTGCAGGCCCGGTCCTCGAACGCGACCGAGAACGTCTGCAGCTTGCCGACGTGGCGCGCCATCAAGCCGGCGATGGCACTGCTGTCGATGCCGCCGGAGAGGAACACGCCGAGCGGCACGTCGCTCATCAGCCGGACGCGGACCGACTCGTCGAGCAGGGCGCGGAACTCTTCGACTTCCTCGGCGCGGCTCCGGGCCTTGACCGGCGACTCCGGCGCCGCCGGGACGTCCCAGTAGCGGCGCTGCTGCACGTTCCCGCCGGTGAAGGCGAGCACGTGGCCCGGCATCAGCTTGCGGATGCCGTGGAAGAGCGTCTCGTCGCCGGCGGTGGCGCGCGTCGCCAGGACCTCGGGCAGCACGGCTTCGTTGGCGCGTGCCTCGATCAGGCCGCTTTCGAGGATGGCCTTGATCTCTGAGGCGAACAGCAGCCGATCGCCGGCCATCGCCCAGTAGAGCGGCTTGACGCCGAGGCGATCGCGGGCCAGCAACAGGCGCCGACGCGGCGCGTCCCAGATCGCGAACGCGAACATGCCGCGGAAGCGATCGACGCAGTCGTCGCCCCACTGCTCGTAGGCGTGGACGATGGTCTCGGTGTCCGAACGGGTCTGATACCGGTGACCGGCCGCCTCGAGCTGGGGCCGGAGATCGGCGTGGTTGTAGATCTCGCCGTTGAAGACGACCTGGATCGTGCCGTCCTCGTTGCCGAGCGGCTGGGCGCCGCCGGCGAGGTCGACGATGCTCAGGCGGCGGTGTCCGAGCGCGGCCTGGGGGTCGGCGAAGATGCCGGCGCCGTCGGGGCCCCGATGCGCGATCACGTCGCGCATCCGCACCACCCGGCTCCGGTCGTCAGGCCGCAGCGCGTGAGTGGCGACGATTCCCGCGATTCCACACATGAGTCTCGATCTCCGCGAGGTAGAGCTGTTCGAACCGCTCGACCATCCGGTCGAGGGTGTAGTGGCGTTCGACGTCGGCGCGGGCGGCGCGGCCGAGCGCGGCCGCGCCGGCCGGGTCGGCCATCAACGCGAGGACGGTGTCGGCGAGCGCCGCGCTGTCGTCGGGCGGCACCAGCCGGCCGTTGACGCCGGGCCGGAGCACTTCCGGGATGCCGCCGACGTTGGTGGCGACGACGGGCAGCGCCGTGGCCATCGCCTCGATGAGCGCGTTGGGGAAGGCCTCGGAGCGCGACGGCAGCACGAAGAGATCGTGCTCGGCCAGCACCGGCGCGACGTCACGGCACTCGCCCAGGAAGTTCACGCGTTCGCCGATGCCGAGAGCCCGGGTGAGCGTTGCGAGGGCCTCACGGCGAGGACCTTCGCCGACGAACGTGAAGCTGGCGTCGGGGTAGGACGCGAGAATCCGTGGAGCCGCCCCGAGGAGCGTGTCGTGGCCTTTCTCCGCGCGGAGGTTGGCGACCATCACGATGCGCCGGATCGCCGGCCGCTCCGGTACCGGAGTGAAGCGCTGGACGTCGAGCCCGTTCGCTATCAGGCGGATCTTGTCGGCCGGCACGCCTTCGCGTTCGAGCTGGTCACAGGCCGCGCTGGAGTTCGCCACGACGGCGTGGGCAAGGCGATAGGCGAGCCGCTGTCCGGTCAGCTGCGCCCGCGACTTGTCGCCGGTGAGAATCTCTCGGCGATTGCCGATGCGGACCGGCACGCCGGCAAGGGCTGCGCCGGGCAGGCCGAAGATGTTGCCGTAGAGATCGCAGGTATGGACGATCGCGGCGCCGATCGTTCGGCACCATCGCCCGAACGCGATGAGCTGGCCGACGGCGGCCGGATTGGCAAAGCCCTGCACCGGAAACTCGCGAACGTCGATGCGCGCCGGGATCTCGTCGACGAGACGGCCGCGCTTATGGAAGCAGGCGAGGTGCGGACGGAAGCGCGATGGATCGAGGCGCTTCGCGAGCTCCACCATCTGCCGTTCCGTTCCGCCGACGTCGAAGCTCGTGAGTAGCAGCACGACGTCGAGGGGGCCGGTCATGCGGTCATCTCAGCAAGTCGGGTGCCGGGTCGCGAGTGCGGCAGAGCAGCACCCGGAAACGCCTGCGCGCCATGCGTTTGTCCTTTTGCGGAACTACGCGACCGTCTCTCTGCACGCCACCGGTGCCGAGAGGGATACGAGGGCCCGGCCGTCCCGCGTCCGGACGAGGCTGCCGTCGACCACCGCGACGTGACGTGCAGGTTCCGAGCCGCGCTCCCGGCACCACAGAAGGGCCGCGTCGGTTTCCAGATCGCCAGCCCAGCCGCTGGGGCGCAGTGGCGTCGATGCCGTTCCGGCCACGTCAGGTGTAGCGGAGCCGAACACAACCGTATCGGTCACGTCGGCCTGGGTCAGGCGCAGTCCGACCGCCGTTGGATCGACCGCGTCGCCGCTGCGCACCGAGAGCGCGTCGACCGCCGGGCACGTGGCCGCTTCCACGATCACCGTCGCGACGGCGAAGGGGGCCGGCCCCCGATGGGTCACCCGGAGCGTCGTGCTCGGCACCACCAGGCCGTAGGCGGGAGCGACGAAGCCGAGGTCCGGCTCGCCGGCATCGCCGCCACGCAGGATCTCGATGGCGCCATTCAGGCTGGTGATCCAGACGGGATCGCCGCTGCCATCGCTGGCGCGCAGCCACCCGTCTGCCGCCGGTGTGACGGTCCAGCGCGGATCGAGGTGCCAGAAAATCTCGGCCCGGTGCTCGCCGTCGCCGAGGACGCGATCGGCCACGATCCAGCACCCGGGCCGCGCCAACACGGCCCGCCGATGCGCCAGCGGCGCGTAGCCGTCGTGGGTGCCTTCGACATAGTCGAAGCCGGGCGAGGTGCACCACGTGAGGCGCGAGCCGGCCGCCGCCGTGGTCCAGTGAAAGGGGCCAGCCGGTTCGGATTGGGGCCGGCCGTCGAGCGTCAGCGTGTTGTGCAGGCGCGTCGACCGGAAGCGATCGCGGCGCGCTGGATCGATCGTGTAGCACGCCGTCCCCGGATCGACGAGGAGCGGCCGGCCAGCCACCGTCAGCGTCAGCGACAACGCGTCGGCGTGGGCGTGCCCGCCGTTCAAGTAGCCGTGCGGACCGGTATCGAGCACCAGGTGATCGCCGCGCGCCGTCCGGCAGATGGTGTAGCCGCTGTCGCCGAGCGTCGTCGAGGCCACCGGCGCCGTCGCCCGAACCCTGTCGCCCACGGCGGCGCCGCCGCCGGACAGCCAGATCGCCTCCTCCGGCACCGGCCCGATGGCCAGCGACGGATCGGCGAGCAGCCAGGACGCCAGCGCCAGCGAGTCGCGGGCATCGGCGCTGTCGCGGCCGGCGATGGGAAACAGCTGGCCGCCGTCGTCGTCGCCGATCCGGGCCAGGCGGCCGCGATCGTCGGCGACCGTTCGCGCGAACCGCGCCAGCCGCCGCGCCGCTTCGGTGAACGGACGCGTATCGTCGCCGGTCAGCCGCGCCACCGACAGCGCCAGCAG
>JBDSLU010000565.1:0-2778 GCA_039916225.1 Vicinamibacteraceae bacterium
CGAGACGACCTTCGACAAGACGGTCGGCACCAACTGACGGGATGAGCCTGTCCGATTGACGAGGATCCCAGCGCGCCCGACGACCGCATCCCCGGCGTCGGCCACTGGGACGACAATGATTCCCGGCGCGGCCGCCCAGGCGGCCGCCGCGTCCGAACACTAGACGGCTGTCGTCCCCACTGCCCCGGCCCCTGACCATGACCACCGAACACCGCCGCCTCGAAGCCGACCGGACCCGCACGACGTACTGGAAGCGCTGGGGACCGTACGTCAGCGACCGCGCCTGGGGCACCGTCCGCGAGGACTACAGCCCGGGCGGCACCGCGTGGGAATACCTGCCGCACGATCACGCCCGGTCGCGGGCCTACCGTTGGAACGAAGACGGGCTGGCGGCGATCTGCGATCGGCACCAGGAAATCTGCCTCGGCCTGTCCCTATGGAACGGTCGCGACGCGATCCTCAAGGAGCGGCTGTTCGGGCTCACCGGCAACGAGGGCAACCACGGCGAGGACGTCAAGGAGTACTACTTCCACCTCGACTCGACCCCGACGCACTCGTTCATGCGGATGCTCTACAAGTATCCACAGGCCGCCTTCCCCTACGGCGACTTGGTCAGCGAGAACCACCGCCGCGGCCGCGACGCCCCCGAGTACGAGCTGATCGACACCGGCGTCTTCGACGACGACCGCTACTTCGACGTGTTCGTCGAATACGCCAAGGCGGACGCCGAAGACGTGCTGATGAAGATCACCGTCGCCAACCGCGGGCCTGAGACGGCGACCGTGCGCGTGCTGCCGACCATCTGGTTCCGCAACACCTGGGCGTGGGGCGACGGCAACCGCCGCGGGCGCCTCGAAGCCCGCCCCGGCGTTTCGGGCAGCGCCACCATCGCCGCGGAGACTCGACGTTACGGGCGACGCTGGCTCTACGCCGAGGGCGATCCGACGCTCCTCTTCACCGAGAACGAGACCAACGCGATGCGACTGTTCGGCATCGCTGGTCCGCTCTACGCCAAGGACGGCATCGACGAGGCGGTGGTGCACGGCCGCACCGACGCCGTGAACCCGGCCCGCACCGGCACCAAGGCCGCCGCCGACTACACGCTGACGATTCCGGCGGGCGGGTCGACCAGCGTCCGGCTGCGTTTTTCGCCGCGCGGCCCCGAGGACTTCGCCGACGCGTCGCCGTTCGCCGACTTCGACGCCACGTTCGCGGCGCGCCAGGGCGAGGCCGACGAGTTCTACGCCACGGTGGTGCCGCCCGATCTCGACGACGACGCGCGCGCCGTCATGCGCCAGAGCCTGGCCGGCATGCTGTGGTCGAAGCAGTACTACCACTACGTCGTGAAGGACTGGCTCGAAGGCGATCCCGGGCAGCCGGCGCCGCCGCCGGAGCGCACGCACGGGCGCAACGCGCAGTGGGGGCACCTCTACAACGCCGACGTGATCTCGATGCCGGACAAGTGGGAGTACCCGTGGTACGCGGCGTGGGACCTGGCGTTCCACTGCGTGCCGCTGGCGCTCGTCGACGCCGAGTTCGCCAAGGATCAGCTCGTGCTGATGCTGCGCGAGTGGTACATGCACCCGAACGGCCAGCTGCCGGCCTACGAATGGGCCTTCGGCGACGTCAACCCGCCGGTGCACGCCTGGGCGGCCTGGCGCGTCTACAAGATCGACGAGAAGCGCAACGGCAAGGGCGATCGCGTCTTCCTCGAGCGCGTCTTCCAGAAGCTGCTGCTCAACTTCACCTGGTGGGTCAACCGCAAGGATGCCCGCGGCGCCAACGTCTTCGAGGGCGGCTTCCTCGGTCTCGACAACATCGGCGTCTTCGATCGATCGGCGCCGCTGCCGACCGGCGGCTTCATCGAGCAGTCGGACGGCACCAGCTGGATGGCGATGTACTCGCTGAACCTGCTGGCGATGGCGATGGAGCTGGCCCGCGAGAACCCCGCCTACGAGGACGTCGCCAGCAAGTTCTGGGAGCACTTCATCTACATCGGCCACGCCATGGGCCACCAGGGCAAGGACACGCAACTCGATCTGTGGGACGACGTGGACGGGTTCTTCTACGACAACCTGAACCTGCCCGACGGGACGCGCCATCCGCTCAAGGTCCGCTCGATGGTCGGGCTCATCCCGCTGTTCGCAGTGGAGACGCTCGAGCCCGACATGATCGAGCGCCTCGACGGCTTCCGGCGACGTCTCGACTGGTTCGTGACGCACCGCCCCGACCTGACCGACAACGTGGCGTGCATGAAGACGCCCGGCCATTGCGAGCGGCGGCTCCTCTCGGTCGTGACGGCGGATCGCCTCACGCGCGTCCTCGCCCGCATGCTCGACGAGCGCGAGTTCCTGTCGCCGTACGGCATCCGCGCCCTGTCACGCATCCACAAGGACGAGCCGTACCTGCTGCCGGTCGACGGCCAGGTGCACCGCGTCGACTACGAGCCGGGCGAGTCGTCGACCGGCCTGTTCGGCGGCAACTCGAACTGGCGCGGGCCGATCTGGTTTCCCGTCAACTTCCTGCTGGTCGAAGCGCTGCAGAAGTTCCATCACTACTTCGGCGATGGCCTGCGCGTCGAGTGCCCGACTGGCTCGGGCCAGATGATGACCCTGGACGAAGTGGCGACCGAGCTGTCGCAGCGCCTGTCGCGCATCTTCCTGCGCGACGAGACCGGCCGCCGGCCGGTCTTCGGCAGCGTCGAGCGGTTCCAGAACGACCCGCACTGGCGCGATTACGTACCCTTCCACGAGTACTTCCACGGCGACGACGGCCGCG
>JBDSLU010000566.1:0-3852 GCA_039916225.1 Vicinamibacteraceae bacterium
GCGCCGAAGAAATACGTCGTGTCGCGAACCATCGAGAAGCCCCTGTGGCGCAACACGACGATCATCCGCGACGACGTGATCGGTGCGGTTCGCGCGCTCAAGGCCGAACCCGGCAAGGACATCCTGACTGACGGCAGCAGTCCGCTGGTGCACGCGCTGATCGAGCACGATCTCGTCGACGAGCTGCACCTGCTCGTCTATCCACTCGTGCTGGGTGGCGGCAAGCGGGCGCTGCCGGCCGGTGCCCACAAGGCCTTCACCCTGCAGTCGGCCGCGCCGTTCCCGACCGGAGTGGTGAGCCTGCACTACGTCCGCCAGCCGTCGGCCTGAGCGGCGACGCACGATGCCGCAGGTGCTGACCTTCGAGGATCGGGCGTCCGACGCGCCCGGCGTCGAGCGGATCTGGCGGAGCCGCAGCGATCGCGGCGGCCCGTTCCTGTCCATCGCGGCGAGCTGCTTCGAGATGGCCATCACGCGGCAGCAGGGACGGACCTCCATCACGCTGCGCGGTCCCGAGACGAAGGCGACGGCAGCAGACTGTCCGCCGGACGGCGAGTGGATCGGCATCCGGTTCGCGCCCGGCACCTACATGCCGGCGCTGACGCCGGGCGAGGTGCGGGATCGCCGCGATGCGACCCTGCCAGACGCCTCGGCGCGCGCCTTCTGGCTGGACGGGTCGGCGTGGGAGTACCCGGACTTCGGGAACGCCGACACGTTCGTGGCGCGACTGATCCGGCGCGGGCTCCTCGTCCAGGATCCCGTCGTGTCCGCCGTGCTGCGGGGGGACGTCGACGCGCGGTCGATCCGGACCGCGCAGCGCCACGTCCTCCGCGCCACCGGGCTGCCGCACCGCACCATCGTGCAGATCGAGCGGGCGCGGCAGGCGGCGCTGCTCCTGCGGGCTGGCAAGCCGATTCTCGACGTCGTCCACGAGGCTGGCTACTACGACCAGGCGCACCTGACACGATCGCTCACCCGTCGCATCGGCCAGACACCACTCGAAGTGGCCCGTCGGGGCGAGCAACTGTCGTTTCTATACAAAACAACGCCGCCACGCTGAGGCTACGATGCGCGCGGAGGCTCTCACATGACATCGACGATCGCCGGCACGCCCGGCTCGGGCGGGTGGCCACGCACCGGATGGGCGCTGACCGGCTTGGCGGCGCTCTTCCTCACCTTCGACACGGTGCTCAAGCTGGCCCAGGTCCCGGCCGCCGTCGACGGCACCGTGGCCCTCGGCTATCCCGCGCATCTCGTCGCGGTCATCGGCGTCATCGAGCTGGTCTGCCTGGTGCTGTACCTGGTGCCGCCGACGAGCGTGCTGGGCGCCGTCGTCCTGACCGGCTACCTCGGTGGCGCGATCGCGACCCACGTCCGCCTCGGCAGCCCGCTCCCGAGCCACACGCTCTTTCCGATCTACGTGGCGCTGCTCGTCTGGGGCGGACTGTATCTGCGCGATGCGCGCCTGCGCGCGCTGCTGCCGGTGCAAGGCCGCGGCTGAAAGTCACGAGCCGATCTCCGAGCGCGGCGCAATGGGCCGGCCTTCGGCGCCCGTTTCAGCGGTTCGACGGCCGACTGGCCCGCCGAATCCGATGCGGACGGATGCTCAGCTGCCGGCGCAGACCCGAATCCGTGCTGGCCCGCCCCACGCCTCGAACGCGGCCTGCGCCGCGGCATCGACGGCCGCCGCGGTGTACGGCGCCGGCAGCTTCGGTCCGCCGAAGAACACCCAGGTCACATCGGGCGTATCCACCTGCCCCTGAAAACGCTCGGCACGCGTCAAGTCGGCTTTGGGCTGCAGGCCGGCCAGTCGCCGCGCCAGCGCCGGCGAGCCCTCGCCGATGCGCGGACCGATATCGCTGACGATGAAAGGCACCGCGATGCCCTTCTGCTTGCGCCAGGCAACGCCCAATGTGCCGGGCACCACGCCGAGCGTCCGCAACGCCGCGCTCGATGGGATGACGGCGGTCGCGATCGTGAGCGGCTCGACGTACCGGCGCTGATCGGTCGCTGGGAAAGCCGGGTCCGCGAGAGTCGTCGGGGAGACGAGAAACCCTCCACCGTCGACGATCTCAGCTGGCACGATGCCCTGCACCGTGCGTCCATTGATCGTCGCGCTGCCGGTGCCAACCACGCCATACCACTCGACCACGCCGACGCTCGTGTCGGTCCAACCGGCGGCCTTGATGCGGGCGACATCGGTCATGAAGCGCCCGGTGCACGTCGCGTTGTCGACGCTGCCCTGGTAGGGCGCGCTCCCGGCCGGATGCACCTTGGCGGCATTGCACAAGTGGATCAGCCCCTTGGCGTTGTCCCAGTTGTAGGCGCGGCCCGAGCCGTCGATGTTGATGTTCAGCTTGGCGGGCACCACGACGCCGCCCTGGTCGAGGACGGTCACCGCCTGGCTGCCGACCATCCGCGCCTGTCCGGCGCACGTGCGTTGGGCCTGGGCGGCATCGGCCACCGTCAGGATGGCGAACAGGATTCCGATGGTCAGTCTGTGTTGCGGCATGGCGTTCCTTCCGGTCGAGAACTTACGCGAGATCAGCCGACCTTGACGACCATCATCGTCGCGTCGTCCTGCAGCTCGACGCCGGCGCGGAAGCGGCTGACCTCGGCCTCCACCGCCGCCATGACCTGATCGGCTCCCAGATCCGCAGCCGCCGTCAACGCCTGTTCGAGACGGTCGGAGCCGAACATGTCGCCGGTGGCGTTCTCGGCCTCGACGCAGCCGTCGGTATAGAAGAACAGCACGTCGCCGGCCGCCACGTCGAAGGTCTGTTCGACGTAGGCGCCGCCCGAGAGCAGGCCGATGGGACGGCCGGTCGATTCCATCCGCTCGAGGCGGCCGTCGGTGCGCAGGATGTACTGCGGGTTGTGACCGGCGTTGACGCAGCGCAGGCGGTGCGCCGCGGGATCGAGGATGCCGACGAACAGCGTGGCGTAAACGGGGCCCGGCGTCGTCCGGTCGATGTCGACGTCGAGTTCCTGGGCCAGCGACGCGAGATCCTGGCCGAGCGCCAGGCGCGTGCGGAGCGCCCCCTGCAGGTTGGCCATCAGCAGCGCCGCGCCGACGCCCTTGCCTGACACGTCACCGACGAGCAGCGCGATCCGGCCGTCGCGCAGCTGGAAGTAATTGAAGAAGTCGCCGCCGACTTCGCGCGCCGGCACCGAGACACCCTTGATCTCGGTGAGGCCGAGCATGAGCGAACCCTGCGGCAGCATGTCGTGCTGGATCTGGCGACCCAGCTCCAGCTCGCGGCGGATGCGCTCCTGCGAGACCGCCGAGCGCTGATGCTCCTCGACGTCGGCGGCCATCTTGTTGAACGCGACGGCAAGCCGTCCGATCTCGTCGGTCGATTTCACCGGCACGCGCGCGCTGTAGTCGCCCTCGGCGATGCGGCGGACGCCGGCGCTCAGGGAATCGAGGTTGCGCGTCAGCCCCGCCGACAGCGGCACGATCACGATCAGCGCCAGGCCGATGAAGCCGAGGCCGAGCGCCGCGTTGCGGGCCGACGTCCGCTGCAGATCGACGAGCGCGTCGCCGACCGGGCGCGCGATGCCGAACTTCAGGCCGGAGCCGGTCGGGTCGGTCGTGGTCGCCACGATCCAGTCCGGCAGCACCGTCGTTCCCGGCTTGCTGCTGGCGCTGAGGGCCGACGTCTGCAGCGCCTCGAGCCGCTGCTTGGCCGCCGGCGTCGGCGTGTAGAGCTCACCGCCCTCGCCGACCGCGAACGGCACCTCGCCGCGATCGTGCTGCGTCGTCGTGAAGACGGTCGCCAGGAGCTTCGGCAGATCGACGTCGGCGTTCACCTGACCGACGATCTGACCATCGCGCTCGACGCGGACGGC
>JBDSLU010000567.1:0-4867 GCA_039916225.1 Vicinamibacteraceae bacterium
TGAACAGGATGATCGAGAAGGTCAGGTAGCGCTTGCGGCCGAAGCGTTCGGTGAAGAACGCGGTCATCGGCAGCACGATGACGTTGGCGAGGATGTAGGACGTGCTGACCCACGCCACCTCCTCGCGCGTCGCCCCGAGGTTGCCGGCCATCTGCGGCAGCGCCACGTTGACGATGGTGGTGTCGAGCACCTCCATGATCGCCGCCGTGATCAGGCCGATCAGGATGAACCAGCGCCCGGCCATCGCCGGGGCTTCGCTTTCCGGCACGGCGCTCATCGCAGGTAGACGGTGGCGGTCACCGACATGCCGGGCCGCAGCACCGCGCCGGGATCGGTGGCGCCGTCGAGCACGATCTTCACCGGCACGCGCTGCACCACCTTGACGAAGTTGCCGCTGGCGTTGTCGGCCGGCAGCAGGCTGAAGGTGGCGCCGGTGGCGCCGGCGATCGACTCGACGTGGCCGGTGTAGCGGCGGCCGCCGAAGGCGTCCACCTCGACCTCGGCGCGCTGGCCGGCGGAGATCTCGCCGAGCTGCGTTTCCTTGAAGTTGGCGGTGACCCAGACGTCGTGCAGCGAGGTGATCGACATCATCGCCTGCCCCGGCTGCACGACCTGGCCCACTTCCACCGTCCGCCGGCTGACGAGCCCGTCGGCGGAGGCGCGGACGACCGTGCGCTCGAGATTCAGGCGCGCCTGATTCAAGGCGGCGCGGGCCTGGAGGACCTGGGCGTTGGCGCCGGACGCGCGCGCCTCGATCATCGCAATCTGCTGCGGCGCGGTCGCCGCGGCGCGCTCCTGCGCCTGCGACTGCGCGACGGTGCCTTGGGCCTGCAGCCGCCGGGACTCGGCCACCTGCAGGTTGGCGGTCGCTTCGCGGACGGCTGCCTCGGCCGAGGCCACGGCGGCGTCGGCCGCGTGCGTGTCGGCGGTGGCGGCGTCCAACTGCTGTTTCGGGATCTCGTCCTTGGCCGCCAGCGGCGCCAGGCGCGCCAGATCCTGGGCCGCGCGCACGGCGCGGGCCTTGGCCTCGAGCAGCCGGGCCTCGGCCGAGGCGATCTTGGCGCGCGAGGCCTCGATCTCACGGCTGGCCGCGATCAACCCGGCATCGGCGTTGCCCGTGGCGACTCGCGCCACCTGCGCCCCGCTGCGGGCGCTGCTGGACGTCACCGGCACGTCGCTGCTGGCGGCGCGGAAGCCCGCTTCGGCGGCGGCCAGATCGGCCTCGGCCTTGGCGACGGCCAGCTGGTAGTCGCGCGGATCGAGCTCGACGAGTACCGTCCCCGCCTTGACGGCCTGGTTGTCCTGCACCTTGATCGCCTGCACGGTGCCGCCGACCCTGGTCGCGACCGGGCTGACGTGCCCGCTGACCTGCGCGTCGTCGGTATCCTCGCGCGGCGACAGCATCCGCCAGCCGAAGAACGCCCCAATCGCGACGACGAGGAGCACGCCCACGCCGATGAACGCGCGCGTGCGGGTCGAGGCCGGCGACTTCGCCGTCTCGGCTGGCGTGTCCGTGATTTCCCGGGCTGCTGTGACGTCCGTGGCCATTACTGATCTCCTCCGACGAGTGCGACGAAGCGTGACTCGACCTGTCCGAGCGCGCGGCTCAAGGTGCCCTTGGCCACGGCGTGCGCGTAGAGGCTGTCGATGTAGCGCTCGGTGGCGGTCGCCACCGCTTCCTGCGCCTGGACCAGTTCCAGGGTGTTGGCGACGCCGGCCTTGAACCGATCGCGGGCCTGCTCCAGTTCCTGCTGCGACAGCGTCCTGGCGCTGCTCGCGACCTCGACGCCGGCATCGGCCGCTCGCACGTCGAGCAGCGCCGCCGACACGTCGTAGCGGATGCTGCCGGTCAGGTCGGCGAGCTCCGCCTCGCGGATCCGCAGCTCCGTCTGGGCCCGCTGCACGCGGGCCCGCGTCTCGCCGCCCTCGAACACCGGGACCTTCACCAGGGCGGCGACGCCGTAGGTGCGGTCGAGCGTCGAGGTGTCGCGGCCGAGCACGCCGAGGTCGGCGTCCAGGTGGACGCTCGGCCAGCGGGCCGCGGCTTCCGCCTGCCGCGTGTAGCGGGCCGCATCGACGCGCGCCTGCGCCGCCTTGACGTCCTCGCGCGACTCGCTCGCCTGGGCGATGGCCTGGTCGAGGGTCAGCGGCGGCGCGGCGTGGAACGCCGTCTGGCTGACCAGCGTGAACGCCTGACCGCCCGGCAGGCCAATGGCCCGCGCCAGCGACAGCTTGCGTTTCTCGAACACGTTCTCGGCGGTGATCAGCCGGGCGCGCGTCGACTGCAGCTGCACCTGCTGCCGGAGGACGTCGATGCCGGCGACGATTCCGGCCGTCTTCTGATCGGTGGCGAGACCGACCAGCGCTTCGGCCGTTTCGACTTCGGCGCGGACCGACATGACGCGGGCGGCATCGGCCTGCGCCTGCAGGTAGAGCATGCCGACGGCGAGGACGATGGTCTCGCGGATGTCGCGCAGGTCAGCGCGTCCCGCCTTGACCAACGCCCGTCCGGCGCGCACGCCGCCGATGGCGCGGGCGTCGAACAGCGGCGTCGACAGCGTCAGCCGCGCGTCGAAGACGCCGAAGGGGCCGATGACCCGCGGCAGGCCCGGGAAGTCGAACCCGAACGCCGCCGTGCTCAGCTTCTGCTCGGTCTGCCGGACCGACCCGTCGACGTGCGGCAGCAGCGCGCTCAACGCCTCGAGGCGGACGCTCTCCGCGTTCTTCAGCCGCTGCTCTTCCAGGATCGCGGCGAGGTTCTGTTTGAGGCCGCGCTGCACGGCGTCGGCCAGCGTCAGCGCGATCGGCGTCGCGGTCGCCGTCCCCTGCGGCACGCCACGCATGGTCAGCGGGGTCGACTCCTGCGCCAGCGCGCGTCCGGGAGCCAGGGCGAGGGCCGCCAAGAGGCCGGCGGCGGCGAGGCGATGAAGGCGGTTCATCGCGCAGCCAGACCTTTCCACAGCGTCCGAGCCGCCTGTGTGGCCACGTCCTCGACCGGCCCCGTCTCCCAGCCACGCAGCCGCTGCTTGGCCATGCCGCTGGCCGCGCCGACGATGATGTTGGCGCTGGCGCGGGCGTCGGCCATGTCGATCAGGCCGCTCCGCTGCGCCTCGTCGAGCAGCGTCTGCCAGGCCTCGACCTGGGCCCGGAAGACGATCTCGAACCGCTGCATGGCTTTCTTCCGCACGTCCGGCCCCATCTCGAAGATGGCGAGCTCACAGAAGTCCTTCTTGCGGTCGAAGAACCCCAGGACGCCGCGGAAGAAGCCGCGCAGCTTGTGCTCGATGTCGCCGTCGCCGCTGATCAGCGGGACCGTGTCGTCCTGGAGCTGGGTCAGGTCCTCGTCGAGAATCTGCCGGAAGATGTCTTCCTTGGACTTGTAGTAGAGGTAGACGGTGCCTTTGGCGACGCCAGCCGCCTGGGCAATGCCGTCCATGGTGGTCCCCGCAAGGCCGTGCTTCGAAAACCGTTCCCGCGCTGCGGCGATCACCTGCGCGCGACGGAAATCCGTGACAACATCGGCCTTGTTGAGTTTGTGTGCACTCATGAGTCTGTTCGAATGACCGCTCGGTCAGTTCAATGAACAGGCTAGCACAGTGCATGGGCGCGAGCCAGACCCTGTGGCGCATGGCCTCCATGCCGCCCGAGAAACAGGATGCCCGGCACGGATGTCGGGCAGTTCTGGCCGCGATGTCGGGTTCTGCGCGCCGTTTGCGATCTCTCCGGTGGAGGCCTGCCCACGGGCCTCCCCAAGGTCGAGGACGAGATGCAACGATTGGCGATTGCGTGATGGTGCTGGCGCGACCGGGGCCATCGTTGGGTGCGACGGGGTCGGATCGTCTGGAGACTAGCCATGGCAGGTAAAGCACGGGCCGCGGCCCGCGTCCTCGTCGTCACTCGCGTCTCGGCCCCCAGGGCGCTGGTCCTGGTCGAAGACGGCGCCGGCGGCGAGCTTCCGCTCTCCATCCCCGGTCAGCTCGTCGCCGCGACCGCGTCCTCGATCGCCGTCGGCTGCGCGGCCTCCGCCACCACCGAGCTGACCATCCGCGACATCGGCTACGCCGAGAATCCGGCTGGCCTCCCGGTCTTCGACGGCCAGCTGACCACCCCGACCCGGACCCTCGCGGTGCGCACCGTCCTCGGCGCCACCCTGCTCGAGGTCGTCGTCCCGACGACCGACACGCGGGTCCGCATCTGGGCCAACACCCCGGCCGAGCCCACCGCCCTCACCATCGGCGTCGCCCGCGCCGCCGCCGGCATCGCCCGCTGAGCGCTCCCGTCCCGCGCCCCACCGCCAGCATCCTCGACGTCCGGCGTGTCACCGAGGTGACGCCGTGTCGGTATCGACGGCCGGGCGACGTTGTCTCCTCACGGGCGCGGCATGACGCGGCGCCCGCAGACCGCTTCGATGAGGAGTAGACGTGATGCAAGGACTGATGCGGCGGATGGCGGTTCCGGTTCTCGGCGCGGTCGTGCTGGCGATCGGCGGGGCGCAGGCGGCGAGTTCGCAGGGCGGCGAGCGCGCCCACCACGACGGGGGCGAGCCGCGCGGCAAGGCCGGTGCGCTGATCAAGGCGGTGCGGGACTCGACCGAGCGCTTCAAGGATGTCGCCGCTGCCGAAGCGGAAGGCTACGGCCTGATGTTCGGCTGCGTGAGCGGGCCGGACTACGGCGCGATGGGGCTCCACTACGTCAACTTCCCGCTGGTGCAGGACATCGCGCTCGATCCCGCCAAGCCGGAGATCGTCATCTACGAGCCGCTGCCCAACGGTGGCAGGAAACTCGTGGGCGCCGACTTCCTGGTCTTCGCCGCCGACTGGCACGCCAAGCACCCGGAGACGCCGAAAGTGATGGGACAGCTCATGCA
>JBDSLU010000568.1:0-3031 GCA_039916225.1 Vicinamibacteraceae bacterium
TCGCCGGTCACCTCGACCGTCGCCGACTTGACGCCCGCTTCGTCGCCGGGCAGGTAGTCGACGACCTCGGTCTTGAAGCCGCGCTGCTCGGCCCAGCGCAGGTACATGCGCAGCAGCATCTCGGCCCAGTCCTGCGACTCGGTGCCGCCGGCGCCCGGATGGATCGAGATGATGGCGTTGCGGAAGTCGTGCTCGCCGCCGAGCATCTTCTTGACCTCGCCGGCCTCGATCTCGCGCTGCCACTCGTCGAGCCCACTCGCCAGCTCACCTTCGACAGCTTCGCCCTGCTGCACCCACTCGGCCAGCACCTTGATGTCGTCGGCACGGCGGGCCAGCGAGGCGATGAGGGTGACGTCTTCCTCGAGACGCCGACGGCGCTGCATCATCCGCTGCGCCTCGGCCTGGTCCTTCCAGAAGTCGGGCTCGCCGATGCGCGCTTCGATGCGGGTCAGTTCTTCGGCCGGACGTGCTGCGTCAAAGATAACTCCGCATCGCGGCTGACCGCTTCATCAGGTCTTCGTAGCGGCGGAGCTCTTCTTCACGATCGATGGACGGCACGCGGATCTCCTGACGGGGGCGGCGAGGCGGACGCGGGACGGCGCCGGCGGCGCGCGCTCAGGCCCCACAGGCCGAGCGCCACGACCAGGCCGGCCCAGGGGACGACGTCCCCGATTCTAACGTAGGGCGTGGTCCCGTCCAGGAAACGAACCTCGCCGACCGCCACCGTCTGCTCGAACAGCGGCGTCGCCTGGACCACCCGGCCGTAGGGATCGACGATGGCGCTGACGCCGGTGTTGGCGGCCCGGGCCAGGTAGCGCCCGGTCTCCACCGAGCGCATCCTGGCCATCGCCAGGTGCTGCCACGGCGCCGAGCTGCGACCGAACCAGGCGTCGTTGGTGATCGACGTCAGCAACTGGCTGCCCCGCTGCACGGCCTCGCGCGACAGCTCGGGGAACACGGCCTCGTAGCAGATGCCGGTCGTGAACGCCCCTTCGCGGACGTGGAACACGGTCAGCGTCTGCCCGGGCGTGAAGCCGCCGACCTGCTCGACGAGCGGGCCGGCGAACGACAGGATCGATTCGAGCGGCACGTACTCGCCGAACGGCACCAGGTGCATCTTCCGATAGATGCCGCCGACCGACCCGGTCGGCTGGATGAGGAAGGCGCTGTTGTAATACCGCGGCTTGGCGCCGCGCTCGCTTTGTTCGCTTTGATCGCTGCCGACGAACAGGCGGGCGCCGGTCTCACGCGCAAGGAGCCGCATCCCTTCCGAGGCGGGATGCTCCTCGAACATGAAGGGCGTGGCCGACTCGGGCCACATGACGAGCGTTGCGCCCTGCGCCACCGCGTCGCGGGACAGTGTCAGGTAGCGACGGTAGATCATGTCGGCGAAGGCGGGGTTCCACTTCTGACCCTGCGCCACGTTGCCCTGGACCAGCGCGACGCGGATCGGCGTGCCGGCGGTGAGCAGGGCGCCGCCGCCGACGCGCATCGATCCCCAGAGCGCGAGGCCACCGATGAGGAGCGCGACGACGCCGACCGGCACGAGCCGCCCGCGCCCGGGCGGCGCCACCACCAGCCAGGCCAGGGCCACGCTGCCCAGCACGACCAGCGCCGACAGGCCGTAGACGCCGACGACGCTGGCGGCCTGGGCGATCGGGGCGATGTCGATCTGGCTGTTGCCGAGCGGCACCCACGGGAAGCCGGTCATGAGGTGACCGCGGGCCCACTCCCCCGCCGCCCAGACGAGCGGAGCCGCCCACAACGCCCGCGGCCCGAACGCCCGCACGCCGCGCGAGACGATGTGCGCGAACAGCGCCGGGTAGAGCGACAGATAGAGGATGAGGAGGAGCGCGACCCCGACCGCGACGCCGCTCGACAGGTCGCCGAACGTGGTCATCACGTCGGTCAACCAGTAGAGCGTGCCGCTGAAGCCGATGATGCCGGTGAGGAGCCCGAGCAGGACCGGCCGGCGCTCGGACCGCGACGGGCGGCCGAGCACGATCAGCAGCGGAACGAGGGCCACCCAGCCGAGGGCTGGATGGCCGAACCGGGGGAAGGCGAGGGCGAAGAGCGCGCCGGAGAGCGCGGCTAGCGAATAATCCAGGGCTTCAGCTTTTCCTGCGACGTCAGCTTGGCGCTGACGCGCTGCGCTTCGTCGGTGCTGGCGTAGTTGCCGACCCGGACGCGGAAGACGTTCTTACCGTCGCCGAGCGGGTTCATCACGTAGACGGCGTAGCCGCGGCCACTGAGCCGCTTGGCCAATGCGTCGGCCTCCTTGCGCGTGTTGAAGGCCCCGACCTGGACCGCGATCGTGCCGCCGGCGCTGGCCGGCGCCGTGGTCGCCACGGCCGTCGGGGCCGGCGGGGCCGGCGGGGCCGGCGTAGGCTTGGGCGCGACCGCGAGCGGCGCGGGTGCCGGCTTGGCGACGGCAGGCGGCACCGCCGTCGCCTGCGCGGGAGCCGGCTTCGGCTTGGCGGTCTCCTTCGGCTCGACCTTGGGCGCAGCCTTCGGCTGGACGGCCGCCATCGGCTTGGCCGGCGTCGACGTCGTCGCTGCCGCCACGTCGGTCGGCGCGGGCGCGTCCGCCTCATCGCCGAGCGGCGTCGGCTCGGTGTCGCCGGCCGGGGCATCGGCTGCCGCCGCGGCCGCGAGCGCCGCGCCGGAGCCGCTCGGGCTCGGCGTCGACGGCGGCGCCGGGGATGGCGTGGAGATCGCGCCGGGGGCCACCGACGCCGTCAGCGGAGCGTCGAACGCCTGCGGTCCGGCCGCCTGGGCGACCGTGTCGAGCGGTTTCACCCCGCGACCGACCAGCACGCCGCACAGGAAGATCACCACCGAGACCAGCGTCGTCGCGATCCCGAGGAAGACGAGCTGCTTGCCGTTCAGTTGAATCTCGTGGAAGCCATCGTCGCCGGCGTCGAGGGCACGTACATCGCTGGTCATAACGGTTCTCTGCTCCGGGCTCACCCGCCGTAGCGGCGGGCGGCGGCGGGCGCCCGCCTCGGCGGGCACCCTCGCTTACGGCTTA
>JBDSLU010000569.1:0-10611 GCA_039916225.1 Vicinamibacteraceae bacterium
CGTGCTCTTCACCAACGTCGACACCGTCGACCAGCGCACCCGCATCGTCGCCTACCGCGATGCCATGGAGAAGCTGGCCGCGGCGAACGCGGCCGACGACGAAGCGCAGATCTTCTACGCCCTCTCGATCGCCGGCTCGAACACGCCGTCGGACAAGACCTATGCCCAATTGCTCAAGGCCGGCGCGCTGCTCGAGAAGCTGATCGCCGTCCACCCGCAGCATCCGGGCCTGGCCCACTACATCATCCACAGCTACGACGTGCCGCCGCTGGCCGAGCGCGGCCTGGCCGCAGCGCGCCGCTACGCGACGATCGCCCCGTCGGCGCCGCACGCGCTCCACATGCCGTCGCACACGTTCACGCGCGTCGGCTCGTGGCAGGAATCGATCGACACGAACATCGCCTCGGCCCAGGCGGCCAGGAATCTCGGCGCCACCGCCGAGGAACTTCACGCGATGGATTACCAGACCTACGCGGCGCTGCAGAGCGCGCAGGACGCGGTGGCGCGGGCGCTCGTCGACGGCCTGCCGTCGGTGACGTCGCGCTTCAACCCCGAGGCCGTCGGATCGGCGGCACCAGGTTCCGCCGGGCTCTTCGCGGCGGCGGCGATTCCGGCCCGCTACGCGTTGGAGCGCGGCGACTGGAAGGCGGCGTCGGCGCTGGCGGTGCAGCCGACGCGCTTCCTCTATCCCGAGGCGCAGACGTGGTTCGCCAAGGCGCTCGGTGCGGCTCGCGGTGGTGATGCCGCTGGCACCAAGGCCGCGATCGCCGAGCTGACGCGGATCCGCGACGAGCTGACGGCCAAGAAGGAGGCCTACTGGGCCGAGCAGGTCGAGATTCAGCGCCGCTCCGGCACGGCGTGGCTGGCCCTCGTCGAGGGGCGCTCGTCGGAGGCCTTGACGGAGATGATGGCGGCCGCCGATCTCGAGGATGGCACCGAGAAGGCGGCGGTCACGCCGGGTCCGCTGGCGCCCGCCCGCGAACTGGTCGGCGAGATGCTGCTGACGATGGAGAAACCGACCGACGCGCTACAGGCCTTCGAGGCGACGCTGAAGAAGGAGCCGAATCGCTTCCGCGCGCTGTCAGGAGCGATTCGGGCGGCGACGCTCGCCGGTCAGCCGGATCGGGCCCGCCAGCATGCGCAGACGTTGCTGAAGATCTGCGCCAAGGCCGACGCGCCGGCGCGGCCGGACCTCGTCGCCGCCAAGAAGCTGGTCTCGACCGCGTCGCGCTAACAACGCCGCCCACGCTCGGGTGCCCCGGCGTGCCCCGAGCTAGGGCGCCGTCGGGGGTGTCCAGCCGACGCGGACGGTGAGGGCCGGCAACTCACGCGGGCCGGCGCCGACCAGCATCAGCAGCCGCTTGCCATCGGGGTGAATGGCGTAGTTGAAGCGCAGGCCGATGCCGATCGGGCCGATGGCCGCCGACGTGAACAGCGCGCTCGGCGCGCCGAGGTGCGGTTCGCCGTCGGCGCCCCGCGTCGGCAGGGCGAGGAGCCGCCGGTCGCCGGACAGGAAATAGAGCCGGTCACCGCTGGCGCTCCACCGCGGATCCGACTCGCCGAGGCCCGCCGACACCATGCGCGGGTCGGTCGCCGGCGCCTGCAGGTCCTGGACGTAGACCGCCCACCGGCCGCTGCGGTTCGACGTGTAGGCCAGCCAGCGCTGGTCGGGCGAGAATTGCGGCTCGATGTCGTCGTAGAGGTTGGCGACCAGCGCGCGGGCCACCCCCGTGCGCGTGTCGAGGGTCCAGATGTTCCAGGCGCGGCCCATGCCGCGTTCGGTGAAGGCGAGCTGGATGCCGTCTCGCGACCAGCTGCACGGATACTTCGTCGCCGACGATCCGTAGAGCGGTCGTGGCTCGCCCGACGCGCTCCACTCGCGGGCGAACAGGTCGCGGACGCCGCGCGGGTTCGACGAGAACGCCACCTGCTTGCCGTCCGGCGACCACACCGGATCGGAGGCGCCGCCGGGCGCGTCGGTCAGCCGGATCGGCGCGGCGTGTTCGCCGACCAGCCAGATATCGCGGCGTCCGGTCGTCGCGTCGGTACACTCGACCGCGACCCGATCGCCGCCCGGCGAGATCTCCGGGTTGCGGCACAGCGGCGGCGCGTCGAGCGTGCCGAGATCCCGGCCGGCCAGATCGAACCACACCAGCCGGGTCTCCAATTCGCGCAGCTTGCGGTAGACCATCACGCCGGCGTCGGACAACGAGAGCCCCGCCGTCACGGCCTGGCCGTCGTTGCCGAGCACACTGCCCTCGAGCGTCGACACCGGTCCCGTCGGCACCAGTGACTGCGAATCGAGCGCCTGCGCGTGCAGCGCGCCATTGCTGATCCAGGCGACGGAGGATTCGGCGATGACGGCGTTCGGGCCGAGGTCGAACAGGCGCGCGCTGGTCTGGGGTTCCAGCCGGGCGAGGTAGGTGCCGGCGGTGTCTTTGGCACCGAAGCCGATGCGATAGGTGAACGTCTGCTGGTCGGGGCGGAACGCCGGGCCGACCGCGACCGCGTCGGGGCCGATTTCGGGCGGGATCTGAAATTGGTGCGGCGTGCCGCCGTTGGCCGAGACCGTCCAGAGCGACGTCACCTGGGAAAAGACGATGACGTCGTCGCGATTCCAGGCGGCGCCGCCGAACTGGCGGCTGGGGCAAATGTTCGTCACCGGGCCGCCCTCGATTGGCACGCGCTTCACGAGGCCGCTGGCGTGGAAGCCGACGAACCGGCTGTCGGCCGACCAGAAGGGCAGCGCCGCGCCCTCGGTCCCGACGATGGGATAGATCTGGCGCGAGCCCAACGCGCGACGGTAGAGCAGCTGCGTGCCCTTGGCCCAGGCCGAGAAGACCACGACCCGTCCGTCCGGCGACACGCGCGCGTCGTTGGACGTCGGATCGAGGCGCAACGGCTCCTGCACGACCATGTCGAACTCGAGCGGCGTCGTCGGCGCCGAGGTCCGGGCTGGCCAGATGCCGCCGCGCCAGGCGAGCACGGCGGCCGCGAGCAGCAGGCCGAGCAGCGCCGCGCCGAGTCCGAGCGTGGCCAGCAGCGACCGCCGATCTGTGTGCCCGGCCAGCGCCAGCCGCGAACGGACCGTCGGGCCGGCGCCGAAGATGGCGCCGAGCCCGTGCTCCAGCTCGCCGACGGTGTGGAAGCGGCTGTCGCGCGGCGCCGCGATGGCGCGCTCGACGACGCGGACGAGCGCATCCGGCAGATCGGGACGCGCGTCGAGCAGGCGCATCCGGCGGTTCTGCAGATGCGCCTCCTCGAGGTCGGCCAGCGTCTCGCCTTCGACCGGGTGCCGGCTGGTGAGCAGGAAGAACAGCAGCACGCCGATGGAGTAGATGTCGCTGGCCGGCGTCGCGCGTTCGCCGGCCAGCAGCTCCGGCGCCATGTAGAGCGGCGTCCCCTGCAGGGTCGGCGGATGCGCGTCGTCGATGCCGTGCGCGCCGCTGAAATCCATCAGCACGATGCGCCCGCCGATCTCGCGCATCACGTTGGCCGCCTTGACGTCGCGGTGCACCAGGCCGTGCGCGTGCAGGGCCGACACGGCGCGGCACACGTCGATGCCGATCCCGGCCGCCTCGCGCGCGCTCATCGGGCCGCGCGCCATCACCGCCTCGGCCAGCGTCTCGCCGTCGACCAGCTCCATCCAGAGACCGGACTGGCCGCTGTCGTGCTCGGCCCCGTAGACGGTCACGACGTTCTGATGGCTGACCCGGGCCAGGGCCCGGGCCTCGCGCAGGGACGGTGCGCTGCCGTCGGCGAGCGGGTGCAGGAACTTGACCGCGACTTCGCGATCGAGCTGGGTGTCCCAGGCGCGGTGGACGTCGCCCGAGAAGCCGGAGGCGAGCGGCTCGAAGACCAGCAGCGTCCGCCACGAGCGGACCGCCGGCCAGTTGCCGTCGCCGGCCCCGTTCGGCCGGGGCGCGCCCTCGGCGCCGCGGCCGCGCACGATCTGGCTGAGGCGATGCAGCTCCTCGACGACGGGCGCCTCGTCGGTCGACGCACGGGCCCGCATCGCCGGCCAGTCGACGGCTTCGCCCGCCGACACGGCGGCGGCGAGCGTTACCAGCCAGGGTTCGTCAGCAGGCGCGTCAGTCACGCAGGAAGATCCCAGCCGCCCTAGGCGTAATCGTCGACGGTCAGGTAAGAGGAGTACTGCTGGAAGATCGTCATCAGCTCCGGCAGCGACTTGTCACCCCCGAGGACCTCGCCGATGCGCCGATCCAGTGTCAGCGTCTCGCGCCCTTCCTCGACCAGGGCCCGCTCGATCTCGCGCTTCACCCACTGGCCGAGCGAGAACATCATGAAGTCCTGCTCGTAGCTCTGGGCCAGCTCCGGCAGCTGGATGCCGAAGGCGCGGGCGATGACGACGCGCAGCGCGCCGACGATCTCGGCCAGCGAGCGCATCACGAAGGCGTCGTGGTTGGCGTCGGCGAGCGAGTAGACCGAGGCGATGTCGCAGGCGCCGCCGTCCAGGCACGAGTTGTTGGGATCGAAGATCGCGCCGAGCCGCCAGGCCAGCGGCGTCGAGGGCAGGAAGCCGAGCCAGAGCAGGCGCGCGGCAAGCTGGATCCAGCCCGGGATCATCTTCTCCATGACGTTCTTGCGCGACGCCATGTCCGGCGAGCCCGGCCACATGTAGCGCGGCCGGCCGACCGCGGTGACCCGCACCGGCGGCCCGGGGTAGTGATAGACGAACATGCCGATGCCACGCTGCAGCGACGGCTCGACGCGCTCGAGCGCGGGCGCCGACATGCGGCGGCGCAGCTGCGACATCACCCGGTCGTGCGTCGCCTCGGGCACCCGCAGGACCATCAGCGGCACCGGCAGGCGGATCAGCTCGCCGTAGTGGCGGAGGTGCGTCGCCTGGACGTCGAGGGACAGCTCCGCTTCCTTGCGCGCTTCGTCGAGCGCGACCGTCCCGGGCGTCTTCCCTTCGAAGAGCGGGAAGTGTTCCATCATCGGCCGCGGCCAGGCGCCGAACGACTTGAACTGCATCCAGTCGAGATATCGCTCGAAGTCGGGCAGCAGCGGCTCGGAGCCCTTGATGACGACGACGTCCGACGTCGACTTGTCACCGGACAGGGCAATGCAGACCGACCGGTTGTGACCGCGGATGCGATACAGCTCGCCCTGCTCGCCGGGCGCCGCCGAGGCCATGAAGGGCACCCCGGCGCGGAGGCCTTCCATCGCTGCCGACACGGCCGGCGAGTCGTTGATCACGGCAGCGAACACGTCCGGAGCGGCCTCGGACACGTCCCACACCACGTCCATCTTGGCCGTCTTGATCCCGCCACTCCACTGGTCACTCATGTGGCTGAACAATACCATCGGCGGTTCATTCGGCGAGACGGTCGGGTATGCTCAGCCGGACCGTTACCAGCCCGAGGAGGCACGTGCATGGCGCAGAGATTGACCGCCGCGGATTTCGATCCGGAAGTTCTTATCCTGTTCGACGCCTACGTGCACGGTGCGCTCGATCGGCGAGGCTTCCTCGACAAGGCGAAGAAGTATGCCGTCGGCACGGTGACGGCGGCGATGCTGCTGGACGCGCTGAGCCCGAAGTTCGCGGAAGCCCAGCAGGTGAAGAAGGACGACGCGCGGCTGGAGACGTTATCGATCGAGTTCCCGTCGCCGCAGGGCAGCGGGACCGCGAAGGGCTACCTCGTCCGTCCGGCGAATTCGGCCGGCAAGAAACTGCCGGCGATCCTGGTCGTGCACGAGAATCGCGGGCTCAACCCGCACATCGAGGACATCGCCCGGCGCGTCGGGCTCGACGGCTACATGGCCTTCGCGCCGGACGCGCTGTTCCCGGCCGGCGGCTATCCTGGCGACGAGGACAAGGCGCGGACGCTGTTCCAGACCCTCGATCAGACCAAGACGCGCGAGGACTTCGTCGCCGCGGCCCACTGGCTGCGCGCCAGGCCCGACGCGACCGGCAAGCTCGGCGCGGTTGGTTTCTGCTACGGCGGATCCACCGTCAACATGCTCGCGACCCGCGTGCCCGAACTGGCCGCTGGCGTCCCGTTCTACGGCGGCGCGCCGCCGGTCGCCGACGTTCCGAAAATCAAGGCCGCGATGCTGTTGCAGTTTGCCGAGACCGACGAGCGCGTCAACGCGTCCTGGCCACCCTACGAAGCGGCGCTCAAGGAAGCGAAGATTCCCTACGAGGCCCACATCTATCCGGGCACGCAGCACGGGTTCAACAACGACACCACGCCGCGCTACGACGAGAAGAACGCCAAGCTCGCCTGGGAGCGGACGATGGCGCACTTCGCCAAGCACGTGAAGGGCTAGCGCGGGGGGCGGTGACGCAGCGATGGCCGGCATGGCGTCGATGGCCGGGCTCGGCGTCGCGTTGATGGTGGTGGCGATGACGCTCGGTGGGCAGGACGGCTCGGGTCAGGCCGATGGCACCGCCGGAGAGCCGCACCTCATCGCCGTGTCGACGAAGGCGCTCGAGCGCAGCGCCGAGGTCACGGCGCTGGTCGACGCGATGCGCAGCCAGGCCGACGCTCTCGTCGTGCTGAGCGGCGGCGCCGCGAAGATGAGCGAGGCGAAGCAGCGCGAGCTGTTCGCCATGCTCGACGCGCTCGGTATGCTGGCCAGGGAACGCCGCATCGTGGTCGTCGATGGCGGGACCCAGGCCGGCGTCATGGAAGCGGCAGGCCAGGCCCGCCGCGCCAGCGGTCGCGCCTTCCCGCTGATCGGTGTCGCTCCGGCGCGCGAGATCCCCCCGGTCGGGCAGACCGCCGTGGATCCCAATCACTCACACATCATCGTGGTCGACGATCCGTCGGCGCCAAAAGGCGAGCCGAGCTGGGGATCGGAGACGGCGACGATGTACTGGCTGTTCGATCGGATCGCGCGAGGCCGGCCGTCGGTCGCCATCGTGGCCAACGGCGGCCCGATCGCGTTCCACGAGATCGCCGCCAACGTCGAAGCGGGCCGGCCGACGATCCTCATCGAGGGCAGCGGACGCGCCGCGGATGCCGTCGTCGCGCTGCTGCGCGGGACGGTGCCGGCAGATGACGAGGTCGCCCTGATGCAGAACCAGGCGCGGGCCGCCAGGCTGCATCGCCGTCCCGAGCTGTTCGCGATCGTGCCGATCGGCGCGGGCGCCGCCGGCCTGCTCGAGGCCGTCCGTACCGGCCTCGGTCCTGCACTTCCGGTGTCGAAGTGAGGCGGGATGCCCCGCCCGGAATATCGCGGCGACTCTCTGACCCGGGACACTAGCGTGCGGTCGGCGCCGGCCGGCCGAACATCACGACCACGATGCCGTTGGCGTCAGCGACGCCGATCTCGGTGAACTGCGGGTTCAGGATGTTGGCGCGATGGCCCCGCGACTTCATCCAGGCGCGTTGCAGCTCCGGTTCGTTGTCGTAGCCCTTGGCCAGGTTCTCGGCGGCCATCTGGAAGCGGTAGCCGGCCGCCTGCATGAACGCCCACGGCTGGCGGCCGTCCGGCGTGCGGTGGTCGAAGTAGTCCTGCTTCAGCATGTCGAACAGCTTGGCCCTGGCCGCGGCCGTCAGCTTCTCGTCGACGGCTACCGGCCGCAGGCCGGCGTGCCGCCGCGACTCGTTGGTGAGCGCGACGATGTGGCGCGGGTCGAGCGAATCGGCGTCGACCGCGCGCGCGCCGACGCCGAGCAGGACCGCGGCCGTCAGCACCAGGGAGGCCATACGCCGCAGACGGCCGGGCCGGCCTGGCCACGTGGCGTCGGGGGCTGTCGTTCGTCGATCCATGCCTGGTCCAGCGTCGCGCCCGCCGCCGAGCGCGTCGTCCGGATATCGACGGCAGCGCCGGCGTCCAACAGCGCCTGCCGCGTGTCGACGTGCGCTTCCCATGCAGCCCAGTGCAATCCGGTCTGGCCATGTGGCGGCAGCCGTTCGCCAATCGGCACGGCGGGGCAAGCGATCGAGGGCGTGTCGCGCGTGACGTAGCGACCGAACGCCCGCAGCAGGGCCAGCACCGGGAACCAGGTGAGGCCGGTGCCGGGGCCGCGCTGCTCCGCTCGACGCTCAGCGCGAGCCGAGCAGCGCGATGGCGTAGAACGGGCCGAAAGCCGGGGGCGCGGCCAGCGGGCGATAGACGCGGCTCAGCGCGCCCGTCGTGACGTCCTCGAGCACCTGCAGACCGACGTCGGCGGCGAGGGCGCGGATGTCCGCGAAGGCGGTGACCCAGGGCGCGTTCATCGCCGTGAAGTTGTCCGCCATCCGCGACAGCGCCGGATCGCCGGTGGTCCGGCTGATGATCGCGGGCACGAAGTAGTCGAACGAGATCCGGACGTGGGCCAGGTTGTCGCGCAGCTGGCGCAGGATCGCCCGGTCGGCGGCGTCGTTCAGGTACATCGTGTTGCCTTCCCAGATCACGAAGGTCGGGAGATCGACGTCGAAGCCGTTGGCGACGAGCAGCGGCAGCATGCCGTCGGTCACGTAGTTGCCGCCGATGAAGGTGACGTCGGCGTCGAGGCGGTGCTGCGTGTAGACGTAGCGCTTCAGGTGCATCGTCGCCGCGTCGTCGATCTCGAAGAAGCGGACACCGTCCGCGGCCTTGCGGACGGCCCGGGTGTCGAGGCCGGATCCGAGCAGCACCACCTGACGGCAGCCGGCGGCGATCTGCCGGTCCAGCATGTCGTCGAAGTAGCGGGTGCGGAGCTTCACCAGCTCCTTGACCAACGGGAAGCCGGCGGCGGCCTGGGCGGAGGCGCGGCGGCTGGCGGCGCTGAGGAAGAGGCCGACGACGTCGTCGCGATAGAGGGGGCTGACGGCGTAGTTTTCCTCGGCGCGGTATTCGGCGACGACGAAGGCGGTGCCGGTGACGCTGGTCACCGTGTCGGGGTCGATGGCGGCTTGCATGATCGTACGCTCCTGCGTGCGAGCGGCTCGAAAGGTGGGGGGCCTCGGCGACTCGGCCGCGCGCGAGGTCGCGCCAGCGGCATGATTCGAGACTAGGCGCCTGGTGGACTGCTCACAAGCGCCACTTCTGATATTTTCATGCAGGCCACTTGCCGTTAGCCGTGCCGACGCTGAAGGAGGAAGAGGGCGGGCCGAGTCCGGCCGTCTCTCATACATCGTGCAGGTTCCGATCGTCCTCAATCGCCGCGCTCGGACGCCGCTCCACCGGCAGATCTACGGCCAGTGGCGTGACGGCATCCTGGCCGGCCGCTTCGCCCCCGGCGAGCGGGTGCCGTCGACCCGCGAGCTGGCCGACCTGCTCGGCGTGGCCCGGTCGACGGTGGCGACCGCCTACGACCAGCTGATGGCCGAAGGCTACCTGCAGGCCGAGCGCGGCTCGGGCAGCTTCGTGTCGCGGGAGCTGCCGGACCGGCCGCCATCACGCCGGCAGGCGGCTGCCGCGCCGGACACGCCGCCGCCGGTGCGCCTGTCCAGCTACGGCGTGCGTGTCGCGGCGATGCCGCCGGTTCCGGCCGTGATCGCCGGACCGCCGGGCACGCTCGATCTCTCCCGGTTGAGCCCCGACCTCGACGCCTTCCCGATTCGCATCTGGCGCCGCCTGGTGAACCGCCACGTGCGGTCGCTGTCGACGGTGGCGTGGGAATCGGCGGATCCGGGCGCCGGGCACCAAGGACTGCGCCGCGAGATCGCGTCCTACCTGCGACGGACGCGCGCGGTCCGCTGCGAGCCAAGCCAGGTCCTCGTCGTCAGCGGATCGCAGCAGGCGCTGGATCTGTGCGCGCGCGTCCTCCTGGATCCGGGCGACGTCGCCGCGGTCGAGGATCCCTGCTATCCGGGCGCGCGACAGCTGTTCGAAGCGCACGGCGCCCGCCTGCATCCGGTGCCGGTGCAGCGCGACGGGATCGCCGTGGCGGAGCTGCCGGACGTCGCGCGCCTGGTCTTCGTGACGCCGTCACACCAGCTGCCGACGGGCGCCTCGATGTCACTGGCGCGTCGCCTCGAGCTGCTCGAGTGGGCGCGGGCCCGCGGCGTCGTGGTGATCGAGGACGACTACGACAGCGAGTTCCACTACAGCGGAGCGCCGCTGCCGGCGCTGCAGGGCCTGAACGCGGCGGCCTCGGTGATCTACGTCGGCACGTTCTCGAACGCGATGTTCCCCGGCCTCCGCCTCGGCTACCTGGTGGTGCCGCCGGCGCTGGTGGCGGCCTTCGCCAGCGCCAAGTGGCACGCCGATCGCCGGACCGCGATCCTCGAACAGGCAGCGCTGGCCGACTTCCTGCGCGAGGGCCACTTCGAGCGTCACATCCGTCGCATGCGGCGTCTCTACGGCCGGCGGCGGCAGGCGTTGATGGCGGCCCTGGCCACACACCTGGGCGACGAGGTCACCGTGCTGAGCGACGCCGCCGGCATGTTCCTCATGGTCCGCTTCGCCTCGGGTCGGGCCGCCGAGCAGGCCCGCCGCCAGGGCGTCAACCTGACCAGCACCGCGCGCTTCTATCTCGGCCCGGCGCCACCGCATGAGTACCTGCTGCGCTTCTCGGCGGTCGGCGAGCGGACGCTGCGCGAAGGCGTCAAACGCCTCGCCATGCCGACGACAGGCGCCGACTGAGCGCGCCGATCGGCCCTCGCCGGCCGGAGCGGGGAGCTCGAGGGCCGCGGGCGTGCCGGGCCGGCGGGCACTTGCATCGCGTCC
>JBDSLU010000570.1:0-7072 GCA_039916225.1 Vicinamibacteraceae bacterium
ATCAGCAGAACCGCTGCCATGCGCGACCCAAACCCCGGAGCAGGCTCGCATCACCGGCTCGAGGGCGGTGACCAGGCCGCTCGCCGGGTGGATCACTTTGTTGCCGCCGTTCGCCTTCACGTGCATGTACGGTTCGCGGTTGGCGAGGATCACGATGCGTTCGCCCTGCAGGAACTGCCGCAGCGTGGCGCGCAGGCGGGCCGGGCTCCACACGCCGGCGACGCGCTCGCGCTCCTGGGCCAGCCGTTCGGCCAGCGCCCGCACGTCGCGCATCAGCGGCTGGAACGCGCCCTTGGCGTCGCCGGAGAGGGCCTGGCGCAGACCTTCGGTCCAGTCGATCCAGGCGAAGCGCGCCGCGATCACGGTCATCAGCGCCGCGCCGCAGGCCAGCACGAAGAACGACAGCAGCAGGAAGTTGCGAGTGGTGGCTTCGCGCTCGCCGAGGTAGCGCAGGTCATGCACGAGCACGACCGATCCGACCGGCTGCTCCGCGCCCTGCACGGTCGTGACGGTCAGGTGGACGCGGCCGGACGGCAGGTCCGGCGTCATCGACCACGAGTCGGCGCCGGGCGCTTCGGCGCGCATGCGGGCGAGCAGCGAGCGGCACGAGAACTCGGTCGGGTAGGCGTCGGTGGAGGCGAGCAGCTCGCCGCGGGGTGAGCAGGCGGCGGCGCCCATGACCCGTTCGTCGCGGGTGAGCCGCGTCAGCGCGTCCTTGATGCGTGGCCGGCCGTCTGGCCACGCGCCATCGAAGCTGTCGTTGGCGGCGGCGACGGCCAGGCGCGAGCGCAGTGCCAGATCGTCTTCGGACCAGCCGCGCATCATGCCGGTCAGCAGGGCATAGCCGACGCCGGTGAGGGCGGCCAGCCCGACCACGAGCACGATGAGGAATTTCGCCGAGCGGGCCATCGCGGTCATCTCTATCACAGTCGCACGATGGTTGGATGTCCAAGGATGGTGTGCTATACGTGCGGCATGTCGCTCGCAGATCTCGGGCTCATTGGCAACTGCCAGCTGGCAGCTCATGTACGACGCGACGGCGCCATCGTGTGGTGCTGCATGCCTCGATTCGATGCACCGCCGATCTTCGGATCGCTGCTCGATGACGATGGCGGGCAGTTCACCATCGGGCCGGCGACGCCTGGCCTGGGTGTGCAGCGCTACCTGGCCAACACCAACGTGCTGGAGACCAAGTTCGAGTCGCCGGAAGGCTCGTTTCGCGTCCTCGACTTCGCACCGCGCTTCCTGCAGTACGACCGCAGCTTCCGGCCGACCAAGCTGGTCCGTGTCGTCGAGCCGCTCGCCGGGACGCCCCGCATCCGGGTGTCCTGCGATCCTGTGATGGGCTGGTCGAAGGCGCGACCGCACCGTGAGGCCGGCTCGCACCACATCAGCTACCGCGGCTTTCCGACCGAGGTGCGTCTCACCACCAACGCGCCGCTCTCCTACTTGGACGGCGAACCGTTCGCGCTCACCGAGGTCAAGCACTTCGTCTTCTCGTGGGGCGCGCCGGTCGAGGAGCCGCTCGAGCCGCTGTGCAAGCGATTCCTCAACGAGACGATCGCCTATTGGCGGACCTGGGTGAAGCACTGCGACATCCCGTCGATCTTCCAGGAAGACGTGATCCGCTCGGCGCTGGTGCTGAAGCTGCACTGCTTCGAGGACACCGGCGCGATCGTCGCCGCACTGACCACGTCGATCCCCGAGTCGCAGGGCTCCGGCCGGACGTGGGACTACCGCTACTGCTGGCTGCGCGACGCCTACTACGCCCTCGGCGCCTTCCGCCTGCTCGGGCACTTCGAGGAGCGCGAGCAGTTCATCCACTTCCTCTTGAACGTCGCGTCGGGCGCGCCTGGCCTCGATCTCGCGCCGCTCTATCGCATCGACGGCCGCACCGATCTCGAGGAGTCGATCCTCACCAACTGGCGCGGCTTCCACGGCGAGCAGCCGGTGCGCGTCGGCAATGGCGCCGCCCTCCACAAGCAGCACGACGTGTTCGGCGAGATGGTGCTGGCGCTGACGCCGCTCTTCCTCGACGCGCGCTTCCGCGAGCAGGTGACGCCGCCGGTGCTCGACCTCGTCACCGAGCTGACGCGCCGCGCCGTCGCCGTCGCCGGTACGCCGGACGCCGGCATCTGGGAGCTGCGCACCGAGTGGCGGCCGCAGACCTTCAGCTCGCTCATGTGCTGGGCCGCCGCGGACCGCATGACGCGGATCGCGCAGAAGCACGTGCCGGTGCTGGTGTCGGAGTTCGCCGAAGCGGCCCACAAGATCCGGCGCGAGATCCTGACCAAGGCGGTCGATCCGGAGCGGGGCACCCTGGTCGCCGACTACGGCGGCCGCGAGGTGGACGCGGCGTTGCTGCAGGCGGTGACGCTGCGCCTGCTGCCGCCGAACGAGCCGCACGCCCTGGCGACGGTGAAGGCGATCCTGGCCGATCTCGACGACGGCGGCTGGCTGAAGCGGTACCGCACCGACGACGGCTTCGGCACGCCGGACGTCGCCTTCTCGCTCTGCACCTTCTGGCTGGTCGAGGCCCAGGCCCGCCTCGGGCTCGATGTCGAGGCGCGCGCCGCACTCGAACGCGTTCGCGGCATCAAGTCTCCGCTCGGCCTGCTGTCCGAGGACGTCAAGCCGTCGAGCGGTGAAATGTGGGGCAATTTCCCGCAGGCCTACTCGCACGTCGGCCTGATCCACGCCGCGTTTGCCGCGGCGCCGCGCTGGGGCGAGTACGGATCGTAGCTATCCGCAGGCGACTGTGCCGATTACACTGGAGTCACTCTCGTCAGGAGGCTCCATGCGCGCGCTCACCACGACCCTGGGAACGACGCTGTTCGCCCTGTTCGTCGCCTCCGCCGCGGAGGCCGGTCCGGCTCGTGCCTGCGTCGACCAATCCGAGAAGCTGGTCGGCCAGCGCGCCGCCGTCGCCGCGCAACCACTGAAGAAGGTGCGCGACGCGGCGCCCGACTACCCGACGCGCCAAGGATCGTCGCGGGTGCTCTCCAGCATCTGGGTCGGCGAGGCGCTGGTCGACAACACCGGGACCGTCCGCGAGGTGTGGACGATCCGGCCACTGAGATTCGAGCCGGCCTGGCCCGAGTTCGAGGCCGCCATTTCCGCCGCGATCCGCAAGTGGAGCTACGAGCCGGCGGTCGTCGACGGCGCCGGGGTGCCGGTCTGCGTCACCGTCTCGGTCCTCGTTCACTTCAGCTAGTCACTTCAATTCACGGGCCTGCGCGGCGATGGTCGCGAACGCCGTCCGGATCTGCTCGATCGATCCGTTCCCCTCGATCGTGATCGGCCCGGTGTAGCCATTGGCCCGGATGGCCCGGAAGTAGGGACGGAAGTCGTCGCCGGCGACGCCCGGCACCATCCGGTTGACCTTCTCGGCGATCTCCACCATCGCGAGATAGGGGGCCGTGGCCCCCATCTCCTCCGGCCCGTCACCCATCACACCCATGTGGTACAGGTCGGCCAGGACGCGGATGCGCGGGTGGTTCACCGCCTTGACCACGGCCACCACCTCGCTGAGACGCGTGAGGTAGTTGCACTCCTGGCTGCGCAACTGCTCGACTGGAATCACCATTCCGTATCGCTCGGCGAGTGGGGCCAGCGCCGTCAGCAGGGTGATGAACTGTTCGTCGGCCTGCGCCTTCGACCACCCGTCGGGGATGCGTCGGGCGCCTCCGCTGCCGAAGCAGATGAACTGCCCGCCGAGCGACTGGAAGCGCCGGAAGGCTGTTTCGGCATAGGCGAGGATGCGCGGGCGGTCGACATCCGGTCCGACGCACCGGAGGGCCGGCCCGGACAGGAAGACGTTACAGCCGCGAACCGGAATCGGTGCGGCGGCCGCGCGTTCGCGATGGGGCTCGAAGTCGGCATCCGAGGCGTTCGGCATCAGGAAGTCGGCGACGCGATCGACCAGGTAGTCGGCGCCGGCGGCCTTCAGCTCGGCGGCCCGCGCCAGCGGCGCCACGATCCCGAAGGCCGAGAACGGTCCGCGCTCGATGGCCGGCACCTGGGCCATCGGCCAGACCCCGAGCGTCGCGACGCCGGCCGCGGCCAGGCCACCCTGCTGCAGGAAGATGCGACGATCGGCGCGGGCGGGCGGCGCGTGGTGGATCGACATGGGATGCATGCTACCGCCGCGTCCATTGATTCGCGGCAACGACTAGCGACGGCGTCGTGGCGCGCGCATCGTTGGCGAGCGCTACTTACTCGGCGCCGGTCGTCGCCGCGGCCAGCGCCTCGCGCGACTGCGTGTCGATGATCGAGAACGCCCGGCGGATCTGCTCGGGCGTGCCGTCGCCTTCGATCGTGATCGGCCCCGTGTAACCGGCCGCGGCCAGGGCGCGGAACCACGGCCGGAAGTCGTCGCCGGCGACGCCAGGCACCGTCCGATTGGCCTTCTCCGCGATCTCGACCAGCCCCACCAGGCCACGTGCCGCGGCGACGTCGGCCGGCGCGTCCTCCATCACCGCCATGTGGTAGCAGTCGGCCAGCACGCGGATGCTCGGGTGATCGACGGCGCGGACGATCGCGATGATCTCGGTGACGTGATTGAGGTAGTTCACCTCGGCGCTGCGCTGCGGCTCGACCGAGATGGTGATGCCGTGCCGGCCCGCCAGCGGCGCCATCGCGCGCAGCAGCGCGGTGTACTGCTCGTCGGCCCTGGCCTTGGGCCAGCCCGCGGGAAGCTGGCGTGAGGCGCTGCTGCCCAGGCCGATGAAGGTGCCGCCGAGGCGCGCCAGCCGTCGGCAGGCCGTGTCGGCGTAGGCCAGCACCGCGGCGTGATCGGCATCGGGACCGGTGCAGCGCAGCCCCGGTCGCAGGAAGACGTTGCAGCCGCGAACGGGCAGGACGGCCGACGCCACCAGCTCACGGTGCCGTTCGAACTCGGCCTCCGACGCGTCCGGCATCAGCGCATCGGCAACGTGCTCGACGAGATACTCCGCGCCGGCCGCTTTCAGTTCGACGGCTCTCGTGATTGGTGCCGTGATGCCGTAGGCCGAGAACAGGCGTCGCGGCGGAGGCTGGGCCGGCGTCGGAGCCAGCGTCGGTATGCGGGCCGCCAGCCGCGTGGCGCCGGCACCCGCACCGACGGTCGCGTTTACGGTCGCGTCGACGGTGGCGAGGCCGGCCACGGCGAGGCCGGCCTGCGTCAGGAACGCGCGGCGCGCGGCGTCGACTGGCGAGTCAGCACGGGACGGCATCCGCGCATGCTATCGCCTCACGCCGTCGTTCGCGGCCGCGAGGTGCGCGTTGGTCCCACTGAATGCTCGGCCTACTCCGCCCGCAGCGCGTCGATCGGATCGACCGACGCCGCCCGGCGCGCCGGAATCGCGCTGGCGACGAGCGCCGCGCTTCCGAGCACGACGGCAACGGTCGTGAGCGTCGCGACGTCCCACGGCGGGGTGTCGAACAGCAGCGTGCGCATGAAGGTGGCCGTTGCGACGGCCCCCGTCAGGCCGACCCCGATGCCGAGCAGCGCCAGGCCGCCGGCCTCGCGCAGGACCAGGCGATACACCGTCCCGCGTCCCGCGCCGAGCGCGATGCGCACGCCCATCTCGCGGGTCCGCTGGCTCGCCGAGTAGGCGACGACGCCGTAGAGGCCGACCACGCCGAGGACCAGCGCGACCGCGGCGAAGGCGCCGACCAGCCAGGCCGAGGACCGCTGCAGGTAGGCCGCCGGTGACGAACCGATCCGCGTCTCCATGACCGCTTCGCCGAACACGCCGAGGTCGGCGTCGACCTCGCGCATCGCCGCGGCCAGGGCCGGCACGACCGACCCGGGATCCTGCGCCGTGCGGACCAGCACCGAGAAATCGGTGTCCGGGCTTTGCGCGATCGGCAGATAGACGGCCGGCCAGATGTCGGCGTTGAGCGCCCCCTCGCGGACGTTGTCGACGACGCCGACGATCTCGGTCAGTGAGTCGGGCGTCAGCGACGTGTCGCCGACGCGCTGCCCGACCGGATCCTGCTTCGGGTAGTAGAGATCGGCCAGCGCCTTGTTGATGACCGCGACCTTCGGCTTGGTCGCGTCCTCGGCCGGCGTGAAGTAGCGGCCGCGGAGCAGCCGCGCGCCGATCGTCGACAGGTACCCCGGGCTCACGTCGCGCTGGTTCGCCTCGTTGTGCTCGCCGTTGTAGGGCCGGCCGACGAAGCGCAGCCAGGTCGTGTTGCCGTTGAAGCTGACCGGCAGCACGCTCGTCAGCCCGACGGCGGTGACGCCAGGCACCGTGGCGGCCTTGCGCTCGACGTCGACGGCCAGGCGTTCGGCGGCGCCCGGCTGGCCGAACCGCGCCCCTGGCGCCGCGACGCGGACCAAGGCGATGTGATCGGGACGGAAGCCGAGCTCGACGTTCAGCAGCCGATAGAGGCTGCGGCCCAGCAGCCCGGCGCCGGCCAGCAGCACCACGGCGGTGGCGAGTTCGATCACCACGAGCTTGGCGCCAAGGCGCCGCCACGTGTGACCCGACGATCCGCGGCTGCCGTCCGCCATGCCGGCGCGGACATCGGTGCTGGCGTGGACCAGCAGTGGACCGAGCGAGAAGAGAGCGAGGGCGACGAGCGCGACGACGGCCGCACCGGCGACGACCGCTCCGTTGACGCCGAGGGCGTCGAGGAATGGCAGCGTCGCGCGCATGTCGGTCGGGATCAGGCCGGCCATGAGCCGCATGCCGGCGCCGGCGACGAGGAGGGCGAGCGCGGCGCCGATGGCGACGAGGACCCCGGCCTCGGTCACGAAGTGGCGCACGATCCGTGCCCGGGAGGCGCCCAGCGCCAGCCGCACCGACAGCTCGCGGCGCCGCGATTCCGTCCGCACCAGCAGCAGGCTGACGACGTTGATGCAGGCGATCCCGAGCAGCAGCGCCGCGCCGCCGAGCAGCAGCCACAGCGTCGGTCGGATGTTGCCGACGATCACGTCGTCGAGCGGCCCGACGAAGGCGCCCTGGTTGCGATTCGAGTCCGGGTACTGCCGTTCGAGCTGGCGGGCGATGATGGTCATCGCGGCGCCGGCGGCCTCGATGGTCACCCCGGGCTTGAGGCGTCCGATCCCGTCGAGGCTGTG
>JBDSLU010000571.1:0-5526 GCA_039916225.1 Vicinamibacteraceae bacterium
GGATCGCAAGGCGCGAGGAGGAAGCATGCCGGGGGCATGTGACCGACGAGCAACGCCGCGAGGCGGGATGCATCGACGGCCAGAGTGTCTCAGTTATTCCCTGACGGGCCCTTAAGCGACTGAGGGGAGGGTGATGGTCACGACGAGGCCGGCGCCAGCAGGGTGCGACAGCGCCATCGACGCACCTGAGTGCGCGCGCAAGACCTGTGCGGCGCGGGCCAGCCCGAGCCCGGCGTGACCGGGCTTGTCGGTGCGGAAGGGCTCGAACACGGACGCGCGGATGTCCTCGGGCACTCCGGGCCCGCGATCCGTCACGACCACGTCGACCCGCCGCTCCCCCGCCACCTGGCCCACCGACACCATGACCCGCGGCGCCGGCGTGATCTGCGCCGACGCCTCGATGGCGTTCTTGATGACGGCCGCGATGGCTTCCTCGAGGAGGACGCGATCGCCGGTGACCGTGCCGGTCGGCGCCGACGTGAGCTGCACGTCGGCATCGGGCCGTTCGGCCTCCTGGCGCGCCAACGCGATCGCCGCCTTGACCGCTTCGACCGGGGCGAAGGTCGTCAGCGACACCGGCAGCGGCCGGACCAGTGCGCGGAACGCCTCGACCGTCGTCAGCATCTTCTCGGAGCTGGTGGTGATGTGCTCGAGCGCGCTGCGATCGGCCTCGTTCAGGCTGCCGCGATCGACCATGTGCGCGTAGCCGTGGACGGTGGTGAGGCTGTTGGCGAGTTCATGCGCCAGGCCGCTGGCGAGGCGCCTTGCGTCGTGGAGTCCGTCGTCCACCTTGGCGGTCGAGGCCTCGTCACTGCCGCTCGCTGTCGCCGCGGCGGCCGGCGTCAGCACCGCCACGGCGCCGCCGCGGCCGGTGCGCGGCACCCAGCGGACGACGGTGACGGTCAGCAGCGACGGCGCGGCGCTCGTGGCCAGGACGAACGGGACCGGCTCGTCGCCGGCGTGCACGCCGGCCAGGCCGTTTGCGATCGCCGGCCACCGGGTGAACGTCGTGCGATACGGATGGCCGGTTCCCGTCCCCTCGACCGCCAGCCACTGGCGCGCCGCGGCGGTGCAGCGTCGCACGACGCCGGCCTCGTCGGTGACGATCAGGCCGAGCGGCAGCGCGTCGAGCACGGCGCCGTCCACGGTGTCGCCGGCACCCGGGCCCGCGACGAGTCTGGAGACGCCCGCGGCTGCGGCTGGCTGGCGACTCGGCACCGACTGGCCGCCCAGCGCCGCCTGGATCGTCGCGGCGGCAAACGCCTCCTCGGAGAGCCGATCGGCGCCCGTCGCGGCCTTCTCGCGTCCGACCTTGCGCAGCTTCAGGACCGCGAAGACAAGGATGCCCACCAGGCCGAGCAGCCCGATCGAGGTGCCGACGAGCGGCAGCAGGGGGGAATCGGCACCCATCAGGGGTAGAACGACAGATACCACGCCACGAGCGGTTCGCCGACCAGGCTCGCAATCAGCGCCCCGATCGAGAGGAACGTGCCGAACGGCAGCGCGTAGCGCATACCGTCCTTGGCCCGCGCCAGCATCGCCGCGCCAACCAGCGCGCCGCTGCACGAGCTGAGGACGAGGGTGACGACGACGGCGCGCCAGCCCAGTACGGCCCCGATCATGGCGAGCATCTTCACGTCGCCCATGCCCATCCCCTCGACCTTGCGCCAGCGGTAGTAGGCCTCGGCGATGAGCCACAAGCTGCCGCCGCCGAGCGCGATCCCGATCAGCGAGTCACGCCAGCCGGGCGGCAGCCAGACGCTGGCCAGCAGCCCGAGCGGGATTCCGGTCAGCGTCATCGAGTCGGGCAGGATGCGGTGGTCGATGTCGATGAAGGCGAGGACGACGAGCACGGCCGCGAACGCCAGCCGCACCAGGAGCAGCGGCCCCGGCTCGAAGACGAAGGCGTGCAGCGCGAAGACGACGCCGGTGAGCAGCTCGACGGATGGGTACCGCGCCGATACCGGGGCGCCGCAGAACCCGCAGCGCCCTCGCAACAGCACCCAGCTGACGACCGGCACGTTGTGGTAGAAGCGCAGCGCCTTGCCGCACCGCATGCACCGCGACGGCGGATGGACGACCGACTGCCCCAGCGGGATGCGGTAGATGCAGACGTTGAGGAAGCTGCCGATGACCAGCCCCAGCGAGCCGAGGGCGAAGACGAGGAAGCCGAACGGTGCGCTCACGAGCCGGGCACCGCTTGGTGCTCAGGGGGCGGCTCGTCGGGCAACGGAAGCAGCGTCGAGTCCGCGGCCATTCGCACGTCCCCGGTCCACGGATCGAGCACGAAGACGAAGCCATCGGGATCGGCGGGAATGCCGCGCAGGTATCCGGCCCGCACCAGCCCATCCCAGGTGACCGGCGCCGGGCCGCCGCGGCTGCGGTGCGTCGCGGCGACGCGGCGCAACGCATCCATCGCGTCCATGGCGTCGAGCTGGCGCAGCCGGCGCTCGGCGTCCTTACGCATCCATTCGACCTCGCCCGACTCGGCCAGGACCTTGAACAACATGCGGGCGGCGCTACGCTGGCCTCCCTGGGCCAGGGTGGTGGCCGCCAGCGGCTTGAGGAACCAGGCCGCACCTGGCATCTCACTCGCCTTCTGGAACCATGAGGCCGCCGTGCGGTAGTCGCGGCTGCCCCAGAAATGGGCGAAGCCGATGTCCTGCACGTACTCCCACTTTTTGGGATTCGCCTTGAGGCCCTTGAGGAGCAGCTTCTCCGCGAGATCGGGCCGGCCGGGGCCGGCCGGCTTCGGTTCGGTGAGGAAGATCGCGCCGAAGCGATAGGCCATGTTGAACTGCGGGTCCAGCCCCGTCGCCATGTCGAGGAGGGGATAGAGCAGCTCGTAGTCCTTCGCCTGCCTCGTCTTCTTCTGCGCCGCCCCGAACACCTGCAGCGCGCGGATGTAGTAGACGTCGGCGACGATCGCGTCGAAGGAGAGCGCGAGGCGCCGGACGACCTCGGGCGACTGGACGTAGAGCACGTGTTCGGCCGGTCGGTCGGTGTGGAAGGCGCGATCGCGCCGCACCTGCAGTCCGATCGACCCCGCCAGCAGCACCGCCGCGGCGACGAGGACCGGCACCGCCGGCAGGCGTCCAGCGGTCATTTGAAGTCGCGCCTCGAGAAGAACAGCGAGGCCAGAGTCAGCAGAGTCGCGACGTAGAGGGCGCCGTAGCCGGTCGTCATCGCCACGTAGCCGGCCGTGACCGGCTGGCCGTGGACCACTTGGAGCTTGACGTCGAAGGACGCCAGGTTCGGCAGGATGTAATAGAGGCCCCGGGCCATCCACGCGAGAGGCTTGCTGTCGACGATCTGCTCGAAGTTCTTCAGGTCGGCCCCGAAATGGCCGACGATGACCAGACCGACGGTGAAGGCGGCGGCCAGCACCGGGCTGGTGAACGTCGAGAAGAAGATCGCGATCGCAGTGACCACCCCGAGCTGGACCAGAATCAGGCCGGTGGCGGTGAGCAGGGCCGGATCGACGGCCGGCGCTTCCCAGGCCTTCTTGAAGAACGGATCGGTGACGGCGTCGGAGATGGCGAGCACGATGAACAGGGCCGCCGACATCACCAGCACGTTCACCGTGAGCGTCGCGAGGAGCCCGACGAACTTGCCGAGCACCAGCTCGGTGCGGCTCATCGGCTTGGCGAGCAGCGCGTAGATCGATCGCCGCTCCATTTCCTTCGACACCAGGCCGATACCGATGAAAATGGCGATGAAGTGGCCGAACAGCGAGATCGCCGCCAGGCCGAGGTCCTTCACGATCTTGATCTCCTGGCCGGCACTGAGCTCGCCCAGGATGTACGACGCCGAAATCAACAGGATGGCGAACAGCACGACGCTGTAGAGCACCTTGTCGCGGACCGACTCCTTGAACACGTTGGCTGCGATACGGCCGACGGTGCCCGCCGACACGCCGAGGCTCATGCCGACTTCTCCCGATTCGGCTCGGTGCCGCCATCGAAGCGATCCGTGCTGGCGGCGTTGTCCACCTGCTGCACGAACAGATCCTCGAGCGTGTCGTGGATGGGATTGATCGAGACGAGGCGGCCGGTGGCGCCGGCCAGCTCCCTCGCCAGCTGCGCCGGATCGACCGACGGCACCGCCTCGACCGCGAATCGGCCCGGCGCCAGCGGCGTGACCTTGAGAAGAGCGGGACCGGCTGGCGTCTGCGGCAGTCCATCCAGCACGATTTCCCAGCCTTTGACCGTCGAGGTGACGAGCTCGGCGAGCGAGCCCGAGGCGGTGAGGTGTCCCTTGACGACGATGGCGATACGGCTGCACAGCGTCTCGGCGTCGGAGAGGATGTGCGAGCTGAAGAACACGGTGCGGCCTTCTTCCCGAAGCCGGAGAATCAGCGCCCGGACGTCGCGCCGCCCGATCGGGTCGAGGCCGGACATCGGCTCGTCGAGGAACACGAGCTCGGGGTCGTTGATGAGCGCCTGCGCCAGCCCGACGCGCTGGATCATGCCCTTGGAGAATTTCCGCAGCTGCATGCGGCGTTCGCCGCCCACCCCGACGTCATCGAGCAGGCGTGACACGCGCTTGGCGCGGTCGGCACCCTTGTAGCCGAAGAGCCCGCCGAAGTAGCTCAGCAACTCCTCGGCCGTCAGATAGTCGTAGAAGTAGGGATTCTCGGGGAGAAAGCCGATTCGCCGCTTCATCTCGCGGTCGCCCAGCGGCCTGCCGAGAATGGTCGCGGATCCCGCCGTCGGGTAGACGAGCTGCATCAGCAGCTTGAGGGTGGTCGTCTTACCCGCACCGTTCGGGCCAAGGAAGCCGAAGACTTCGCCGGACTCGACGGACAGTGTCAACGGATGCAGCGCCCGATACGGCCTCGGACGCCAGAACCCAATCCGGTAGTCCTTGCTCAGTCCGTCGGTTTCAATGGCGGCCATAGCGATAGGAACATCGGCTCAGGCCCGGCGGATCTTTACTTCCGGAGACCGGCCCTCTTCAGTTCGTGCTCGATGGCCAGGTCCATGATCGGGACGCGGTTGTCGGGCATCTGGATGCCGTTGACGAAGAAGGTCGGCGTCGACCCGACGCCCAGGAAGCCGCCCAGCGACGTGTCGGTCCTCACGTCGGCCAGCACCTTCGGATACTGCGTGTCGAAGTCGGCGACGCCGCCGATGTCGCGGACGGCGCGCTTCAGCCCGTCCAAGGTCAGGGTCGGCTGGTTGGCGAACAGCCAGTCCTCGAGGGCCTCGGCCTTGCCCAGCTTCCGGGCCATGCGAACGGCGGCCGCGGCCTCGCAGGCGATCGGATGGGGCCCCTGCGGAATGTTCGCGTTGCACTCCGCTTCGAGCGGGAAATCCTTGGTCACGAACTTGACCTTGCCCGGCGCTTCCTTGTCCCACTTGGCCTTGAGCGGCTTGTAGGCCTGGAAGGTATTGCCGCACGGCGGGCACTGGTAATCGTTGAACTTGACGATGACAACCACGGCGCCGGCGGCGTCGACCGGGATCATCCGGCGGGCGGCGGTGTTCATGTATTCGTCGACCTGGGTCGCTTGCGGCATCGCCT
>JBDSLU010000572.1:0-8541 GCA_039916225.1 Vicinamibacteraceae bacterium
GGCGGCATCACGCTCCGCGCCCCGCCCGCCTCGGTGGACCAGGGCAGGTAGACCTCAAACGTAGACCCGCGGCCGACCTCGCTCTTGACCGAGATGTACCCGCCGCTCTGGTGCACGATCCCGAACACGGTCGAGAGCCCGAGGCCCGTCCCCTTCCCCACCTCCTTGGTCGTGAAGAAGGGTTCGAAGATGCGCGCCTGCGTCTCCTGACTCATGCCCGAACCGGTGTCGCTCACCGTCAGCATCACGTACGGGCCGGCTTCGAATTCGGGGGCGCCGCCGAGGGCCCGCGCCGGCAGGTCGACGTTGGCGGTCACGATGCCGAGCGTGCCGCCCTTGGGCATCGCGTCGCGGGCGTTGACCGCCAGGTTCATCAGCACCTGCTGCAGCTGCGCCGGGTCGACCTTGACCCGCAGCAGGCGCGGATCGAGCGAGGCCGACAGCTCGATGTGCTCCGAGATCAGCCGCCGCAGCATCTGGCTGCTCTCCTCGACCACGGCGTTCAGGTCGATGACCCGCGGCTGCAGGAACTGCTTGCGGCTGAAGGCGAGGAGCTGGCGCGTGAGCAGGCTGGCGCGCTCGGCCGAGCGGCGGATCTGCAGGGCGTACCGGGCGATCGGATCCTGCTCGCCGAGCGAGCCCTGCATCAGGTCGACGTAGCCGAGGATCGCCGTCAGCAGGTTGTTGAAGTCGTGGGCGATGCCGCCGGCGAGGCGGCCGATCGACTCCAGCTTGGTGGTGTGGGCGAGCTGGGCCTCGAGGGTGCGCCGTTCGGTGGCATCCTCGACCAGCAGCTCGATCACGCCGTCCGGGCTGCCGCCGGTTTCGAACCGGCCCGACAGGCGGACCGCCAGCGAGTCGCCGTTGCGGCGCCGCCAGTTGGCGTCGACGCTGAGGGCCCGGCCGGCGTGGCGAATCCGATCGATCAGGGTCAGGAACGCTTCCGGCTCTTCGTAGATGTCGCCACCGAGCCTGACCCCGACCAGCGACTCGGGCGAAGCGTGGCCGAGCATCGCCGCCAGCGCCGGGTTGCCCTCGACGATGGTGCCGTCGGCGTGGCAGCGGCAGATGCCGTGGACGGCGTTCGAGAACAGCTCGCGATAGCGCGCCTCGGCGAGATGGAGGGCCTGCTCCTGCGCCCCGGACGCGCGCGAGCGGAAGCGGAGCAGCAGCGCGACCGGCTGATCACCGCTCTCGCCATGGGCGAGCGAGGCGGCCTCGATGCGGACGTCGACCAGGGTGCCGTCGTCGCGGCGGAGCGGGACGGTGGTCTTGAGGAGGCCGCGGGCGTCGCGGCTGGCGGCCAGCCACTCGCGCAGGCGCGGTCCGTCGGGGGAGAGATCGCAGACGGAGGTGCCGTTGCGAAGCGGGATGACGAAGTCGCGAGCGGCGGCGTTGGAGGCCAGCACCCGGCCGCGCTCGTCGGTGAGCGCCATCGGCTCGGGAAGCGACCGCGCGAAGGCGATGAAGGCTTCCGGTGTCATCTCACCGACAGGCGACGGCCACGTCCCCGCTCCCGGCGATCACGTGCGTCCGCCTTCGCCGGCTCCCGTTCCTGGCGAGCTTGGCGCGGCGGCGGCTGGCGCCGGCGGCGGCACGTAGAGGATGCGCTTGCACGATTCGCACAGCACGATCTGATCGCCGCGCCGCGCTTCCATGACCTGCATCGGCCGCACCGTCACCCGGCAGGCCTGGCACATGCCGTCGCGGATGGCGCTGAGGGCGATGCCCCGGCGGGCCGCCGCCGTTTCCGCGAAGAGCCGGACGTATTCCGGCGTCATCTTCTGCTCGATGCTGGCGCGGCTGGCGATCAGGTCGGCGATTTCGGTTTCCAGCCGGCCGCGCTCGCTCTCGACATCGCTGCGGACGCCAGTCGCCTTGCGCTCCTCGGCCACCACCGCGGCGTCGGCCGCCTTGAGCGCGGCGGCGAGCTCGTCGGCCTGCATCATCAGCGTCAGGATCTGATCCTCGAAGGTGCGCACGCCCTCTTCGGCAGTGGCAATCTCGTGCTGCATGGTGGTGTATTCCTTGTTGGTCTTCACCCCCATCAGCTGATCCCGATACTTCGTCAGCCGGCTCTGGATGCCGCCGAGCTCCTTGTCCGCGGCGCGCCGCGAGGCCGTATTTTCGGCCGACTGCGCCGCGGCCGCCTCGCGCGCCGTCTTGGCGGCGGCGACCGCCGCATCCGCATCCGTCACGCGCGCCGGCAGGTCCGCGAGCCGGCGCTTCCGCTCGCCCGCGTCCGTCTCGAGCTGCTGGAGGCGGATCAGGTGTTCGAGGGAAGGATGCATGGAGCAGACAACGGTATCACGGCTCAGACTGCCGTCCGGCGGTCACGGTCAGCACCCCGTTCATCAGCCGCCAGTGGCCGGGGAAGGTGCAGACGTACGGGTAGGCGCCGGCCTGCCCGGGCGCCCGGAACTGGATGGTGATCGACTGGCCGGGTTCGAGCAGCCGCGTCGACGCCAGGATCTGCGGCAGATCGGGCACGAACTGCTGGACCTGGCCGGCGGGGCTGCTCATGAGGGCGTCGGCCGCGACGCCGATCGCCGGCAGCGAGCCGGGCGTGCCGAGGATGAAGTTGTGCGGCATGACGTCGGTGTTGGTGAACACCAGGTCGACGAGCTGCCCGGCGCCGACGGTCAGCGCCGGCTGATCCCACTTCAACTGATCCTTCAGGACGCCGAGACGCAGCGTCACGTCGGCCTTGGCGGTCACCGAGGGCGCCGCCAGCACCGCGTCGGCCGGCGGCGGCGTCCCCGCGGACGCCAGGTGCGCGGCCAGCTCGCCGGGACGGCTGTAGAGGGCCGCGGCGTTGGTCTGGCGCTCGACGCGGTAGCGCCACGGGCCGGCCAGCGCCGTCCGCGTCTCGCCGCTCTGCACGACCAGCGCCTCCGGCGCGCCGAGGAACCCGCCGTCGCCGCGCAGATTCTGGATGCGCACGCTGATCGTGTTGGCGCCTGGCTTCAGCACGCCGTCCGGGACCTCGAAGATCTGCGGGCTGCGGCCGGCGGTCGGGTCGACGGCCGCCGCCGCGACGCTGGTGCCGTTGACCCACACCTCGCCGATGTTGCCGATGCGTCCGAAGCGGATCGTCGCCGGCCCGCGCCGGTCGGCCGGCCAGTCGATCTGGCGGGTGAACCACACCACGCCGTCGAAGGCGGTGAGGCCGCGCGACTCCCAGCTGCCGGGGACCTCCATCGCCTTCCAGTCGGACGCCAGCACCGCGGCCGCCGGCTGCCGCCAGTCCGGTCGGGCCCGGCCGAGCCGCAGTCCGATCGGCAGCGCGTCGATGGCGAGCTTGGCCGGATCGGCCTGGTACGACGTGAGGAACGGCGTCTTATGGCGGGCCGCAGCGATGTAGATGGCCCGGCTCAACCAGCGATCCCCGAAGTTGGTCGGATCGAGCGACGCGGCGTAGATGGCCTTGCCGGCGGCCTCGGAGGCGGGCAGCTCGGCGAGACGCAGGAACACCGCCAAGCGCGTGTGCAGATCGGCGTCGGCCAGGACCTTCGAGCCGAGGATGGCCGCGGTCGTCGCGTCCGCCGCGTCGGGCGACGCCGGCAACACCATCGCCGCGGCCTTGCGGACGCCGGCCGCCGGATGGGCGAGCGCCCGGACCGCGGCGCGCCCGGCGTCGCTGGTCGTGGTGGTGATCGCGCCCAGGCCGTGCAGCGTCCACAGCGCGTGGAACGCGGCGCCGTTGGTGCCGATGGCGTCGACCTTGGGATCGGCGGTGAGGGCGACCAGCTGCGGCACGACATCCAGCTTGCCGCGCTCGACCAGCAGCCGCTGCGCGTGCAGCCGCCACAGCATGTTGTCGCTCTTGAGCGCCGCGATCAGCCCGGCCGGATCGGCCTTCGACAGTGCCGGAACCTTGGCCGCCGCCGGGGCATCGCGGTAGACGACGCGGTAGATGCGGCCGCGCGTCTTGTCGCGCATCGACGTTTCGTAGGCGTTGCCCGGGCCGTTGCTGTGGCCGGGCGGCGTCGGGTTGTGCTGGTTGATGAAGGCGTACCAGTCGGCGACCCAGACCGCGCCGTCGGGGCCGACCTGCGCGTGCACCGGTGAGAACCATTCCTCGGCGCCAGCCATCAGGTTCCAGCCGTCGCGGGTGACGAAGCCGGCCCCCTGCGACTCCATGACGCCCTGGCCGACGATATGCGCCGTCGGCTCGGTGATGAACGCGATGCGGTTCCAGTAGCGCTGCGGGAACGATCGCGCCGTATAGAGCTGATGCCCGGCCGCGGCGGTGTAGCCGCTCCACACGTCGACCTGACGGATGTAGGGCGTCAGGAAGTGCGCGGTGTAGAACTGCGCCGCGCTCTGGTAGCCGGGGCCGCCGATCGTCCGCACGCCCGAGGTGAACTCGGGGACGGCGTCGAAGAAGCGGTTGGGGATGGCCACGAAGAAGCTCGGATCGTTGTTGGCCGTCGAGCCGAAGACGTCGCCGGTCTCGCTGAAGCCGAGGCCCCAGGTGTTGTTGGTCGATCCGGTGACGTATTCGAACTGCGAGCCGTCCGGCTTGTAGCGGTAGACGCCCTGGCTGAACTTCATCGCCGCGCCGTTCATCTGGCCATCGAAACCGGAGTAGCCGACGACGCCCCAGACGAAGTTGTCGACCCCGTACTGCAGGTTGGACGGGCCGGCGTGCGTGTCCTGGATGCCCCAGCCGGTGCTGACGACCTTCTTGACGTCGGCCTTGCCGTCGCCGTTGGTGTCCTGCAGGAACAGCATGTGCGGCGCGGCGGCGACGATGACGCCGCCGTTGGCGAAGACCAGGCTCGTCGCCAGGTTCAGGTGATCGGCGAACACGGTCACCTTGTCGGCCTTGCCGTCGCCGTTGGTGTCCTCGAGGATCTTGATGCGGTCGTCGCCTTCGCCGCCGCGCAGCACGCGGTTCGGGTAGTCGACCGCCTCGATGACCCACAGCCGGCCGCGCTCGTCGAACGAGAAGGTGATCGGCTTGCCGCCGATCATCGGCTCCTGGGCGAAGAGCTCGACCTTGAATTCAGCCGGCGTCTGGATGAACTTCTGCGAGTCGGCGGCGGTCATCGGCAGCTGGTACTTCGGGGCCGGGTCGCGCTTCTCGTAGTTGGGGACGTTGAAGCCGTCGACGTACTCGACCTCGGGCATCTTCAGGCGCTGCCACGCGGCGCGGGCCTGGTCATCGACCGCCCACACGATGCCTTGCTGGACGAGCTGCAGGAAGCCGGGGTTGCCCCAGGTCCGCTCGTCGTGACCGTAGGCGGAGTAGAAGACGCGGCCCTTGCCTTGCGTCCGGACCCAGGTATACGGCTCGCGGCCGTCCTTGTCGACGCGCTCCATCAGCACGGTGCGATCGACCGGGTTGTGTCGCGTGTGGACGTAGGTCTCGTCCCAGGTGGAGAACGGCTTCAGGCCCTTCATCACCGGATGGTCGGGCGCGATGATCTCGGCGATGAAGTCGCCGGTGCCGTGCTTCAGGAACTGGCCGCCGATGATCGGGATGAAGCGCGGCGCCTTGGTGAACATGAACGAGGCGCAGTGGAGGGCGATGATCGCCTTGCCGCCCTCGACGAAGTCGACCAGCGCCTGTTCCTGCTCCGGCGTGATCGTCTCGTGGTTGGCGTAGATGACGAGCCCGTCGTAGTGCTTCAGCGTCGACGGGACCAGCGCCTCGGCGGGTGTCGACACGTGCGTCATCTGGATGCCGCGGCGGGCCAGCGGCGCGGCGATCAGCGGCAGGAGCTTGCCGGACGGGTGATGGTCCTTGTCGTGGCCGAGGAAGAGCAGGCGCAGCGGGCGGCCCGGCTCGGCGGCCGCGGTGGGCGCCGGCGCCGGCCGCGCGGCTTGCCCGGACGGCGTAACGGTGGCGGCGACGAGGGCCGCGGCCACGACGGTGCTGACGGCGACGAGCGATCGGAGCGAGGCGGGAACGCGGATCATTTCGCGGCCTTTCTGAGAGAGCCCTTGCGGCCGGGCGTTGCGGACGCCGCCTGGGCCTGGGGCGGGGCAGCCTTGCCGGCCCTGGCCTTCGGCGCCGGCGCGCCGAGGCGCATGTTGCGGAAGCGGCGGGCCTGGGCCTCGATGCCGCTCTCGGTGGCCAGGCGCTCGATGCTCGAGGCGCCGAAGAAGCCGGCGATGCCGGTGGTGTGGGCGAGCACGTACTCGGCGTCTTCCGGCTCGGCGATCGGTCCGCCGTGGCAGAGCACGATGATGTCGGGACGCACGGCCCGCGCCGCATCGTGCATCGCCTGGACGCGACGGGCGGATTCGTCGAGCGTCAGGGCCGTCTTGGCGCCGATCGAGCCCTTGGTCGTCAGGCCGAGGTGGGCCACCAGGACGTCGGCGCCGGCCTTGGCCATGGCCTTGGCGCTGTCGCCGTCGAAGACGTAGGGACACGTCAGCAGATCGAGCCGGCGCGCCTCGCGCACCATGTCGACCTCGAGGTCGTAGCTCATGCCCGTCTCCTCGAGGTTGGCCCGGAAGACGCCGTCGATCAGGCCGACGGTGGGGAAGTTCTGGATGCCGTCGAAGCCCATCGCCTTGAGCTCGCGCAGCAGGACCGGAATGATGCGGAACGGGTCGGTGCCGCAGACGCCGGCCAGCACCGGCGTGTCGCGCACCACCGGCAGCACTTCCCTGGCCATGTCCTGGACGATGGCGTTGGCGTCGCCGTAGGGCAGCAGCCCGGCCAGGCTGCCGCGCCCGGCCATCCGGTAGCGGCCGGAGTTGTAGATGATGATCAGGTCGACGCCACCGCGCTCGGCGAACTTGGCGGAGATGCCAGTGCCGGCGCCGGCGCCGACGATCGGCTGATGCTTCCGTATACGTTCACGGAGGCGGGAAAGCGCGGTCTTTCGTGAAATGAAAGGCATCGTCAGACGTTCCGGGATCGGGTCGCGGGGGGGAGCGCCGCCAGCATCTCGTGCACGAGCGTCGCGGCGAACACAGGGTCGTTGATGTGGGCGTCGACGTCGACGACGCGCACGTTCGGACCGACGCTGGCGCGCAGCGTCTCGAACAGCGCGCGATCGGCGTCGGGATCGGCGAAGGGCTGGCCGGGTGCGTCGATCATGCTGACGCCGCCGAGTGGCAGCACCAGCGTCACCGGTGCGGTGGCGCGATTGAGCTGGGCCGCCAGACGCCGCGCGATCTCGCGGCACTCGGCGGCGCTGGTGCGCATCAGCGTCACCGACGGCGTGTGCCGGTAGAAGGTCCGGTCGGCGAACGCCGCCGGCACCGTCTCCATGCCGTGGAAGTTGACCATGTCGAGGGCGCCGACCGAGACCACCTGCGGGATCGATCGCCGGGCCGCGGCCCCGTGACGATCCGGCCCGGCGCTCAGCACGCCGCCGACCACCTCGTCGCACCATTCGGTGGTCGTCACGTCGAGCACGCCCTGGATGAAGCCGCTGTCGACCAGCGCTTCCATCGCCCGGCCGCCGGTGCCGGTGGCGTGGAAGACCAGGACGTCGTAGCCGGCGGCTTCGAGCTGCTGCCGGGCGGCGGTCACGCACGGCGTGGTGACACCGAACATCGTGGCGGCGAGCAGCGGGCGCGGCGGCTCGTCGTGTTCGATGGGCGCCTGATCGACCATGCCGGCGATGGCGCCGGCGGCGTTGGCGAGAATCCGGCGTGACAGCGGGTTGAGGCCGGCGATGTCGATGACCGACGGCATCAGCGTGATGTCGGTCACGTCGACGTACTGCGCCGTCTGGCCCGAGGCGAGCGTCGACACCATCAGGCGCGGCACGCCGATCGGCAGCGTCCGCATCGCCGCGGTGATCATCGCGGTGCCGCCGCCCCCGCCGAGACCGAGGACGCCGTCGATGCGGCCGGCCTGGTGCAGGGCCGGGACCAGCGCGCTGGCGCCGCGCAGCATGGCGTCGATGGCCGGGCCGCGATCGCGGGCGGCGCGCAGCGCCGCGAGGTCGGCGCCGCCGGCGCGGGCGACGTCCGCCGCGGTGATGTCCGGCGCGAACGGCGGCTCGCCGAGGACGCCGAGGTCCATCACCAGCACGTCGACGCCGCGCTGGCGCAGGCGTTCGCCGACGTAGGCGTATTCCGCGCCTTTGGTGTCGAGCGTCCCGACCAGGAGTACCGTCGGCATGCGGTCAGGGTCCGGTGGCGGCACGCAGCGTCGCCCAGGGGGCTTCACCGGAGACGTCGACGAGGGCCGGGCCCTCGAACACCGCCGGCGAGAGGATGGCCAGGAACACGAGATCGCCGTCGCCGGCGTTATAGGTCCCGTGCACGACGTCGGCCGGGATATGGGCGACCTCGCCCGGGCCGAGCAGCCGCGCCTCGCGATCGACCCATTGCTCGGCCCGCCCCGAGACGACGTAGATGATTTCCTCCATCGCCGGATGGCGGTGGAAGGCGTGGCCCTTGCCGGGCGGCATCGTGACGCGGACCAGCATCAGCCGTTCGGCGGCGGTCAGGCCGGCGCGCGACAGCCAGTCGTGTGGGCCCCACGGCGAGGGCTCGACGACCGCGTCGGCGGCCGTCACGAAGCGCAACGGATCGCTCGTCGACATCGTGGGTGGGCGAAATCAT
>JBDSLU010000573.1:0-5973 GCA_039916225.1 Vicinamibacteraceae bacterium
TGCTGTTCGTGCCGTCGTCGATCGCCGCCATGTGCGCGTCGCCGCTGAGCACGATCAGCCGCGACGTCAACCCCAGCTTCGAGATGGTGCCGGCGATCTCGGCGCGCTCGCGGGCGTACGGTTCCCAGCCGTGCCCGCTGCCCGGGTTCTCCTTGGTGATCCACGGCACCGTGTTGGCCCAGAAGACGACCGCCGCTTTCTCGTCGGCCGCACGGGTCAGTTCGTCGACCAACCACTGCCGCTGACGCTGGCCGAGCATGGTGCGGCTGTTGGCGTCGGCGGCACGCTGCGGCGTCCGCTCCGAGCGCGTGTCGGTGACGATGACGCGCGCCCGCCCGATGGTGAAGGCCTGGGCGATCGGCCCGATGGGTCCGACGCCGGGCGGCGCGTTCGGGGGAATCGCCGACAGTGGCAGCGGGTAGTGCGGCACGCGCTCGCGGTAGACGCGCTGCGCCGCCGCCCTCGTCACCGAGGTGCCGTCCGAATCGTCGGTGCCGTAGTCGTGGTCGTCGAAGATGTAGACGATCGGCGACTCGCGGTAGAGCGCCGACTGGCGCGGTGAGCGCAGCACGCGGTTCGACGCCTCGCGGAACCGCCACGGATCGTCGACGCCGATGTTGGCGTAGTGGAAATCGCCGAGGTGCAGGAAGAAGTGCGGCGCACGCTTGCGGATGGTCTCGAAGACCAGGTTGTTCGAACCAGTCGAGGCGCACGAGCCGAAGGCGAAGGCGAACGAATACGGACCCTCGCCGAAGGTGCGGAAATGGCCGGCGCGCTCGTCGCGGCCCGCCACCGTCTCGACCACGTAGCGATAAGCGGTGTCGGGCTGCAGCCCGTCGACGTCGAAGGTGTGGACGCCGTCGGTCGACGGCGGCCCGGTCGGGTTCACGGTCCGCGCGGCCGGATCGTCGGCGCGGCCTGCCCGGCCGTCGGCGCGGGTGACGATCAGCCGCACCGGGCCCTCGACCGTGACCCGCGCTCGCACCCGCGCGCTTCCCGACGCAATGGCGCCCGACCATAGCCAATCGACGCCCGGCGCGGCCCGCTGCACCGCTTCGAGGATCCGTCCGGCCCCCTCCGGATCGAGAGCCAAGCCGGCCGCGGCAAGGCCGGCGGCGCGGGCCAGCACGGCCCGGCGTCCAGCGCGGGTCGGCGAGGCCCGCGGCCGCCGTGTCATCGCGTCGGGCCGTCGGGACGCGACTCGTCCCACCACTTCGAGAGCTGATGGCGGGAGCGGGTCGGCTGGTCGGTGTAGTGCGACGTGTCGTTGAAGAGCATCAAGCGGGCGCGCACGGTGTCGCGGAAATCGAGGATGTTCAGGCAGGCCGGGCTCTGGTCGAGGCGATCGCGATAGCCGCGCGCGTCGAAGCCGAGCAGGCTGCTGATCAGCAAGCGGATGGTGGCCTTGTGCGACACCACGGCGACGTTGGCGCCCGGATGGGCGACGACGATCTCGCGAATCACCGGCAGCGCCCGCGCCAGCACGAGCAGGCCCGACTCGCCGCCCTCGGGGGCGAACGTGAAGGGGTCCTCCTCCCACGCGGCGTACTCGTCAGCGAACTGCGATTCCACTTCGTTGCGGCGGAGTCCTTCCCAGCGGCCATGGGCGATCTCGCGCAGATTGTCGCGGACGATCGGGGTCAAGCCGTGCGGGCGGGCAACGTAGCCGGCCGTGTCCACGCATCGACGGAGCGGACTGCAGTAGACGGCGGCGAGTTTGTCGTCGGCCAGGCGATCGCCGAGCCGGGCGGCCTGCCGCTGGCCTTCTTCCGAGATGTCGACATCCACCGAGCCGGCGAAGCGATCCTCCGCGCTCAGGTTGGTGGCGCCGTGCCGAATCAGATAGAGCCGGGTGACGGTGCTCATGGCACGAGGACGATCTTGCCGGCCGCGCCACCGGCCATGACCGCTTCGTGCGCCTTGGCCGCCTCGGCGAGGGGCAGCTCGCGGTTGACGACCGGCTTCAGCGTGCCGGCCGCGAGGGCCGTCTGGACACCCGTGTTGACGGTCCGCCACTCGTCGGCGGTCATGTTCGGCAGCGTCATCCCGAACACGCTCGCTTCCTTGCCCATCAGCAGGCGCGGCGCGAAGTCGAGCGAGCCGCGGCTGCCGACGACCACGATGCGGCCGCGCGGCGCCAGCAGCTCGGCGTCTCGCGCCAGGTTGACGTTGGCCAGCATCTCGATGATGACGTCGGGACCGCGTCCGCCGGCGGCCGCCTTGATCGCGGCGGCGGCGTCCGGCTGGCTGTGGTCGACGGCGTGCTGCGCACCGAGCGACGTGACCAGCTCGAGGCCCTTGGCCGTGCCCGCGGTGGCGATGACGGTGAGGCCGGCGGCGCGGGCCAGCTGGATCGCGGCGGTCCCGACCGCGCCGCTGCCGCCGTGGATCAGCACGGTCTCGCCGGCGACGACGCCAGCCTTCTGGAAGAGCGCCCGCCAGGCGGTGGAGCAGGGGACGCCGACGGCCGCGCCCTGCTGGAACGACAGCGATGCGGGCAGGGCGTGGACGTTGCGCGCGTCGTTGACGGTCAGCTCGGCATAGGCGCCGGTCGATGCCGCCATCGGGCCGGCCTGGTAGACCCGATCCCCGACCGCGAGGCCGCTGACCCCCTCGCCGAGGGCATCGACGACGCCGGCGCTGTCGCTGCCCGGTGTGTAGGGCAGGGACGGCTTGCTGGCATACGTACCGGCGCGGACGTAGGCCTCGACCGGATTGATGCCGACCGCGTGATTGCGGACCCGGATCTGGCCCGGTCCAGGCTGAGGATCCGGCACCTCGGCGAGCGTCAGGACCTCAGGTCCGCCGAAGGCCGTCACACGAATGGCGCGCATGGCGGACAGGGTAACATTACGCCCGCAATGATCAGAGCACGATGGACTTCGGCGCGCCACGGCGTGGTGGCGGCCCTGCTCGGACTGTCGGCGGCGACCGCCGCGGCACAATCCGCGACGCCCTCGACCCAGGCCCCCTCCAGCCCGGCCTCGGCCGACGTCCGTGAGACCGTCGTCGTGACCGGTTCCGTGTCGCCTGACGCGCTCGGCAGCCTCGGACGCACCCTCGTGATCCTGACCCGTGAAGACCTGGCCCGGCTGCCCGTCTCGACGCCGGTCGACGCCCTGCGGCTGGTGCCCAGCGTCGAGGTACGCGAGCGTGGACCGCGCGGCGTCCAGGCCGACTTCGCCATTCGCGGCGCCGGCTTCGGCCAGGCACTGGTGCTCGTCAACGGGTCCCGGCTGAACGATGCCCAGTCGGGGCACCACAACGGCGACATTCCGGTGTCGCTGCTCGACGTCGAGCGCATCGAAGTGCTGCTCGGCGGCGGCGCGTCGGTGCATGGCGCGGACGCCCTCGGCGGGGCCATCAACGTAATCACGCGGCGGGCCGGGCCCCGCTTCAACGCCGACCTGGCGTTCGGCCAGCACGACCTGGTCGAAGCCGCGGCGTCGGTGAGCCTGGCGGCGCGCCCGGTCGAGCACGTCTTCTCCGGCGAGTTCAACCGTTCGACCGGCTTCGCGCCGCACCGCGATCACGACGTCAAGCTGGCCCGCTACCAGGGGACCGTCGCGCAGGACACGACCGTGTCCGTCGCCTACCTGGACAAGGAGTTCGGCGCCGCCGGCTTCTACGGCCCGTCGCCGTCGCGGGAATGGACCGACCAGACGCTGGTGAGCGGCGAGCATCGCTTCGCGCCGCGCGGCAGCTCGCTGCTGTCGATCGACGGCGCCTATCGATCGCACGGCGACCGTTTCGTCTACGACTGGACCCGGCCGTCGCTCTCGGACAACCGCCATCGCACCCACGCGGTGTCGGCCAACGGCCGCTGGCGCACCGCGCTCGGCGCCGGAACGCAGCTGTCGGTCGGCGGTTCGGCTGGCCGCGACGCCATCGACTCGACCGCGCTCGGCGAGCGCACGTTCACGCGGACCGGCGCGGTCGTCGAGCTGCGCCAGGCGATTGGCTCGCGGCTGGTCGTCCAGCCGGGCGTCCGCGTCGATCGTTACAACCGCTTCGGCACGGCCTGGAGCCCGGCCATCGCCGCCAGCGGCTGGATCGTGCCCAAGGTGCGCTGGCGCACGGCGACCGGCCGCAGCTTCCGCATTCCCACCTACACCGAGCTCTATTACCGGGATCCGAACCACATCGCGTCGGACGATCTGTCGCCCGAGCGCGCCTGGTCGGCCGACGGCGGCATCGACGCGTTCGCCGGCGGGTGGATGGCGAGCGCCACGGTCTTTGGCCGATGGGACGCCGATGTCATCGACTGGGTTCGCGCCGTGCCGACCGAGCGCTGGCACACCACGAACATCCGCGACGTCGACACCACGGGCGTCGAACTCGGGCTGTCGCGGCGGCTGGGCACCGCGCTGTGGGGCGTCCGCTACACGGGCCAGCAGGCCGCCGCCCCGACCCTGGCGCTGCTCTCGAAGTACGTCCTCGACTACGCGCCGCACGCGCTCTCGCTCTCGGGGGCGACGACCTGGCGCCGGCTCGACCTGGGCTCGCACGTCACCTACACCCGGCGGGCCGATGGCCGCGACTACTGGGTCGCCGACCTGCGCATCGCCCATCCCCTCGGCCGCGCCGAGGTCTACGCCGATGTGGCCAACGCCTTCGATCAGGCGTATCAGGAAGTGAAGGGCGTCGACATGCCGGGGCGCTGGCTGAAGGTCGGCCTGCGGCTGCGCTGAGCGGTCCGCCGTGGCTGAGATGGGCGGCGGGCCAAACGTGGGAAACTCAGGGACGGGGAACGACGTCCAATACGCCATGCCAAGGTGGGTCCTGGGAACGGGGAAATCGAACGGTCGCCGGTTCGTGTCGGCAATGGCCGCCGCCGCGCTCGCGCTGGCGGCCGGCTGCGCGGCGCCGACTGACGGCGTCGGCGGGGCCACGCCACCGGCCGCGGATCGCCCACCCGCCTCGACCCAGGCCGCCGCTCCGGCCCCTCCCGCCGCCGATGCGGTGGCGTCGGCGCCGGTCGCGGTGCGTCCCCGCCTCGTGGTCCTGGGCGACAGCATCGCCGCCGGCTACGGGCTTCGCCGCGACGAGTCCTTCCCGGCCCGGCTCCAGGAGCGGATCGACCGCGAAGGGCTGGGCTACGAAGTCGTCAACGCCGGCGTGTCGGGGGATACCTCGGCGGGCGGCCTCCGGCGCCTCGACTGGGCGCTCGACGGTGACGTCCGGGTCCTGATCGTCGAGCTTGGCGGCAACGATGGCCTGCGCGGGCTGCCGCCAGAGGAACTGAAGAAAAACCTGACCAACATCGTCCGTGCCGCACGCGACCGCCACCTGGCGGTCCTGCTGTGCGGCATGGAGGCGCCGCCCAACGCCGGCCCGGCCTACGCCACGGCCTTCCGCGAGGCCTTCAGCGCCGTCGCCCGCGACGAGCGCGTCCCGCTCGTGCGCTTCGTCCTCGACAACGTGGCCGGCATCGCGTCGCTGAACCAGGACGACGGGATCCACCCCAACGCGCGCGGCGCCCGAATCGTTGCGGACACGGTGTGGCCGGCCCTGCGGCCACTGCTCGGCACCGTGTCGCATTCATGATCACGCTGCGCGGCGTCTCGAAGACGGTGGCCAGCGGCGGCCAGCCGCTGACCATCCTGCATCCGCTCGACCTGGACGTGAAAGCCGGCCAGCGGCTGGCCATTGTCGGGCCGTCCGGCAGCGGCAAGTCGACACTGATCGGCCTGATGGCCGGCCTCGACCAGCCGTCGACCGGCGAGATCCTGATCGACGGCATCGACATCACCAAGCTCGGCGAGGACGCCCTGGCCCGGCTGCGCGGCCGCGCCATCGGGTTCGTCTTCCAGTTCTTTCACCTGGTGCCGTCGCTGACGGCGTTCGAGAACGTGCTGGTGCCGATGGAGATCGCCGGCCGGCGCAACGCGACGGAGCGGGCGCGGGCGCTGCTGGACGAGGTCGGGCTGAGCGGGCGCGGCCACCATTATCCGTCCCAGCTCTCCGGCGGTG